>DFVG01000054.1:0-172 GCA_002379985.1 Flavobacteriaceae bacterium UBA4166
AAAAACAGAATAATCAATAGGGTATCCGTTTTTTTTTTAAATATTTTGTTCACATATTTGCACTGTTAAGGAAATGTTAGAAATGATCTTTTCTCACTCCCTAACCTTCTATTATAACTAACTGAATATCTACTAATTTCACTATGGGCAAAACTGCGGAATCGGTTTGGAA
>DFVG01000054.1:503-23894 GCA_002379985.1 Flavobacteriaceae bacterium UBA4166
GTTTGGAAAAATTGTTTGGCTTTTATTGAAGATAATATTACCTCACAAGCATACAAGACCTGGTTCGAGCCCATCAAAGCGGTAAAACTTACCGATAACGCCTTGAGTATTCAGGTTCCGAGCAAGTTTTTTTACGAGTGGCTAGAAGAGCATTACGTGAAGTTATTGAAGGTAGCCTTAACCAAAGAATTGGGAAAAACTGCCAAGTTGGTCTACATCATTAAAATGGAGAACACCTATGGCAACAAGCAACCTTTCACGGAGCGTATTCCAAGTGCCGATCGTTCGCAGGTACGTTCACAAGAGGTAGATGTACCGGTAAAAAATAAGAGTCCGGAGCTAAAGAATCCATTCGTCATTCCGGGCATTCGAAATGTCAAGATCGAAAGTCAGCTTAATCCTAATTACAACTTCGACAGTTTCTTAGAAGGCGAGTCAAATCGATTAGCGCGTTCAGCAGGAATGGCAGTGGCCAACAAACCCGGCGGCACCTCTTTCAACCCTTTATTGATTTTTGGCGGAGTAGGGTTAGGAAAAACACATTTGGCACATGCCATCGGTGTGGAGATTAAGGAAAAGTATCCGGAGAAGACGGTTCTATATATTTCCGCAGAAAAATTTACCCAACAATATATTGAGTCGGTTAAAAAGAACAACCGTAACGACTTCATCCATTTCTATCAGATCATCGATGTGCTGATCGTGGATGACATTCAATTGCTTTCCGGAAAGGCAGGTACGCAAGATGTATTCTTCCATATTTTTAATCACCTTCACCAAAACGGAAAACAAGTTATTCTTACCAGCGACAAAGCGCCGGTGGACATGATCGACATCGAGCAACGATTATTGTCTCGTTTCAAGTGGGGACTTTCCGCAGAATTAAACCACCCAGATTACGACACTCGCGTAGCGATCATCAAGAACAAATTGTATCGCGACGGCGTAGAAATGCCGGAAGATATCATCGAATTCTTGGCTAACAACATCAAGACCAACATTCGTGAACTGGAAGGTGCTATTATTTCTTTGATCGCCCACTCATCTTTTAACAAACGAGAGATCACCATCGATCTGGCAAAGAAGATCGTAGATAATTACGTCAAACACACCAAGCGAGAAGTTTCTATCGATTACATACAGAAAGTGGTTAGCGAATACTTCCAAATGGATGTTGAGACCTTACAGTCTAAGACGCGAAAACGCCATATCGTTCAGGCACGGCAGCTCGCGATGTTCTTCGCTAAAAAATTCACAAAAGCTTCCTTGGCTTCCATAGGTTCGCAAATTGGGCAACGGGATCACGCCACGGTGTTACACGCTTGTAAAACGGTAGATAATCTTTCGAGTACGGATAAACAATTCCGAAAGTATGTGGAAGACCTCAACAAGAAATTAACATTATAATTATAGCCGACCTTGTGTCGGTTTTTTTATTTTCTAATGATGAAAAAGAAAACCAAAGTACTGATGGTCTGTTTGGGGAATATATGTCGCTCTCCTTTAGCGGAAGGAATTTTGCAGTCTAAAGTAGATGCTGCCCGCATCGAAGTAATGTCGGCAGGCACCGGTGGTTGGCATGTTGGCGAACAACCTGACCCAAGAAGTATTGCCGTAGCTAAAAAGAACGGTTTGGATATCACTAAGCAACGTGGACGACAATTTAAAGCGTCTGATTTTGAAGAGTTTGACTATATTTTTATAATGGACGCTTCTAATGAAGAGAATGTTTTGGCCTTGGCTTCTTCTGACAAACACCGCGGAAAGGTACAAATGATCTTAGAAGAAATTTTTCCTAGTGAGAAAGTAGACGTTCCGGACCCCTATTATGGCGGAGATCGAGGATTCGACCAAGTATATGAAATGCTAGAGAAAGCGTGTACGAAAATAGCAGTCCGACTTTAATTTCATATTACGTGCCTTTTACGTATTTTTAGATAAAATATCGTAGCTATGAAATATTTCTATCCCCTTCTTATCTTGTTGCTTTGCAGCCCATTATTGCATTCTCAGACCATTGATATCACACTCAATTTGGTTTCAGATGAATTTTCTTCTCCCGTCAACCTACAACATGCCGGTGATGACCGCCTATTCGTAGTAGAGCAATTTGGTCGCATTCGTATTCTAAATAGTGACGGAAGTATAAACCCAGATCCGTTTCTTGATATTTCAGGGCAAATCTCAGCCGGTGGGGAACGTGGTTTATTAGGACTCGCTTTTCATCCCGACTATGACACTAACGGGTTTTTCTATGTGAATTATACCGACACTGCAGGCGATACTCAAGTTTCACGTTTCAGCGTAAGCTCCGAAAACCCTGATCTCGCTGATCCAAGCAGCGAACTGCCTATTATTGATTATAACCAACCCCAATCCAATCACAATGGAGGCTGTCTGGCCTTTGGCCCAGATGGCTATTTATATATTTCTTCCGGTGATGGTGGTGGAAGTGGCGACACCAACAATCGCGCTCAAAATACTGAACTTCTGCTCGGTAAGATGTTACGAATTGATATCGATACTCCTGTTGGGGGAAATAATTATAGTATTCCTGCCGATAATCCGTTCGCCGGAGATCCTTCAAAAGCACAAGAAATTTGGGCTTATGGACTTCGGAATCCTTGGAAGTTTTCGTTTGATGCCGATACCGGAGATATGTGGATTGGTGACGTAGGCCAAGGTGATGTGGAAGAAATCGATCGCGCCGGTAGTACCGAAGCCGGACTCAACTACGGCTGGCGTTGCTATGAAGGCTCTGAACCCTTTAACACTACCGGATGCCCCGAGCCTTCAGAACTTACGTTTCCATTCGCTGAATATTCTTCTTCTAACGGTTCAGGAAATCAAGCTATCACCGGAGGGTATGTCTATCGCGGGGACGATAATCCGGCGATGCAGGGACTCTATTTTTTCGCTGACCTAACAGGTGGTTTTATTGGAACCGTGAATGATAGTGGCACACTTACCGAATACGATGGTTTTCCCGGTTTCTGGGTATCGTTTGGGGAAGACGTTGAGAACGAATTGTATATTGTCGACTTAAACGGTGGTGTCTATAGAATGGAAGCCACTTTTGGAGTGGACGATGTATCAGCGGCTAGTATACGTCTCACGCCTAATCCGACTTCAGATTCAGTGGTTGTAGGGATTTCCTCCGGAAATATCCAATCAGTAAAAATCTTTGGAATCCAGGGGAATTTTATTTCGGAAACCACTGCAATCGCTTCCGCAGAAACAACTATAAGCACCCAAAATCTCGCATCGGGAATCTATTTTGTGAAGGTTACTTCTGAAAACGGCAGCTCAATCGTCAAAAAATTGATCGTACAATAGATAAGCGTGGAAAAAAATAACGGTCATCTTTATCTAATTCCTTGTACATTAGGAGAAACGCCTCCTTTAGAAGTACTTCCACTGTTGGTCAAAAAAGCCATTGAACATATTGATCATTATGTGGTGGAACATGAAAAAGCGGCTAGGAGGTTTATCAAGAGTATTGTGCCTAGAAAGTCACAACCCGACCTTGACATCTCCTTGATCAATAAGTTTACCGATCCGGCTGATATTCCCGGAATGTTAGCCCCATGTTTTAATGGATTTGATGTTGGGGTCATTAGTGATGCCGGTTGCCCGGGAATTGCAGATCCGGGAGCATTGGTGGTAGCGGCAGCGCACGATAGCGGTATTAAAGTTGTTCCTTTAGTGGGACCTTCTTCCCTATTATTAGGAATGATGGCCAGCGGTTTTAATGGTCAGAATTTCGCTTTTAACGGTTACTTACCGATCGATAAACAAGAACGAAAGAGAAGCTTGAAGCGTTTAGAGAAACGATCGCAAGAAGAAGATCAATCACAACTATTCATTGAAACGCCGTATCGCAACAACCAAATGCTTGAGAGCATGATTTCGGTATTGCAAGCAGACACCAAAATTTGTATCGCTTGTGATCTTACGCTTCCTACTGAATATATAAAAACGACTACGGTTTCAGAATGGAAAAAAATAAAGGTGGACCTCAATAAGCGACCCACCTTGTTTATATTACAAAAATAATACTGTTTCTTAGATAATACGCACCTTTGAGCGTCGATTCGGTAGGATAGGCGTGGTATCAAAGCCACTGAACTTTTTCAAGTAATATCCTATAGTAGTTCCGAAGGCATCGCTAAAGGCATGCGCACCACCACTTCGAAGGTATTTCTTTACATTTCCGGCCCCGGCCAAATGCGCTGCTGCGAGAATCCCGGATTCCGTTACACGTACCCCGTTAATTTTCTTCCCTACATACCGTTTTATATCGCGACGTAAGATCCACTTATTTCGAGCTGTATAAGCATCAAAAGCAGCTTCCTGTAAGCGAGTATCAGATAAGAAATCGGAGGCGTCATAAATCCCGATCATTTCTAGCGTACTGGCAGAAAATTGATATTTCCCCATATAGCCAAATGGGTTCACCACCGAATAATCTCCTTGAGATTCTTTGAAACCTAATGCTTCTTTAAAACCAAAGTAGGTATTACCCAAGTACAATTCAAAAGGGCGCACAGGATTTTTAACAACCTTTAACACCTCGTCCTCGTTAGGCACCGTGTAGAACAACTCCATGTCATCAACACGATACTTTGAAAGATCAATAGAACTACTATCAGCCGAGAACCCCATAGAGAACTGGATGATGGCAGCCATAATTCCACAAAAAGCGATTAATTTTAATTTCATATAGTTAAAATTAAGAACCTTCTAACGTTCTAATTTCAGCGCGCAAAAGTACGATAATTTTTACAAATTTGATACTCAAGTAGTTAAAAAATGTTAAAACATACCAAACGGCTAATCCACGCTTCGGTACTCAGCGCTATAATGACGGAGTTTTCGAAAAAATGTTACACTATGTTATGAGAAAGGAAGATTTCAAGCGAGGTGATGTAGCGCAAAAGTAAGTTGTAAGAAAAGGTATAAAATGAAAAAATCAGGCTGTCAACCTGATTTTTTCAATAATTATAATGTCACCTTGGCATTTGGATCGGGAAGAATTGATGATAGATCGTAATGCGCAAATTTCGTCATGTACTTTGTGATCGGTACATTGTTTGCGTCAGCAAAGATATTATCACCATTGGTTTCCAAAAATCTTTTTACATTTTCGGCTCCCCCCAAATGAGCTGCGGCTATTAAGCCCGATTCGGTTACTTTAACACCATTAATTACTTGGCCATCGTAGGCTGCAATATAATCTCGTAACACCCATTTGTTCAGGGAAATTAGCGTTTCTAACGCCTGTTCCTGCAACAAAGGGGATTGTAAGAATTTACTACGACTACGAATGCCTACCCAATCAAGGGCAGAACGACCAAATTGGTATTTACCTGCGTAACCCAATCTGTTCACAGCTCTGTAATTTCCACTGCTTTCACTAAAGCCGAGGTCCTCACAAAATCCAAGGTAAGACTTCCCAACAAAAGGAACATTTTGATGGGGACTCATGTCTAAATCAATTATATCGGGAACATCGGCAAGTTCTCCAATAACATTCAACTTAAACATAGAACTGCTGAAAGTTTCTGCTTTTTTGGCAGAAAACCCGGTAGATGCAAATACAACTACCAGCAGCAGCACAGACAATTTCATAAAACGTTTTGCCATGTTCTACTTAATTTTAAATTATAATTATTGCCCTAAGGCTTCGTGCCAAAGGGAAATAAATTCTAAGTAGACAGTATTGCGTGAACAACATGTCCACTCGATTTACTTAATGTCTGCGCAATATTTTATGTATAAGAACTTTTGTTCGTTTTATTCAACGTACACCACTAAAATAGAAAGCTAAGCGTATAATATCGAAGGCGTTAACAGTCTTTAACCCCTGTATTTACAAAGGTTTAACGAAAAATTGGTACTTATCGATTGACCCCTTGCTGGGAGAGCCATCGCACGTAGGCGGCCTTGTTCTGATTGTGCTGTGTGAGGGTTTTGGCGAATTTATGATACCCGAAATTAGTCACATCTGCCACGAAATAAAGATAATCGTGATGCTCGTAATTCAGCACCGCATCAATGGAAGAAATATCCGGCATGGTAATAGGACCGGGAGGAACACCTCTGTATTTATAGGTATTGTAGGGTGAATCAATGGTGAGGTCACGGTACAATACACGCTTAATGACTTGATTAAAATCGTTATCCATTCGTTTCTTCGCATAAATAACAGTAGGGTCTGCCTGTAATGGCATTCCCAAACGAATACGGTTTACGTACACTCCGGCAACCCGTGGGCGTTCGTCTACCTTTGCGGTTTCTTTCTGAACAATAGCCGCGAGCGAAATCACCTCAAGTGGCGTCATATCCAATGCTTTGGCTTTCTCTTTTCGGCTTGTATTCCAAAAACGTTGGAACTCTGTCGCCATCCGTTCCCGGAAATCTTCCGCAGTAGTATTCCAGTAAAATTCATAGGTGTTCGGAACATACATTCCAATAGCTGTTTCTTCGGAATAGTTTGATGATTGTAAGAATTCCGCTTCGCGGAAGGTCTCTAACAATGTGATACTGTCTGGTTCGATCTGTTTTGCTATATGCCCCGCCAGTTCTTCCAGTCGCTCTTGATTATTGAATTTCACCTGAATAGGGATGTTCTTACTTCGTATGGTATTGATAATCTCGTTGTTATTCATACCCTTCTGAAGCAGATAATGTCCGGCTTTGATATTATCAACATATCCTTTCCGTTTTGCGACACGTTCAAAAGTAGTTTCGTTCTTCAACAGAGGCCGCACCTCCTCCATCACTTCGTTAAAAGAAGCATTGGTAGGAATATACACATGCGCTTCCTTATTTTGGAAAGCGGTATTGGGAGCAAAAATATTCTGATATACAAAGTAGGCAAAAACAGCCATTCCCAAAAGGCCTAGAAGGGCAACGGCAATAAGAATTTTTCTCAAATACATGATCTTATGTTGGAGATTGAAAACATTGGTAAATAGCTTCATCTTTAAAACCGTTTTCCGTTTTTACCCAATCTTTTCTTATTGAGGTCTGGGAAAATCCACAAGCGGTAAAAAGTTGTTTGCTTTTGGTATTATCTAGGGTAATATGTGCGTATACTTGATGAAGGTCAAGGGTCTTAAAGGCATAACGGCATAACTGCTGTAACGCTTGCTTGGCATAGCCTTTTCCACGTGTTTCTTTATCAAAAATTACGATGCCTACTCCGGCCCTACGGTGCTTAGGGTCAAAATCAAATAGATCGATACAGCCTATAGGACGCATATCTTCCGTGAGGGTGATCACCAATCGCAATTGTTTCACTTCATAAATATCACGATGTGCGTTGTTTATATATTCGGTGAGGATGTGTTTAGAAAAAGGCGTTATCGTATGACTCACCTCCCAAAGGGATTCATCATTTTCTAAAGGATGTAACCACGCAATATCATTCGGCTCTAAGGCACGAAGCGTAATGCTATCTCCTACCAACGCTGTCATAGCACGTACGTTCCTTTAAAAACTTGTTGAGCAGGCCCAATCAAATAAATGTTTCGAAATCCTACTTCAGAAGCATCAAATTGTACTTCTAAGGTTCCGCCCATGGTTTCTATGGAGAGCGTTTCAGATTGCGCTTTACCCATAGCATACATCGCCAAGGCCACAGCTACTACTCCGGTACCGCACGAAAGTGTTTCGTTTTCCACACCTCGTTCATAAGTTCGAACGATAAAAGTGTCACTCTCTTTCAAACTCACAAAATTTACATTCGCGCCTTGCGCTCCATAGATCTCATTGCGTATGCGTTTTCCTTCGGAAGCCACAGCATGCGTATACACATCGTCTACCATCGTGACATGATGTGGAGACCCGGTGTCTAAAAAACAGTGTGCTTCTTCCACCGAAACATTGGGCACCTCTTGCATTTTTAAGGAGACGGTATTTCCGTCAACGGTAGCATAGTGCATTCCATCAACTGCCTCAAAAGCCGCCTTCTCTTCAATCAACCCTAACAATTTAGCAAAGAGCACAATACACCTTCCCCCATTACCGCACATCGAACTAGGCCTACCGTCTGAATTGTAATAGACCATCGTAAAATCAGCTTCCAAATGTTCCTCCAAAAGGATGAGTCCGTCTGCGCCAATGCCAAAATTGCGGTGACACATATCGGCGATCGCTTTGGTATCATTTTTGGGGAATAGTTCTTGACGATTATCAATAAGTATAAAGTCGTTTCCGGTTCCTTGATATTTGTAAAATGTAAATTCCATGTGCAAACAAAGGTACAAAAAGCGAGTGGCAATCCTCAGAACAACTTGCTGTTAAATACTCGTTAAATAGGAAACGCGCCCGCAATACTGTCGTCATTATTATGTTATTTTAATACAGTAAAAAGTTGAAGATATGAAACAGACCATGCGATTACTTTTAGTAGCCCTCATCGCCGGGGCAGTAACTTTAGGCGGCTATAAATTATTTGTGGAAGAAGATACCATTGCCTATGTGCAATCCACTGAAAACACTTCTTTCATCCCAACAAACAATTCAAGTACAGCGGCACTCGCATCGGGAGTAGAATTTACCGAAGCAGCAGAAAAAACCGTAAATGCGGTAGTACACGTTAAAAATACCACGATCAGTCGACAACCGTCCAACATTATGGAGTATTTCTACGGTGGCGGCGAACCACGTGCCATGCTAGGAACTGGTAGCGGAGTGATCATTTCCCCTGACGGATATATTATTACCAACAACCACGTGATCGCCAATGCTTCACAATTGGAGGTAACCCTTAACGACAATAGAACCTACGAAGCAGAGCTGGTGGGAACCGATCCGAAGACGGATATCGCTTTGATTCGCATCGACGCAAATGAAGATTTGCCTTTTGTTCCTTTTGGAGATAGTAATTCGGTAAAGATTGGAGAATGGGTCTTGGCGGTTGGAAACCCCTTTAACCTCACCTCTACGGTTACTGCCGGTATTGTGAGCGCCAAGGCAAGGGACCTTAATGAATTCGACCGCAACCCGCAATCCTTTATTCAAACCGATGCTGCCGTAAATCGCGGAAACAGCGGTGGGGCCCTCGTCAATACGCGCGGTGAATTGATTGGAATCAATACGGCGATTACTTCCGAAACGGGATCCTACGTGGGATATGCCTTTGCTGTCCCCAGTAACAATGCCCGCAAGGTTATTGAAGATATTATGGAGTACGGAAACGTACAACGCGGTATCCTTGGAATCTCTGCGGCTAATGTGAGCAATCCCGCACTGCGTCAACAAGGCATTAATGAGACGGAAGGGGTATATGTCGCCGGAATCGAACCCGGAAGCGGAGCCGATAAAGGCGGAATCAAAGAAGGAGACATCATCAAAAAGTTAGATGGGTATAAAATTGGAAAGTTTTCTGACCTCAGTGGTTATTTAGGAGCGAAACGTCCAAACGACGTGGTACAAGTGACCGTATTGCGCAACGGAAAAGAGAAAGTGATTCCCGTGACACTCATCAAGTTAGAAACCTATGAATTAAGTGATATCGGACTCGAAGTACGCAATACCACCAAAGCGAACCTCCAACAACGCAATTTAGAATACGGTGTAGAAGTCTCTCGTTCCCTTACGCAAGAAATGCAGCGATACAATCTGGAAGGGATTATTATCACCCAAATTAATGATCAGCCGGTACGCGATATAGACGATGCCAAACGCATCATGAACAGACGCGATGGTCAAGACCCAATTAAGGTGACGTTTGTCGATCTGAAAGGTGAGAAAAACTCCTTTATTTTCAGATAATTAAACCCTTTATAAACACAAATCCCGCTTCCTCAAGAGCGGGATTTTTATTTTTATAAAAATTGCTTCTCGAAAACGTTTTAGTTAATTATTTTTGCAGCCTAATACAAACACCCTAAACCCTCATCAATATGTCTTTTGACAATGTGTACGAAAAAGAGCTTTCCTTTCAAACCGATCGTCGCAAAGCTTCCGTTGAATTCATTCAAACCGTAAGTGAGTTATGGTATGATAAATCGATTGAATTGGTACTCTTCCGAAACACGCTCATCGACCGAAACGTTAGCGAAATTTTACACCTGCACGAATATGCCGGTGCCTTCGTTCAAAAACCGATCTCTATTTTTGATTCCGTAGAAATTGCGGAAGCTATTAAAAAATTAGACCTCCCTCCTGCCAAGCTTGATATTGGAAAATTGACTTACGAATATCACTTGGAGGATAACAAATATGCTGATGCCTTGGCTTTTGTAAGCGATAAGTTGAAAGATGCCAAAAAACAGAAGGACATCGTCCCAAAGGATGTGGTGTTGTATGGCTTCGGAAGAATAGGCCGATTGCTTGCCCGAGAGCTGATGACGCGCACCGGAAAAGGAAATCAAATGCGCCTACGTGCGATCGTGACCCGTGGGACCATCGACCAAACCGTCTTGGAAAAAAGAGCATCGCTCTTAGAATGTGATTCGGTACATGGTGATTTCCCAGGAACGGTTTCCGTAGACATAGAAAACAGTGCGTTGATCATCAACGGAACAACCGTGCACATGATCTCTGCCAACCAACCGGAAGATATTGATTACAAAAAATATGGTATCGATAATGCTTTGGTGATTGACAATACTGGAGCGTTTAGAGATGAAGAAGCCTTATCACGTCACCTAAATGCCAAAGGCGCGGCCAAAGTATTGCTTACCGCCCCCGGAAAAGGAGTGCCTAATATTGTACACGGAGTAAATCATAAAGAATACGACCCCAACAAAATCGATATATTTTCTGCTGCGTCTTGTACTACTAATGCGATCACTCCGGTGCTGAAAGTAATGGAAGACAGTTTTGGGGTGCATCACGGACATTTAGAAACCATCCATGCGTACACCAACGATCAAAACTTGGTGGACAACATGCATAAAAAATATCGAAGAGGGCGCGCAGCTGCTTTAAATATGGTGATCACCGAAACTGGTGCGGGAAAAGCAGTATCAAAAGCGTTGCCTTCTTTTGAAGGAAAACTCACATCGAATGCGATTCGGGTTCCCGTTCCTAATGGTTCGTTAGCGATCTTAAATCTATCGTTGGAAAAAACCACTTCTGTAGATGCTATCAATGCGACCATGAAAAAGTATGCGTTGGAGGGTGACTTGGTCGAGCAGATCAAATACTCCTTGAGCAACGAATTGGTATCCAGCGATATTGTAGGGACTTCTGCCCCTGCTATTTACGACAGCAATGCTACCATCGTAACAGCTGACGGAAAGAATGCCATCTTATATGTTTGGTATGATAACGAATATGGCTATAGCCACCAAGTAATTCGCTTGGCGAAGTATATCAGTAAGGTACGCCGTTATACCTATTATTAGTAGTCAGCTTAATTTTAAAATAAAAAGCCCATGAAAATCATGGGCTTTTTTATTGTCACAGGTTTAAATCTCCCAACCTTCGCGATAGTCGCGCTTCACCCAATTATTGGCAAAGTCCCAATTAGTTACCTTCATATTTTCACCATCCCATTTAATGGTGCGACGCCCCGGATAGTTATAAGGCGCCCAATCGCCCACTTTCTTTCCTTCCTTTAACGTCTTGTATTGATAAGCTTTGATCGCAAGGTTCCCCATCAATACCGCTTCGGTTAACGGTCCCCCGTACGAGAATGGAGAGGTGGTCTCACCTCCATTTAAGCAAGCATCCACAAATACTCCAGCATGTGATGTTTTTACTCGTGGCAAACTAGGTGTCGGAGGAGTAAAGTTGGCCATACGTTCCGCAGGTAACAGTCGCGGGTTTGCTGAATAGGTATCTGTTACCATGATACCTTTCGTTCCGTAGAAAATACTTCCTCCACCATTATCTCCGGGTACTTCGCCATCTCCTAATTCAGGTGGAAGATCAGGCATGATACCACCATCGTACCAGTTAAGTGACAGGTCACCATGTTTTTCGGTGTCAAATTGAAGTCGAACGATAGAGGAAGGCGGGCATGCTTCCGAGAAATCAGCCTCTACGAAATCTCCCGACCAAACCGTGGTACAACTCGCTTCCGCTTCGTACGGAAATTTTAAGCCTAATGTTTTAAAAGGCGTTTCCATAATGTGACAGCCCATATCGCCCATGGCACCCGTTCCGAAGTCCCAGAAACCGCGCCACTTAAATGGCAAATAATTGGCATTGTAGGGGCGCATCTTAGCGGGGCCTAACCAGAGGTCCCATACCAGTGTTTCCGGAATCGGCTCGCCTTCGGTAATATGCTTAAACCCTTGCGGCCACACGGGGCGATTCGTCCAGCAATCTACCCGTTCTATTGTGCCGATCACTCCGGCATCGATCCATTCTTGGGCTTGGCGAATGCCCTCACCGGAAGAACCTTGATTCCCCATCTGGGTTACGATCTTATTTTCCGCAGCGACCTGCGTCATGAGTCGGGCTTCATAAATATTATGCGTCAACGGCTTTTCTACGTACGCATGTTTTTTCGCACGCATAAACGGCAATGCAATCGTCGCATGGGTATGATCGGGTGTCGCTACCATCACCGCGTCGATATCTTTTAAGTGAGCATCATAGACCTTTCGAAAATCTTTGTACTGCTTGGCCTTCGGGTAGGCGGCAAAAGTGTTTGCAGCACGCTTAGCGTCTACATCGCAAAGGGCTACGAATTTTACCTTTCCGGTTTGATTCATTTCATTGATAACGCCCGAACCTCTTCCTCCTACACCAATGGCGGCAATATAAAGGGTATCACTTGGGGCGATGTGTGTTCCTCCAAGCACAAAGCTAGGCACTATGGAAAAAGCGGCTCCAGCGGCCGCCGATTTCTTGATAAAGGATCGTCTTTTCATGGTTGGATGTTTTTGATGCATCTAAAGGTACAAAATGACCGCATATATTTTTTATCAGTTCATAATTCATGTTAGGCATGGTGATTTATGAGTTCATTAACTGAATAACATGTGGTAATGACAGAAATTTGTTAAAAAAGGTGTGATGGCAACACGAGAAAAAAAGAAACGACGGGCCTACCGAAAGAAGCGGTATACGATACCAATCATCATTATTGTATTGCTTATCGCATTTCGAATTTATTTACCTACGCTGGTTAAAAATCGAATCAATAAGGTCTTGGCCAACATTCCGGGGTATTATGGTTATGTGGAAGATGTAGACATTGCCTTATATCGTGGTGCTTATGTGTTGAATGGTTTCTATCTGAACAAAGTAACGAAGGAAACCGAAGTCGATTTTCTTGATTTTCCGAAGACCGATATCTCTATTGAATGGAAATCGCTGTTCAAAGGAAAAATCGTCAGTGAGATCGACATGTACGATCCTACCGTTATCTATGTATTCGAAGATCAACAGCAACAAACGCCGGGAGAAGCCGACGTGGAAGATTGGACACAAGCGCTCAAAGATATTGTACCGATTGATATCAACAATTTTGAAGTGTACCGTGGAACAGTGGCCTTTGTTCAGTTGCAGGCCGACCCAAATATTGACGTGAACATTCATGACATCCGACTCACCGCCAAGAACCTTCGGAATGTCGTCGATAAAGAACGTGCCCTCCCCTCGCCTATTACGGCAACGGGAGTTTCCATTGGCGGCGGAAACATGAATCTCAACGGAAATTTAAATCTTCTGAAACAGATCCCCGATATGGACCTAGCCTTCAGTCTGGAAGAAGTAGATGCCACCGCCCTAAACGAATTTACCCGACATTATGCAGGTTTAGACTTTGATAAAGGTACCTTTGCACTCTATAGCGAGGTGGCGATAGCCGATTCTTACTTGAAAGGTTATATCAAACCCTTGTTTATTGATACCAAGCTGATTGGAGAAGATGACGGATTTTTAGGAGTTCTCTGGGAAGGCTTTGTAGGATTGTTTAAATTTATACTGAAAAACCAACGTACGGATACCGTAGCCACTCGAGTTCCGATCGAGGGCGATCTTAGTAAAGTGGATGCCGGTGTATGGACCACGGTGTTGCGAATTTTTGAAAACGCATGGTTACGTGCGTTCCGAGGAGAAGTGGATGATGATATTAATTATGAGGACGCCTTGAATGATCCTAATCTCTCGCGAGAGGAGAAACGAGCCCTTCGGAAACAACGAAGGGAAGAGCGACGCGAGGAGCGGAAAAATGATACCACGGGATTCTTCGATAAGATCTTTGGAGGCGATGGCGATGAAGGCGATGAAGAAGATCCTACGGATGACGGTTGGTTTGGTGGTGAAGAAGACAAAACAGACGACGGACAATAAATTATATTATGACTGTAAAACGAGCCAACGAAGAACATCTTGACCTTTTAGTACCTTTATTTAACGCCTATCGCGTTTACTACAAACAACCTAGCAATCTGGATAAAGCCCGAGAATTTCTTTCGGAACGAATTAAAAACGAGGATTCTGTAATTTTTATCGCTTTAGACGATAAGGGAGCCGCATTGGGCTTTACACAATTGTATCCTATCTTTTCCTCGGTATCAGCACAGCATATTTATGTGTTGAACGATATTTATGTAGATTCTTCAAGACGTGGGTTAGGAACGGGAGCTGCTTTATTGAACAAAGCCAAAGAATACGCCACCGAAAAAGGCGCAAAACGCATTGAACTGGAAACTGATATTGGTAATCCGGCACAACGTCTATACGAACGTATGGGTTGGGTAAAGGACACCAAATTCTATCATTTTTACTGGGACGTCTAATTAATAGATTTCTACGTATTTTTACGGTCTAAACCACCACACATGGACCATCTTACCAAACTAGAGGAAATGCTTGACCGTGCCAATATGGACATTAAAAACGGGAAGTATGAAGAAGCCTCCAACACCTTGGAGGAAATCATCAATATAGATCCTAACTTCGGGAAGGCTTATAATCACCTTGGGTATTTGCATGAGGTAAAATTCAAGGAATACGATAAAGGAGAGACCTTATACAAGCTTTGTTTGGAAAAAACGCCCATGTATCCTTCGGTATATTACAACTATGCAGTATTGCTATCTACGGTAGGAAAGTGGGACGAACTCAAAGAATTACTAGACCAGTCACTAAATGTTCCAGGAATTGTAAAGGCCACGATTTTTAATGAATACGGCATCATGTACGAACAACAGGGCGAACTGGATAAGGCGATTGAGTATTATAAGAAAGCCGGACTCAATACCTTGGATAAAAATGTATTGGAACGTGCGAAAGGATCAATTGAACGCTGTAAATCGAAAAAAGACTTGTTTTAATGCGCATTGACATCATCACGGTATTGCCAGAGCTCTTGGTGAGTCCGTTTGAAGCCTCTATCCTCAAACGCGCCCAGGAAAAAGGTCTGGTATCTGTACACCTTCATAATCTACGTGACTACAGTAGCAACCGCTATAAGCAGGTGGATGATTACCAATACGGCGGAGGCGCAGGCATGGTGATGATGATTGAACCCATTGACAAATGCATCAGTGAACTGAAAGCCGAACGAGACTACGATGAGATCATTTATATGACACCCGATGGTACGACTTTGAATCAAGGGATCGCCAATGAACTCTCCGTTAAAGAAAATATTATTGTATTGTGTGGTCATTACAAAGGAGTAGATCAACGCGTGCGAGATCAGTTTGTAACACGAGAAATTTCTATAGGTGATTTTGTATTAAGTGGTGGCGAATTGGCTGCGGCTGTGCTCTGTGATAGTGTCATCAGATTACTACCCGGTGTATTGAATAACGAAACCAGTGCGTTGACCGACAGTTTTCAGGATAATTTACTTGCTCCCCCTATCTATACGCGCCCCGCGGAATACAAAGGTTGGAAAGTTCCGGAGATCTTGACCAGTGGAAATACACCCAAAATTGAAGCGTGGCGCGAGCAAAAAGCTTTAGAACGCACCCAAGAACGGCGTCCGGATCTCTTGGAAGACTCTGAATAACAATGCAGGTTGCGTTAGGGATGGCAACGACATCCACCCGTTTACGGGTGATACAGTGAACAGCCCGGCGACGCAGCGAGAAGCGGCGTCGCAACGCCCAAATAAAAATTCAAATACTGCTTGGTACTTCTTTAAAAAAACGTATTTTTGCATCCGATTTGATCCAACCTCTGGCGAGCATCGTGAACGTTGTTTCGATTAAACCATAACAAAACGACCATGGAAGCGTTAGTAAAATTTGTACAAGACGAATTCATTACCAAAAAGGAGTTTCCGGAATTCCAAGCCGGAGACAACCTAACGGTGTATTACGAAATTAAAGAAGGGGCGAAAACCCGTACACAGTTCTTTAAAGGAACCGTGATCCAGATTAAAGGAACGGGAGCCAGCAAAACCTTTACCATCCGAAAAATGTCGGGAACGGTAGGTGTAGAGCGAATTTTCCCAATTAATTTGCCTGCTCTTCAAAAAATCGAAGTGAACAAAAGAGGTAGCGTACGTAGAAAACGTATCTACTATTTCCGCGGACTTACCGGTAAAAAAGCCCGTATTCGCGAGAAGAAACAATAAGCACTTCCTTCATTATTGCACAAGCAGCCCACCGGGCTGCTTTTTTTATTCACAAATGTTAATAACCTAGGTTAACAAGATGTTATTATTTAGGAGGTTAGAAATCTTGACATTTTAAATTTTTGGTCTACATTAGCAATATCAAAACGGAATAAACCCCGTAGCGATAAACATAAAGTAACGTTCTTTATACCTTTTGTTAATTCGTTGGACATGCTAACTCGGTAAAAGGGGTTAGGATGGAGAGTTAAGAAAAGTGTGATTCGTACATCACTTCACGACATAGATTGGTTTCACATCAATAGTTCGAAAAGAGTATGAATCTGTTGAAATAGATCACAACTGCAAGGGTTTAATAAACTTGCTCCGCGTTGTAAAAGACGAGTTGGTAACGATGTATTTCACAAGAAGCCATAATACGTGTTTGACACTGTGTTATGGCTTTTCTTGTTTTTATATGTTACCGAACTTAATCTCACTTTTTTTACCCCTAGCAAATCCGTATATTTGCAAGCCTTCAACCTGAATTTCCATAGCGATTGAAGGTTATTTTTTCCAAACCAAATATCGAATCAAACATGAGCCAAACTGCGAAGATCATTTATACCAAAACAGACGAAGCCCCATTTTTAGCCACCCACTCCTTACTTCCCATCATTGAAGCCTATACGGGTCCCTCGGGCGTCGCCATCGAAACGCGAGACATCTCATTAGCAGCTCGAATCTTGGCTGTTTTCCCGGAATATCTTACGGAAGAACAACGTGTAAATGATGCCTTAGCAGAGCTAGGAGCCCTAGCCAAAACACCGGAAGCGAACATTATCAAGCTACCCAACATCAGTGCTTCGATTCCACAGCTAACCGCGGCCATTGCAGAGCTTCAAGCGCAGGGATACAAACTCCCTGATTACCCCGACGATCCACAGTCGGATGAAGAAAAAAAGATCAAGGCCACCTACGACAAAGTAAAGGGAAGCGCGGTAAATCCAGTGCTTCGTGAAGGAAATAGCGATCGGCGTGCGCCAAAAGCAGTAAAAAACTTCGCCAAAAAGAATCCGCATCGCATGGGCGCCTGGAGTTCTGACTCTAAATCACACGTCGCTACCATGAACGCCGGAGATTTTCGACATAATGAGCAATCGGTGACCCTTCAGAAAAGAGGAAACGTAGCTATTGTTCATAAAGATGCCAACGGAAACGAAACGACATTAAAAAGTGATATCGCCGTATTGGAAGGCGAAGTGATCGATGCAACCTTAATGGAGAAGAAAGCACTGCTCAACTTCTTAGAAGCACAGGTAAAAGATGCTAACGACAAAGACATTCTGTTCTCCCTTCACATGAAAGCTACCATGATGAAGGTAAGCGATCCAATCATTTTCGGGCATGCAGTGCGCGTATATTTCAAAGAATTGTTTGACAAATATGGCAGTACATTCGAGGAACTTGGTGTTGATGTAAATAATGGCTTCGGAAACCTATTGCATGAAATTGGTAATCTTCCGGAAGACAAGCGTAACGCCATTCTTTCAAACATTGAAACCATCATGGATAACAACCCTGATCTGGCCATGGTAAATAGCGACAAAGGAATTACCAACTTACACGTACCTAGTGATGTGATCATTGATGCTTCGATGCCGGCAATGATCCGTACGAGCGGACAGATGTGGGATAAGAACGGAGACACCAAAGACACCAAAGCGGTAATCCCGGATAGTAGTTACGCTGCTGTCTATCAAAAAACAATCGACTTTTGCAAAGAGCATGGGGCGTTTGACCCCACCACGATGGGTACGGTACCGAACGTAGGATTGATGGCTCAGAAAGCGGAAGAATACGGATCACACGACAAGACCTTTGAAATGACTACTTCGGGAACCGTTTCCGTAGTAGATCAAGATGGAACTACACTAATGGAGCATTCGGTAAGCGAGGGGGATATTTGGCGAATGTGTCAGGTGAAGGATGCGCCCATTCAAGATTGGGTAAAATTGGCTGTGAGTAGAGCGCGCGCCACCGGTTGGCCGGCTGTATTCTGGTTAGACGAAGACAGAGCGCATGATGCAGAATTGATCAAAAAAGTGAATCAATACCTTCCGAATCACGATACCAACGGACTCGAAATCAAAATCCTTTCTCCGGAAAAAGCAACACAATACACGTTGGAACGTGTGAAGCGTGGTGAAAATACCATTTCGGTAACAGGGAACGTGTTGCGCGACTACTTAACCGACCTCTTCCCTATTTTGGAATTAGGCACCAGTGCGAAAATGCTTTCAATTGTTCCGTTAATGAATGGCGGTGGATTATTTGAAACCGGCGCTGGAGGATCCGCACCAAAACACGTACAGCAATTTGTAGAAGAAGGGCATCTGCGATGGGATTCCTTAGGTGAATTCTTAGCCCTTGCTGTTTCCTTAGAACATTTAGGAAATACCTATAACAATGATAATGCTTTACTCTTAGCTGAAACTTTGGACGATGCGACCGAGAAATTTTTAGAGAACAAAAAATCTCCGTCACGAAAGGTAAATGAGTTGGACAATCGAGGTAGTCACTTTTTCTTAGCTAAATACTGGGCAGAAGCCTTAGCGGCACAAGATAAAGACGCTTCTCTAAAAGAGCGATTTGCTCCCATTGCCCAAAAATTAGCTGCAAATGAAGAAACGATTCTACAAGAATTGATCGAGGCACAAGGAAGTCCGGTAGACATTAAAGGTTACTATTACCCAAGTGTGTCGCGCGTGAATGCGGAAATGCGCGCTAGCAAGACATTCAATGACATTCTCGCTTCCATAGCATAATAAAAAAGCCTTCATCAATGAGGGCTTTTTTTAAATACTCTATTACAACTCAATGGTGAGGCCCCTACTTATTTTTTTCATTATTCTCTTCGGAATTACAACTGCAAAGGCGCAGGATAAAGTCACTTTAAGCGGTACCGTAACTGAAGCTGCTACTGGAGAAACGCTGATTGGTGTAAATGTTTTGATTCCGAGTTTACAAACAGGTGCCATCACAAATGAATATGGCTTTTATTCGATCACCATACCATCAGGCACCTATGAAGTTACCTATAGCAGCATAGGGTTTCAGGCAAAAGTAGAAACGGTAACATTAACCTCCACCAGGTCATTGAATATCACACTGGAAGAACAAACCGAAGTACTCGATGAAGTGATCATTCGTAACGACGTAGAGGAACTCAATATACGTGCGCCGCAAATGAGCGTTAACGCACTCACATCAAAAACCATTAAAAGCATTCCGGTGGTTTTGGGTGAATCAGACGTGATCAAATCCATTGTATTGCTCCCGGGAGTTACCAACGCAGGTGAAGGCGCTTCGGGGTTTAACGTACGCGGCGGAGCGGCCGATCAGAACCTGATCTTATTAGACGAAGCGACCATTTTCAATTCTTCCCACCTTTTTGGATTCTTTTCAGTATTCAATCCTGATGCGATCAAAGACATAAAATTGTACAAAGGTGGAATTCCTGCACGATATGGTGGGCGTGTTTCTTCCGTACTGGAAATATTTCAGAAGGAAGGGAACAGCAAAGAATTTAAAGTGAACGGTGGCATTGGTGCCGTTGCGAGTCGGGTGTTAGCTGAAGGCCCACTAGTAAAAGATCGAGGTGCTTTTTTAATTGGCGGACGCGCCTCGTATGCGCATTTATTTCTTCCCCTATTCGATATCGATAACAAAGCGTACTTCTATGATTTGAACACCAAACTGAATTATCGCCTCAACGAAAACAACAATATCTTTTTATCGGGTTATTTCGGGAGAGACCTCTTTGCCATCAACGATACCTTTACAAATCTCTATGGAAATGCCGTGGTCAACTTCCGATGGAATCATATTTTTTCTGAAAAACTATTTTCTAATCTTTCCTTGATCTACTCCGACTATTATTATGGTTTGGAATTAGATTTTGTTGGGTTTGAATGGAATTCGGGAATCCAAAACTTTAACCTCAAGTACGACCTCCAACATTATCTCAGCGATACCTTTCAATTAGATTACGGTTTAAATTCCATTTATTATGTGTTCAATCCTGGAAAAATTGAACCCAATGATGCCGAATCAGGGATCATCACCGAACAACTCACCAAGAAATACGCAAGCGAAAACGCTATTTATCTCGCCGCCGACCATGATCTAACGCCACAATTGAGCTTGCAATACGGCATCCGATTGTCACATTTTATTCGTTTGGGACAAGATGCTTTCAACGTCTATGCGAATGATCAACCCGTGATCTTCGACGACCAAACCTTGATCTATAAAGAAGCTACTCCCATCGATACCCTTTCAAATACTAGGGGTACTTCTCTTCAAACCTATACCAATCTCGAGCCTCGTATAGCTGCAGCATTTTCCTTTGATGACGATCACGCCATTAAAGCGAGTTACACCAGATTGTCACAATATTTACATTTGTTGTCGAATACAAGTTCACCTACACCTTTGGATGTGTGGACTCCCAGTGGCCCATTTGTAAAACCACAATTATTGGATCAATATGCCTTGGGATTTTTTAAGAATATAAAAGAGGGAACGTACTCTCTGGAAACGGAAGTCTATTACAAGGATGTTAAGAACAGGATCGACTATATAGATGGTGCCAATTTGATTGCCAATGATGCTATAGAACAAGTGATCTTGAATGGAGAAGCAAGAGCGTACGGCTGGGAAGTATTGCTTCGGAAGAACGAAGGAAAACTTACCGGTTGGTTGGCCTATACTTTATCTAAAAGTGAACAACGCACGCCGCCAAGAGATGAAAATGAGCTGGGCATCAACTACGGAAACTGGTACAACACCCCTTACGACAAGCCGCACGATATTGCAGTCTACGCGCAGTATGAATGGAATGACAAATGGACTTTCAACGCAAATTTTGTCTATCAAACAGGACGACCAACCAATTATCCCATCGGTCAATTTGAATTTCAGGATATTGTGGTTCCGTATTTCGGACCCAGAAATCAGGAACGTCTACCGGATTATCACAGGATCGATCTTTCGGCAGTACTCACCCCACGAAAAAACCGCGATCGAAATTGGCAAAGTGAGTGGGTGTTCAGTATTTATAACGCCTATAATCGTCGCAATGCTGCTTCTATTAATTTCCGAAGAAATGAAGATACGGGTAACAATGAAGCCGTACGAACCGCTATCTTTGGAATCGTCCCTTCTGTAACCTATAATTTTAAGTTTTAATTATGCGTCTGCTCCGAACTTCTCTCGTATTAATTGCAAGCCTTCTTGGCTTTTTAGGGTGTGAAGATGTGGTTGATATTGAAACGCCTTCAGATCGTCCAAGATTTATCTTCGATGCCTTGATCCGAGTAGACACCTCGCAAACTATGACACCGGTGCGTATCGAAGTTACTGAAACCAATAACTTTTTTGAGACGATCCCGCCGGCTAGTGTTGCAGAAATGATGCTTCAAAATGAAATGACCGGAGAACAGGTATTTCTTACAGAGGTTCCGGAAAACTCCGGCATTTATATCGATACAATTCCCACCGAGTTTCTGCTTCGGGACAGGCTGAGTCTTCAGATTACCACCGCGAACGAATCGTATGTCGCTTCGGCCTCTTTTCAACCTTCTGTGCCTATTGATTCGCTGGCGGTTGGAGATGGAGTGTTGATTGAAGACGAAACAGAATTAATAGTGTCTTTTACGGATAATGGCAGCCGAGATGATTATTACCTTTTCGATTTTGATTTTAGCAGTTATTTGGTAACCGAAGATGAATTCTACCAAGGGCAACCTTTCACATTTTCTTATTTTTACAATGAAGAATTGGCCATTGGACGAAAATTAGAGATTAGCTTAATGGGCGTCGATAAACCTTTCTATGATTATATGGCCTTATTGATCGAACAAAGTGAGCCTCCTTTTGGCCCTTTTGAAACGCCTTCGGTCACGGTTCGGGGCAATTTCATTACCGTTCCTGATGGGACTTCAGTTGAAAACGCAAACCCCATTGAAAATCCGGATGCCTATGCCTTAGGGTATTTTGCAATCGTTCAAGAATACAAGCGTTCCATTTTTATTACGGAGTAGCACCAAAAGCATCTTGTAGCATTGCGATAACATGTTTTTGAATCAGCGTTGCAGCATGCGTGAAAGAATAGCCATCCGGAAGGTTTGGATCGTACAATTCTCGTGCATCCTGCAATCCTAATTGCTTCAGTTGTGCGCGATCCATTTCCAGTTTCCCACAGATGGCAAACACCGGAATCTGAAATTTTTTCGCCATTTGTGTGAGTCCGTGTATAAACTTTCCGTGTATGGTTTGTCCATCTATCTTTCCTTCTCCCGTAATGATGAGATCAATATTTTTTTCTGAAAGAAGGTTTTCTAGTCCACTCAGTTCAAAAATAAAATCAGTTCCTTTTATAAATTCAGCATTACAAAATACCCGAAGTCCGTATGCCGTTCCGCCCGCAGCACCGGCTCCGGGAGTTAAAGCCTCCTTTCGTTCTAAACTCTTTGAAACTTGAATGTCTAAATTTTGTAAACCTTGATCCAGAATTTCTATGGTTGCTTCGGAAGCGCCTTTCTGTTTAGCAAACGTATACGCAGCTCCTGTGGGACCAAATAACGGATTTTGAACATCATTGACAGCGACAAATTGAATGTTTGCGTATGTTTCTTTGGGGGAAATAATATGTTTGATCTTGTTTAACGATTCCCCATTGGGTGATAAGGAATGGTTATTTGCATCCAAAAAACGGTAGCCAAGCGCCTGTGCAATCCCCATCGCTCCATCATTCGTTGCACTGCCGCCGATTCCTAGATAGATCATCGTAGCCCCTCGGTCAATCGCATGTTTGATAAGTATTCCGGTTCCTAATGTGCTTG
>DFVG01000047.1:0-102960 GCA_002379985.1 Flavobacteriaceae bacterium UBA4166
CCACGAATGCTATTGAACACCTACGCGAGCGCTACGACATTCCTTTCATTGGAATCGAGCCTGCTATCAAACCGGCAGCCCTTCAGACCCAAACGAAAAGCATTGGAATTTTAGCCACCAAAGGAACCCTAAGCAGCGCCTTGTTCCATCAAACGGCAGAAGCTTTTACTAAAGATATTTCCGTCATAGAAATTGTGGGAGAAGGATTGGTGCCTCTTATTGAAGCGGGTGCAATGAATTCAGAAGAAACGAAAAAACTATTAGCACAGTACATGGCGCCCATGCTCGCCGCGAATATTGACCACCTTGTTCTTGGCTGTAGCCATTATCCTTTTCTCATTCCGCAACTAAAAGAATTGTTGCCTCCTCATGTACAAATTATAGATTCTGGTGCGGCTGTAGCACGACAAACGAAAGCAGTGCTCGAAAAGAATGGATTGCAAACTACAAACAGTGAGTTACCCAATCTTCAATTTTATACAAATCAAGATCCTGCTACCCTGCAAGAACTGTTGCGTGATGTCAAAACAAATGTTGCCATTGAAGCCATTGATTTTTAGCTACGTAAAGTAATTAAGGAGTTCTTTTTTGCGCGACGGACTTACCATAATTTCTTTTCCGGAATGTAACACCACACTTCCGCCTTTACCCTTTCGGTATTCGGTCACGGCATTCACATTCACCAAATACGATTTGTGTACTCGCGCAAAACCAAACTCCGCCAACAGATCTTCAAAGTACTTCAAGGTCTTACTCACCAATTTTTGGCCTTTTTCAAGATGAATGTGGGTATAGTTATCGTCTGCCTGACAATACAAAATATCCTTCACCTCTAATACTTCAAACCCTTGTTGCACCGGAATGGTGATCTTTCCTGAAACCTGAGAATGGGTGGTTTTTAACACCGAATCCTCCAACACAATTTCCTTCTCTTTAATCTCATGAACGTAATCTACTGCTGCAATCAATTTATCGATGGAAATAGGCTTTAAAATATAATAAGAAGCGTGCGCATTGAGCGCATCGATCGCATAATGATCGTAGGCGGTTACAAAAACCGTTTCAAATTGACGGTCGCCCACCTGATCGAGCAGATCAAAAGCGTTTCCGTAAGGCATCTCTACATCTAGAAAAACTAAATCTAAGGCGTGATTTCGAATTAATTTCAACGCTTCTTCCACATTGGCTGCTTCGCCCACTATGGATACCTTCGGGCAGTATTTCTGAAGGTAGTTCTTCAGAATCTCTCTACTGGTTTCTTCGTCTTCTACGATGATGGTTTGCAGCTTCATATCAATCTTTTTTTACGAGTAGTACTACCTTAGTCCCTTCTTCATTGTCAAAAACATTTTCAATGGTAACGTCTACCTTGTCTTTATACATTTGATTAAGAATGGCTATTCGCTTTTGGATATTTCCCATTCCTTTGCTTTTTTGCTTTTTTTGATGTTCGGTTTTTAAGGCTTTTGACTTCTTTCGGCCAATCCCGTCATCGATGATCTCAATCACTACAGTTTCGGTATCACGTTGGGTAAACCGAATGTTTAAATTGCCTTTTTCTTCCTTATAGCGCAATCCGTGCCACACTGCGTTTTCTACGTAGGGCTGAAGCAACATAGGAGGAATTACAAATTGATCGACAGCCAGAGACTCTTCTACATGAATTTCGTAATCAAACTTATCTTGAAACCTAAAATGTTCTAACTTCACATAGAGTCGAAGAAGCTCAATCTCTTTTGATAACGGAATAAAATCTTCTTCACTATTCTCCAATACCGAGCGCATTAACTGAGAAAATTCACTGAGATATTTATTCGCAGCACGTTCGTCATTACGTGCAATGAAGCTATTGACAGAATTCAAGGCATTAAAGATAAAATGTGGATTCATCTGTGTCCGCAACGATTTTAACGCCAGTAGATTGTTGGCGTACTTTTGTTGTCGCACGCTTTTATACTGATTGTACGCCATCCATAAGAACAATAACGCAATCATGATTAAAGAACCGATGATCCAACGTTGTACACGATTGTTCTTTTCGATCAATTCTTGATTCTCAAACGCTAATTGATACCGACTCTCATTGAGCTCTCTTTCATTTTCAAGTCCGGCAATTCTGCTCTGCTTGAGAGCCATTTCTTTGCTGAAACGGGCTGCCTGTGAGAGCTCTTGTTCTTTTTTCACGTACAATTCGTTGACTACCTCAGCATAATTTTCATACGATTCTGCAGCTTTGCCGAAGTTTCCGATATCGCGATAGATCTCCGAAAGTTTTCGCGTCGCGTCTTTTTTGACCACCAGATCTTCGTTTTTTTCGGCCTCTTCAATACTTTTCTCCAAAAAAGGGATTGCTTCTTCATATTTATCTTGTGCTACATAGGCACTGGCGATCTTGTAGTTTTGTCGTTGTGGGGTAAGCGGACTCGCAACATCTGTTTCAGCAGGAGCACTACTTAGGTCATCTAACTCACTTAACGTTTCTTGCCGAAGCTGAATTTCTTTCTCGAAATCTTGATTCTGATTATAAAAATCGGCTACTCTATTCTTTTCTGTCGCAGCACGCGTCTTGTTTTCACGGTTTGCTAAATTCAGTGAATTATCAAAATACCCTTCGGCTTCTTCCACGGCACCTCCTTGCGCATACGCTTCTCCTATCTTCGAGTTGAGATCGGTTACTTTTGGAGTGATCTTGTATTGTTTGGCCAATGACAATCCCTGTTGGTAGCTGGACACACTATTGACAATATCATCAATGGCCTTATAAACATCACCTAACCCCTCATAGATCACAACGCGCTGATAGTTTGAGATAGATTGTTTTAACAATGACTCATAGGTGGCGATGCTTTCCTGGTAATTACTATTCATCATATAAGCGTTCGCAAGCTTCAACCTTCTTTCGGTGGTGTTTTGTGCATCCAAGCTTCGCTTATAGTTCGCAATGGCCAAATCGTATTGTTGCCAGTAGGCATTTATATCTCCTAAAGTGGTAAACGCGGTAGCATTTTGAGTACGAGAGGCACCTTTTGCCGCGACTGCTTCTAATGCTTGTGTTACAAAACCAATACTTTTGGGGGCATCCGTCTTCAAATAATAACGGGCAGAATCCATGTACACCTTGAAATAGTCTACATTTTTGTTGCGTGCTATTTTTTTGATAGCTGCATTTCCAGTCGTGGCGGGAACTGCTTTTACGGTGACACGCTGCCGATCCACTACCGTATAGTAAACGGTTTCAAACGCATCGCTTTTAATGACGAGCTCGTCACCAATACTTGCTTTGATTCGAAATTCTCCGGCATTGTTGGTGGTAGCGTACTCTTTTCCGGTGATCTCTATGTTCACCTTCGGTATGGGAAGATCTGTTTCAGCATCAACTACTTGACCATTGAGCATAAAGGTAGGGCGTGATGAAACGGATTCGGTACTGCGTACCTGACCATAAGCGTGTGGTGTTCCGAAGAGAACTCCTAAAAAAAACACGATATAAACAATACGTCTTAACATGATTTGGTAAACATACGCAGTTTGTTGCACATCTTAAAACGCACTTCTTTCGATTAGAGGTATACCAACGCTCAAAAAAGAACCTTCCCTCATTCAAAAGACAGTTTTACGCACCGAAATCCCGCTTGCCCTTATTCAGACTTTTTCCTTACAAAAGATCGCGGTAGGTTTACCTCATCAAAATTTGAAAACAATGAAACGATTTATCACCTTGATGCTTATTGCCGGTATGAGTTGGGTAGCTTGTAAAGCTGAAAACAACAGCCCAGAACCCCTTGCCGACAAAACACACACCCCCGCTCCCGTAAAACAACACTTTATAAAAGTAGCCTTGCTTTTGGACACCAGTAATAGTATGGATGGACTCATAGATCAAGCCAAAGCACAATTGTGGGAAATCGTCAACGAACTTTCGTATGCCAAATGTCGCGGCGAACGCCCCAATTTACAGATTGCCTTATATGAGTATGGAAACGACCGACTGAGTGAGCGCAATGGGTTTATTCGTAAAATTTTAGGCTTCACCACCGATCTCGATGATGTATCAGAGCAACTATTCTCATTGACCACCAATGGCGGAAGCGAATATTGCGGCACCGTGATCGATGCCTCCTTGAAAGAATTAGACTGGGGACGCGATGCCGATGACCTTAAAATGATCTTCATTGCCGGAAACGAACCCTTTTCTCAAGGAAAAATCGATTATAGAGATGCCGCGGAACAAGCCAAAGAAAAAGATGTTGTAGTGAATACTATTTTTTGCGGTGCGTATGAACATGGGGTTGCCTCTTACTGGAAAGACGGCGCCACCATTACTTATGGAGATTATTTGGCCATCAACCATAATCAAGCCACCGTGCATGTGCCTTCTCCTTATGATGATATGATTCTGCAATTGAATGTAAAGCTCAATAACACCTACATTCCTTATGGTTCCGCAGGGCGAAGAAAATATGAAAAGCAGCAGACACAAGATATGAATGCCGAAGAATACAGCAAGGCAAACGCCGTCAGCAGAACCGTTGCTAAAGGCTCACATATGTATAAGAACAGTACATGGGACTTGGTGGATGCTGAAAAGGAAGCTGATTTTAATTATTCCGAACTAAAAAAAGAACAACTTCCAGAAGCACTTCAAAAGAAATCTACCGGGGAGATCAAGAAATACGTTGCTAAAAAAAGAAAAGAACGTGAAGCCATACAAGCTGAAATAGCCTCCTTGAACAAAAAACGAAGAGATTTTCTAGCGGAAAAAAAACGCAGTGGTGACAATGCGTTGGAAGATGCAATGATCACGGCATTGAAGAAACAAGCAAAACGTAAAGAGTATACTTGGAACTAGTTGGAGGGAGTTCTTAGTAAAATGACAGTGTAACGGATTTCCCGTTGCGCTGTTTTTTTGATTGTAATCTGTCGATTATATAAGGTCTTATTTCAAAGCTGCATTCCTTTCAGTATCTTTGCACAAAATTTGTGTATGAGCCAGTATACTATCGAAATACAACCTACGTCCAACCCTAATATCGTAAAATTTGTAGCCAATTCTTTTTTAACGAGAGGAACGAGCTATGAATTTGAAAATATAGATGCCGCCACTCCAAGTCCGATTGCCCAAGAGCTATTTTACCTGCCTTTCGTGAAGACGGTATACATCGCCCAAAATTTCATCGCTGTTGAAAAATTCAATATTGTAGCATGGGATGGTGTACAGGAGGAAGTAGCGAATGCTATTGCCGAATATTTAAATAGCGGAAAAGCCGTCATCCTGCAAACCGAAGCGACACCAAAAGTACCGGTGACCGTTTATGCAGAAAGCACGCCAAACCCTACGGTGATGAAATTCGTTGCCAACAAAGCACTTGCAGATGGCACATTCGAGTTTAAGAGTATCGACGATACCCAGCATGCGCCGTTAGCACAAGCGCTTTTTAATTTCCCATTCGTAAAAGAGGTCTTCATTAGTGCGAATTATGTTTCCGTAATGAAATATGATATGGCGTCTTGGGAGGATATCTCTATGGAATTGCGTGAGTTTGTAAAAACATATCTAGAAGCTGAAAAGCCTGTGCTGGAAGACGCTATTCTGAAACAAAACAAACAACAAACTCCCAATGCTAACGCGGCTGCTTCAAAGGAGCCTTCAGAAATTGACAAAGAAATCATTCAAATTCTAGATGAATATGTTCGTCCTGCTGTGGCAGGTGATGGCGGACACATTGCCTTTGACTCTTTCAATGAAAACACCAAAACGGTTCGCGTAATACTGCAAGGCGCTTGTAGTGGATGCCCTTCTTCTACTGTGACCTTGAAAAATGGGATTGAAACCATGCTGCGCGAAATGATGCAAGGGAGGGTGCAAACAGTAGAGGCCATCAACGGATAATTCAGCTTTAACGGTCTTTTATAATACATCCCCTCTGGTTTTTCGTATCTTGATGATTCATTAAAAATCAACACATTATGGCCGTTTTAAAAGTAATTGAAGTGCTCGCCAACTCCACCAAAAGTTGGGAGGACGCTACGAAAAATGCAGTAAAGCAAGCTGCTAAAAGTGTAAAACATGTGCGCTCTGTATACGTGAAAGAAATGAGCGCAAACGTTAATGGAGATGATATCACCGAATACAGGGTCAATGTCAAAATTACTTTTGAAGTGAAGTAATCTTCCTAAAAATCTTTAAAATACGTTTTTGAATGTTCAAAAGCGTATTTTTGTTTTTTAGTCCTACTCCATGAGATATTATTTCTTATTAGGCTTTCTATTATTCTTAGTTGGCTGCAAAAAAACTTCCGAAACTGCTGTGGAACAACATGCCTACACAAACGAATTGATACACGAAACGAGTCCGTATTTACTGCAACATGCACACAATCCGGTACAGTGGAGGCCGTGGAATGAAACCACGCTGCAAAAAGCACAGGAAGAAAACAAATTAATGATTATTAGTATTGGCTACGCTGCGTGCCACTGGTGCCATGTGATGGAGCGAGAAACGTTTGAAGATTCTACTGCCGCCGCCGTTATGAATGAACATTTTATCTCGGTCAAGGTAGATCGTGAAGAACGCCCAGATGTAGATCAGATCTACATTAACGCTGTTCAATTGATGAAAGGCACTGCCGGTTGGCCGTTGAACGTGATCGCCTTGCCTAACGGAAAACCGGTTTGGGGAGGCACTTATTTTCAGAAGGAAGAATGGATCAGCTCAATTGAAGAAATTCAACGACTCTATGAAGAAGATCCTCAGAAAATGCAAGAATATGCAGATCGCTTGGCGGAAGGAATTAAAAGTATCGATCTGATCGAACGAAATACGGATGAAGTTGATTTTAGTCAGTATAACACAGAATCTCTTCTCACCAAATGGACAGAGCGCTTTGACCACACTTATGGCGGTTACACTCGGGCCCCAAAATTTATGATGCCCAATCATTGGGAATTTCTACTCAGACAGGCGGTTCGAGAAAACGATAGTGCGCTACTCAACCATGTGACCTTCACATTAGACAAGATGGCATATGGCGGTATTTACGATCATATTGGAGGTGGGTTTTCGCGGTATAGCACCGATTTGCGTTGGCATGTTCCACATTTTGAAAAGATGCTGTATGACAATGCACAGTTAGTCACCCTTTACAGTGAAGCCTATCAAGCGACCCAAAAGCCATTGTATAAAGAGATTGTTTCTGAAACATTGGAGTTTATCGCACGAGAAATGACCCACGAGAATGGTGCCTTCTACTCCTCGCTGGATGCTGATAGTGAAACCGAAGCCGGTGCACTAGAGGAAGGAGCGTTTTATATTTATTCCGAAGAAGAACTGAAAAAATTGCTGGGAGCCGACTATGACACTTTTGCCAAATACTATAACGTCAATGAAAATGGTTATTGGGCGGAAGAAGAGGCGTATGTGCTATTAAGATTACAGTCGGATGCTGAAATGGCCACGGCGTTAAACCTAACGCCTTCAGAACTTCAACAAAAGAAAGCGTCCTGGAAAAAGACACTTTTTGAATACCGAAACAAACGTACGCAACCTCGTTTAGATGACAAGACACTTACCTCTTGGAACGGTTTGATGATCAGCGGATATGTCGCTGCTTATAAAGCCTTTCAGGAACCTTCTTATCTAGAGGCTGCCAAGAAGAATGCCCTTTTTATCGAAAAGCAACAATTGCAAAACAACGGGGCCTTATATCACACCTTTAAAGATGGTAGTAGTAGCATTAACGGCTATTTAGAAGATTATGCCGCTGTTGTTCAAGCCTATATCGACCTATATGAAGTCACACAAGAATCGAAGTGGCTTAGTCTTTCTAAACAAATGACAGAATACGCGTTTACCCATTTTCATGATGATGCCTCGGGGATGTTCTATTTCACTTCAGATGAAGACAAAGCATTAGTTTCACGAAGTTTTGAGTATCGCGATAATGTGATTCCATCTTCTAACTCTATCATGGCGCACAATCTGTTTTTGCTTTCTCACTATTTCGATATGCCGAAATATGGAGCCACGGCAAAGCAGATGTTACAAAATGTGCAGCAGGAGCTAGAAAAATATCCTGACAGCTTTTCAAACTGGATCGATCTATTGGCGAACTATCAATCACCGTTTTACGAACTTGTGGTAGTAGGACCCGAAGCTCCTGAGAAGATCAAGGAAATGAGTTCGCATTATCTTCCGCATGTACTTTTGGCGGGGAGCACTAAAAAAGATGATGCTTATCTTTTAGAAGGACGCTATGTAGAAGGTGAAACGTATATCTATGTTTGTGTGAACAATACCTGCAAACTCCCAATGAAGGAAACAACAAAAGCATTAACCTCAATTAAATAAAAAGAACAAGAAACATCTATGGACAAGTTTAAAAATATCGAAACCTATATTGAAGAATACGGCGAGAAATTAATCGACTTCTTACCTAGTTTGCTAGGAGCTATCGTGATGTTGATCGTCGGACTTTGGCTAATTCGATTTATAAACAAAGTGATCGCCAAGTTTTTTCAACGAAAAGATTACGACATCACCCTAGAAAAGTTCATTGCCAGCTTGATCAATTGGGGACTTAAAATTTTATTATTTGTATTGGTGGTAAACCAACTTGGGGTAGAATCGGCTTCGCTTGTGGCTGTTATTGGTGCCGCCGGTTTGGCTGTGGGACTTGCCTTGCAAGGATCGTTGGCCAATTTTGCAGGTGGTGTACTTATCTTACTGCTAAAACCATTTAGGGTAGGTGATTTTATATCTGCTCAAGGAGTAGACGGTACGGTGAAGGAGATTTCAATTTTTCACACGCGCATTCTTACCTTCGGAAACCAAGAAGCGATCGTACCGAATGGAAAGCTTTCCAATGATAACATCGTTAATTATACCTCTCAAAGTATGCGTCGTGAGAATTTGATCTTCGGAATTTCATACGATGACGATGTGAAACTTGCCAAGGAAATTCTTCTAAATTTAGCCATGGAACAGGAAGCTATTCTGAAAATTGAAGATAAAATGCCGATGATCGTTCTGGCCGAGTTGGGAGATAGCTCTGTTAACCTGTCACTGCGCTATTGGGCGCATATTGATGATTTCTGGGCACTTCGTTGGAATACTTTGGAAGAAGGGAAAAATCGTTTGGAAGCACAAGGTATCACCATCCCGTTCCCACAACGCGATGTACACCTATATGCTGAGAATGCGCCTAACCCGCAATAAAATCTTTTAGATAAAAAGGTTCAAAATAGGCAACATCTTCAAACGCTTCCGCTTGAAATTTTTGATTCGCAAGGGGCACCATTTCTTTCGCGGAAGGCAACGATGTGATAAAAGTAGCGTGCGAATGCTTCGAAAGGGGCTGAAACTTTGCCGCTCCGGTTCCAATAAAGGTAATGTCTTCAGAAATATATGCTGAAAAAGAGTCTTCGGTTAGCACTTCAGCCTTGGTTTCACGCAGTCTATTTCCGTCGGTTGTATACACTTCAGAATATACTTCCATTCGGCGTGCATCTAACATCGGTACGACAATCGTATTGGGTGCTGTAGCCTGCTGTGCAAGTGACTGAAGCGTGGGCACTGAGATCAACGGAATTCCTAACGAAAAGCAGAGTCCTTTGGCGGCAGAAACCCCTATTCGTAAGCCTGTATAGGATCCCGGACCCTTGCTGATAGCGATAGCATCTAAGGCACTCATGGATACCTTCGCTTCTTTGAGTAATTGCTCGATGTATACATGAAGACGTTCTGCGTGTGAAAAATTCTGCCCTAAATCTTCTTTGAGGGCCACCAGATGTCCATCCACACCCAGCGCCACCGAACAGTTGGTCGTTGCCGTTTCAATACATAGCAAAGTAGCCATAGAAACAATTTTGCGCAAAGGTAGCGTACCCGAAAGTGATTCACAATAAAAAAGCACCGCTGGTAGCGATGCTTTGACTTATCTTAGAATGCGAGTGTCTTAATCATCTTCTTCCTCAGTATCATTGTCATCGGCTTTTACCGTGACAGTATCTCCATTCTTTAAGGTCTTCGTAACGGTATTATACGGACCTGTAATGACTACATCTTCTTCGGAAAGACCGGAAGCGATTTCGATATTGCTATCATCTTGAATTCCCGTGGTTACAACGCGAAGTTTTGCCTTGTTTCCTTCTTTTACGAAGACACATTCAAATTTCTCATCGGATGCCGTTTCGGTTTCTCGAGCTGCAATTCTTTTCTGTTGCGTGGTATCACTTTTAATAACAATAGCACTAATTGGAACACCAATAATATTTTCTTTCTTGTTGGTAATAACATCTACTGTGGCGGTCATACCCGGGCGGAAAGGGGAATAGCTTTCCGGTTTTCCTTCGGTTAGATCAGAATAAGAGTTAGGCAAAATACGTACTTTCACTTTAAAATTAGTCACCTGATCGGCAGACAAGGCATCTTCCGCAGAATTAGCGATCTCTGTAACAATTCCTTTGAACTCACGCTTTAGATATGCATCCACTTCAACAATGGTAGAATCCCCTATCGCCACCTTTACAATATCATTTTCGTTTACATCAACCTCAACCTCCATGTTATTAAGATTCGCAACGCGTACGATCTCCGTTCCTGCCATCTGAGCAGTTCCTACCACACGTTCTCCCAACTCTACGGAAAGCTTCGAAATCGTTCCGCTCATAGGAGCGTAAATAGAGGTTCGTGATAAGTTGTCACGAGATTGTTTCACACTTGCAGCGGCGCTCTGAACGTTATAGTATGCTGATTGTTGATTTGCTTTAGCGATCTCAAAGTCGGAAACACTCTGGTCCCATTCAGCTTTAGAGATCACGCCTTTATCGAATAAAGTTTTGTTTCTTTCGTAGTTGAGCTTTGCGTTTTGAAGTCCGGCTTCGGCTTGTGCTAACTGAGCACGAACATTCTGTAAACCGGCTTGAGATTGATTAAGCGCTGATTGTATCAAATCGGGATTGATCTTTACGAGCAAATCCCCCTTTTCTACTTGTTGCCCTTCCACGACAGGCAGTTCGATGATTTCTCCGGACACTTCTGAAGATAGTGCCACTTCCACTTCCGGCTGGATCTTACCCGTAGCCGCCACCGTTTCTATGATGTCCAGTGGTTCAATCTGAGTGACTTGAATTTCTTTTGTGTTAGGATCTTTTCCTATCCAACCGGCTTTCTTTGCAACGACCATAAAAATGATAAGTCCTGCTACGAAAACACCCAACCAAATTAGTACTTTTCTACTCATAGTCTAAAACTTTAATTCCGTAGGATCTACCCCAAAATACAATTCTAAGACCTTTAATTTAAATATATAATCGTATTTCGTTCGATTCGCCTCAATTTGTGCATTATCATAACGCAATTTAGCCTGGCTAAAATCAAAGGCATTCGTCAATCCTACGTCATAACGCTCTTTGGCATACTCATACGCAAGTTCTTGTGATTCTAGGGCGGCTTCGGCTGCCTCGAACGCTTTGAAAGCGCCACGGGCATCTACCATGGCTTGGTATACATTTGACTCAAGATCGAGTTTGGCCTGTTCCAATTGAAATTCAGAACGTTTTAATTCTACTTTTTGACGCATGACATTGCTTCGTGTAGAAAAACCGTTTAAAATTGGAATATTTAACTGCAAGCCATAACCAATACCATCGTTTTGATACAACTGATCGATGAATGGATCCGCTCCTACTTCACGCGTAACCGTATTCGGAAATTGCCCTACCACGGTTTGTCCGGTTTCCTCTACAAACCCAATCTCTTGGAGACTAAACGGATTATCAGGGTCGGGTTGCTGAATGAAAGAAGTTGCGTCTGTGTAGCGTGTATCGTATCCGAAGAAAGCTGTCAAGGTAGGGTAATATGCTCCTCTTGCAATTTGCAAATTCTTCTCTGCAAGCTCCATATTCTTCATGGCAATTTTTACCTCATTCCGGTTCTCTTCCGCAGCGGTAATCACTTCTCCAATAGGTTTCTCTAAAATTTCCTCTCCATAGATCGTATAGCCTTCATCAGCAATGTCAAAGGTTTCATAATCTTCGATCAATAACAATTGCGCCAAACTGATAAGCGAAACCGTCACCGCATTCTCCGCAACAACAATACGTTGCTGTTCACTGGCATTGGTAGCCTTGATCTCTAAGAGATCTCCTCGCGGAAGTGTACCGGCATCTACTAAATTTTGGGTGCGTTCTATTTGTTCTAAAGTCACAATATTTTGGGCGGTGATAGAAGCAAGATTTGCTTTATTGAGTAACACCTCTAAGTAAGAGTTTGCCACTAATAAAGAAATATCGTCCTTCATTTTATCAAGTTGGTACTGGCTTGCTAACTTTTGGATCTTCGCCCGTTGTAATTGTCTTACATTTCGAAGTCCGTCGAACAAAGTATAGCCTACCGTCACGCGCCCCGTTGCCGATAAGAAGGTGGTGGTTTGTGCGTTGTTTGTTACCGGGTTAAAACTAAGTCCTGTGTTTTCTGAAACACTAGCATTGAGATTCAAACTTGGAACAAAGTTTCCAACGGCTTGCAATTTATCGGCCTCCACCGATTCTAGATCCAGTTCACTTTGCTTGATAGAGATATTGTTCTCCATCGCGTGGCGAATACATTCTTGCAAGGTCCATTTTTTATTTTGAGCAGAGGTAGCACTGCTTACGAGTGCAAGTAATAGTACGATGGCAGCTTTTTTCATAGTAGCGATCATTGTTCAGTTGGTCTTAAGATTGTTGCGAGTGTTACAATTATTTTATACTATTTATCTTCCGCCAAATTCCGGAGGTGGTTTCAATTGATTCCAAACCTTGATTTTGTCGTCTTTTGAAATTCCACTTTTTACTTCCACTTGAATTCCATCACTAATGCCTAGTTCCACATCACGACGTTCAAATTCTTGATCGCCGGTAGCGACCTCCACAAAAGGTTTTTGCGTCTTTGGATCGTATTGCACTAAGCCTTCTTTCAGCGTAAGCACACTGTCTGCACGAGCTAAAATAATAGAAGCATTGGCACTGAGCCCGGCGCGGATAAAAGTGGTGTCACGCGGACTCAACGTGCCCTTGATCTCAAATTGAATGGCACCGTTTTCTTCCACCCCTTTTGGAGCAATGTAATCTAATATCGCATCGAAGCTTTTATCTTCAATGGCTCCTACGGTTATCTCTAGCGGAAGGTTTTCTTTGATCTTCCCAACCTCACTTTCGTCCACCTTTCCTTCAAAAATCATTTTATCTACATCGGCCAAGGTTGCGATGGTTGTTCCATCATTGAAATTATTAGCCTCTATCACTTGGTTTCCGGTCTTCACCGGCACATCCAGCACCATTCCAGAAACGGTGGCTCGGATCTCAGTATTTGCTGAAGCACCCAATCCACTGGTGGTTCCGGTTTTTACGATATCATAATTTTGACGCGCTCCGGTAAGGTTTACCTTTTCTTGATTTAAACGCTGCAGCGCCTGATTGTACGCGAGCTGAGCGTTATCAAATTCATTCGCAGAAATCACCCCTTTGTCAAATAATGATTTTTGACGTTCGTAGATACTTTTTTGACTCTCAAAAGCAAGTCGGGCTGTTTCTACCTGTGTATTCGCAGCATTGATGTTATTCTTAGCGCTCGTTAACGAAGAAACATTTGGAACTACTTTCACCTTTGCAATGAGATCGCCACTTTTAATGACATCGCCCGCTTCCACATAGATCTCATCAATAATCCCTGAAATGTTAGGTTTTATGAGCACTTCTTCCTTTGGAACAATACTTCCTGTAGCCACCGTTTTCTTGACGATGGTGCCTACGGAAGGTGTTTCGGTTGTATACACAATAGGATCTTCAGAATTCTTGCTCCAAAGCCAGTACATGGCAATTCCAAAAAATAAAATGATGAGGCCAAGTACAATTATGGTTCCTGTCTTTTTCATGTGTTGTAATTATTCGATTTTCAATTGATTGTTAGTTTCGTATTATTCGGTTCGTAAAGCATCAACAGGTTTTACGCGAATCGCATTTTGAGCCGGAATTAATCCTGCTAATAAACCAGAGATGATCAAGATCGTTAATGCGATCATCACCACGCCAATATTCACGGAAGGATTCAAAAACATGGTATCTGTGGTATCCATTCCTTCCATAGAATAATTCACGATTGCCAACACCGCTGAGGCGAGTGCAATTCCAGCCATTCCTGAAATAATGGTTAGGAAGATAGATTCTAGCAGAATTTGGGTTCGAATGCTCCAAGGTGTGGCTCCTAAAGCCCTGCGAATACCGATTTCTTTAGTACGTTCTTTCACTACGATAAGCATGATATTGCTAATTCCGATAATTCCTGAAAGCAATACTAAAATCCCGACGAAGTACGCCACAAAATTAAGTGCGGTGAAGAGTCCGTTGATCTTACTAAATTCTTGATAGAGGTCGAAATTCCCGATGGCGCGATCATCTTCCGGGTGAATCGAGTGACGTGTCTTAATAACGTCAAAGACTTGTTGTTTTAGGTTTGTGATAGACGATCCATCCTCTGCCGTGATCGCCATCCACCCTACGTTGTCTGCTCGATTAAAAGCTTGTGAGAAGGAAGAAAAAGGAACATAAATCTCTTTTTGTGCTTCTTCGGCATCTCCGCCTCCATTTGATTTTTTCTTATACATGCCCACAACCATAAAGTTGACCCCATTGATCTTGATGTAAGAGCCTATCACCTCTTCTTCTCGTTCGTATAAGGTCGTCTTAACCCCTTCCCCAATAATAGCTACTTTACGCTTCTCTTGTATGTCTGAATGATTCAAGAATCTCCCTACTGTAATATCCATAGGTTGCTGCTGAATAATTTCCGGATAATCGCCATACACGTTGAACGCCCCGGTTTTTAGTCCGCGCACCACATTATTAGAACCTCGGAAGCCTCCCAGCTGATTTCTTGGAGATACAAAACGAAGATTGGGAACGTTTTGTTTAATGGCCTCCACATCACCAATCTTAAACGAATAGCGGCGACCTTTAGGTAATCCTTTATAGGGCTTCGAAGCCGTTTGCGACCACATAAACATCGAATTGGTGGCCATCCCTGCAAACCCTTGTTTCACCCCATTTTCGAGTCCGTTTCCCGCAGCCAGTAAAATCACGAGGATAAAAATTCCCCATAATACACCGAAAGCGGTCAATACCGTGCGAAACCAATTAGAGCTTAGCGCTTCAATGATTTCAGACCAACTATCTCTGCTGAATATTTTACTCATCACGTAAGGCTACTATGGGTTTAATATTGGAAGCTCGCCGAGCCGGGAAAAACCCTGCCAGTGCTCCGGCTATAATTAGAATGATAACGGTGGTAATAGCCACGCCAAAGTCGACGGAAGGATTCCGGATGTAATCGGTTTCGATCAAGGGACCGACCATTTCCAATAAAAATAAGCTCAACACCAAACCGAACATTCCGGCAATGGCAGTAACGAAGATCGATTCGTGCAAGATCATCCCAATGATGGACAACGGTTGCGCGCCAATGGCTTTTCGGATACCAATTTCTTTCGTGCGTTCTTTTACGATAATAAGCATGATATTACTTACTCCAACTACCCCTGCAATAATGGTACAAATACCTACTCCCCAAAAGAACCAACGGATCATGTTCATCAAGTCATAAAAACGTTTGGCATTCTCTAGGGAATTGTTGATGCGAACCGCACTTTCATCAGCAGGAGCGATACTGTAACGTGTTTTAAGGTCATTTTCTAACTGACTGGTAAAGGCTTCGGAAGCCGCTAAGGCTTCTTCAAAATTATCTTCTTTTTCTAAGGTGAATACCAATGATCGAAGCTTATCTCCGGCATTGTAAACCCGTTGCGCAGTGGTCAACGGAATAAAGATTCGGGTTTCTTCTCGTTCGCCCCCCGGATCGGTATAAATTCCGATAACCTTGAACTGAATACCCGTAATTTCGATGTATTCGCCAATGGCGTTTTTTCCTTTGAATAAATCAAGATAAACACGGTTTCCAAGGACCGCCACTTTTTCATAATTGTCTAAATCCTGTTGATTGATATACCGTCCGGTGGTTAGCGTTTCATTTTCTAGAAATTGATAATCGCCACGAACTCCTTCAATACGGTAGCTACCGGTCTCGTTTTTGTAAGACGTGAGCCCTCCCCAGATGCTGTACACACCCGACTTATATTCCAGTTGATCACTATTTTTTCCTTCCGCTATTTCGTAATCCCGATTGTCCATCTCAATGCGGCGACCAGGATTAAGCCCTTTGTGCTCAAGGGTAGTAACACCGGTCCAAACACTAATGCGATTGGCAGCATCTTCTTCAAATTCACTTTGAATTCCGTTTTGCATACCTTGCCCAATGGCCAATAGTATCACTAGAATAAAGATTCCGGAAGCCACAGAAAGCCCCGTTAGGAAAGTGCGTAGTTTATTCTTCCTAATGGTTTCAAATATTTCTTGCCAACGTTCTAGATTAAACATGGACTTCCTGTTTTTTGCGAGCTTCTTTCGCTCTTACTTGTGTCACCACAGAATCATCAATAATAACGCCATCTTTTAGATTTACAATGCGCTTGGTCATGTGCGCAATATCATCTTCGTGGGTTACGACCAAGATCGTTTTTCCCTCATCATTAATATCTTGAATCAATTCCATCACCTCGTAAGACGTTTTGGTATCTAAGGCTCCTGTAGGCTCATCAGCCAATAATACTTTCGGGTCACTGGCTAAGGCTCGTGCTATAGCAACACGTTGTTTTTGTCCTCCAGAAAGTTCATTGGGTAAGTGGGTAGCCCAATCGGCTAAACCCACTTTTTCTAAGTAATGCATGGCTTTTTCAGTGCGAAGATTACGATTGACTCCCTGATAATACAATGGCATGGAGACATTATCGAGTGCCGACTTATAATTAATGAGGTTGAATGACTGAAAAATAAACCCTAAAAATTGGTTTCGGTATTTGGCGGCGATCCGTTCGTTAAGGTTTTTAATGACCCGCCCATCTAATTTATATTCTCCCTCATCGGCTTCATCCAACATCCCAAGAATGTTGAGCAAGGTGGATTTACCAGATCCGGAAGATCCCATAATGGATACCATCTCTCCTTCAGAAACAGAGAAATTAATTCCTTTTAGGACGTGTAACGAATTTGCACCGGTACGATAAGATTTATGTAAGTCGCTGATTTCTATCATTGCGCATGGAAATTTACAAAATAAATCCGCTTGGTTAGGGCGGATCTTCTAAAATGATTCTAGACTTACAGTGTTGGTTAGTGGAAGTCTTCCACTAGTAGACTACTATCTAGAAAGGATGTTACAGTTAAAATGTGAAGGTTATGTTAATTTATCTATGTTTTGGTATAAATACATTGCTATTACCTCACTTTTAGTAGGCATTATCAATACTGTTACTTCGTTGATACTATTTATCTTAGGAAAAGTTAGTGGTTGAAATTCTTATTAACCTAAAATAATAACATTATGAAAAAATTAATTCTAATTCCTTCGATACTGTTCATCAGTTTAATCGCAATTGCTTTTACAACTGATAATGACACTGTATATCCAGAATTTATATCTGAAGATTTTGCAATGACTTTAGATTCAGAATATATCAAAACTATGGAAAATCCCACGCTAGAGCAGACCATAGAGAACAACTTTATTGCGTTATTTGATGATATCACACGCGTCAATGCACAATACTCTAAAAGCAACGGTTATTACTATCTAGTAATCGGAACAAAAAACAACGTTGAAACCTTACAACTATTAAAGGTAAATAAAGACGACATCGATAAGTCTACATATACTTATATAAATTTTTCAAATATAGATGTGGACGAGGACACAGAGTATTGTACTAGCGGGAGTACTAATCCGTTCACTTGCCCCGTGGCTTGTGATTATTATCCTTCTGGCTGTATCGGGCAAATTTGTGGTGTCTGGACCGGACTCCAATGTGTTGATGAATAATACCATTTCACGATATACCTATCCGCAATTTTTTATCCCCAAGACCAAAAAGAAGCACGCGCTATGTGCTTCTTTTTTTTCGTGATTTAAAGATAAAATAAAGGAGCCCACCAATTAGCAAATAAGGGAAGACCATCAAATAGATAATGCCGTTATTGATTCCTTTGGCAGCTTGATTCCCTTCTTCACTTTCTAATACGGCGCGACACATCGCACATTGGGCTTCCGCCGGAAGGCAGCTGAATAAGCACACGAACAATATTAGAACAACCTTCTTATGCATCATTTAATAATAGGGGGCGATCATAAAATATACGATCACACCCGTGACCGCAACATATAACCAAATAGGAAACGTAATGCGTGCAATTTTTCTGTGATTCACGAAGTCGCCGGAAATCGCTCTCACATACGTAATTAATACAAATGGAATTACGGTGATGGAAAGCAAGATATGTGTGATCAAAATAAAGAAATACACGTACCGAAGCATTCCTTCACCTCCATAAGGGGTAGAATCTGAGGTCATGTGATAAATTACATACATCACGAGGAATAAAACCGACAGTACGATATTGGTTTTCATCAGTTTTTCGTGGGTGCGTCGATTTCCATTCTTAATTTGAATGACGGCCAGAACCAGAAGAATGGCCGTAATACCATTGATAGTTGCGTAAATGGGAGGCAAGAACCCTAAACGCTCCACCCCCGGAATTCGAATCGTAAAAAGTAATGCCACGGCAGCAGGGATTGCAATGGATAGGACCCAGATCCAAATAGTATATTTCTTCGTCGTATTGGAGTTGGCCATATTATAATAATTTTTTAATGTCCTCGATCAACATTTGAATGCCTTCTTCTTCCAAACCGTCATAATAGATCACAGGATTTTCATTCTCGTCATAGCGCGATCGAATGTTTCCTTCTTGATCGATCAACGCAAAGAATCCCGAGTGCTCAAAACCACCCTCTACTTCCGGCGCTTCCCCAACATAGAGATTAAACCCCTCATTGGCCAATTGATAAATTTCATCTTTATCACCAGTCATTAGGTGCCAATTGGGATTCGTAATCTTATAGGCTTCTGCGTATTCTTTTAAAATCTTTGGAGTGTCATATTCGGGATCAATACTGAATGAGGCGATTCCCACATTGGGGTTTCCGTAGAATTCGTTTTGAATGCGTACCATATTCCGATTCATAATCGGACAGATGGAAGGACACGTGGTAAAGAAAAACTCTGCCACATAGACTTTTCCTTCATAGTCTTTATTTGAAATGGTCTTACCGTCTTGATTGGTAAAATTAAAAGAGGGTACTTCACCGATCGTAGCCATTTCGGGTTCCGAAAAATGGTTCACGATCTTCGGCACAGCCCATATTCCGAAGATCAAAATAATAAAAGTGATTCCTACGTAGGAGTAATTTTTCATATTTAAATCTCTCTGTCGGCTTTATATTTTTTTAATTCCAATCGATATTCAGCCAAAATAACCTTGATATCATCGCTCATCTTGTTGTTTATTTCAGCGTAGTCACTCGCGTTGTAGCCATACAACATTCCCACATCCTCATCATCCTTCCGACCTCTTAAATTACTGTCTTTATCAATGATATAAACTGCATCCGTGGAGTATTGAGAGGATAATACATCTTGTGTTTCTAGGGACTGAAAGAGTTGCTCGATCACTTCCGGCGTTGCGACCACAAACTTGTATTTTATAGGATCTTCGATTTCAGTGAGCCGCTGTTTCAACGCAGCCACTTCACTCTCTTGTCCTTCGGTGATTAGAAAAACCATCTGAAAGTCTTCAAATTGGTAGTTCTTCTTATAAATTTTGTGTGCCAAGTTAAAGGCGTTCGCTTTTTTTTCTTCTACTTCACTTCCGAAGAAACCAAGGACACTGATACGATCCTCTAATTGTACGGCTGTTCCCTCCAATGTTGTTAACGAATTCAAGGGAGCCACATTATACGTTAATACCGGAAGTTTGGCAAAATTATTTACCCCCGAAGCAAAGAAAAGATAGACGGTAATGGGCAGTAAAAATAAGACTGCGAGTACAGCAAACTTTTTAAATTTCAATCCTGTAGATTTTATGCAAAAATACAAGCCAAAAAGAGGTTAGCCAACTTTAAGTACCTACTTTAACAAAAAAAGAGTCCTGACGGTCAGGACTCTTCTATAAGATGGAAAAATACGATGTTCTAAAAATCGAATTTTACATAATTGTTTTTGTATACCTCGTAAATATAATCTCCCTCGATCAACAAAATAAGGATCAAGTAGCAGATCAAGAAGACTGCAGTCCAAACTACTGCGCGTCGTAAGGAAGAGGTTTCATCACGCATGTGCATGAAATCCCAAGTGATGTAATAGGCTTTTACCAAGGTAAGAATAATGAAGATCCAATTGAGGAGCTTCATTGCCAAGAAGCGTGTTTCTGTAAGCATCTCAGGTTTTATGATACCTAGTACCACTTCAATCGCAGTAACGATGCATAAAAAGGTAAATACCCCCCAAATCTTACTTACGTTGGATTTAAATTTCCAGGCGCCTCTAAATATTTCAAGTTTATGTTCGTGTGCCATGTGCTAACTAATTTCGCTTATACCAGATAAAAGAATGTAAATACAAATACCCAAACCAAGTCTACAAAGTGCCAATATAATCCCACTTTCTCTACCATTTCATAACTTCCTCGACGTTCGTAGGTTCCGATGATCACGTTGAAGAAAATAATGATGTTAATGATGACCCCGGAGAATACGTGAAATCCGTGGAATCCTGTTATAAAGAAAAAGAAGTCTGCGAACAACGGGTGCCCATATTCATTGTGCTTCAGGTTAGCACCTTCAACCACTAATCTCCCATCATTTTCTAATTTCGCAATAGACGCTTCTCGGCTCAACACAATATGTTCCCCATTTTCATCTAGGTATTGCGTTCTGATCAATAAGTTGTCATTCGCTAAAAACCCTGCTTTTACTTCTTCATAGGAATAGTTGGTTCGCGTTTCGGGTTCTGCATCGTACCAAATACCGTTTTTCTCTAAGTGATTTTCGCGGGTAGCGGGTAGAAATTCTGCAAACTCAGCAATCGCTACTCGTTCTCCGTTGGTATCTAAAAATTGAAGGATCTTACCTCCTTTTGTTTCTACCGCTCCATAATCTCCTTTAATAAAAGTGGCCCACTCCCAAGCCTGCGATCCTACGAACACGGCTCCACCAATAATGGTAAAAAACATATACCAGATCACTTTATTCTTTTGCATTTTGTGCCCTGCATCTACGGCCAATACCATGGTTACCGAAGAAAAGATCAGTACCAAGGTCATAAAAGCTACATAGTACATAGGAGCCGGCACACCATGTAAGAAGGGAACGTGTGTGAACACCTCATCCGCAATGGGCCATGCATCAATAAACTTAAATCTCGAAAATCCATAAGAGGCGATAAAGCCGGAGAAGGTCAAGGCATCCGAAACGATAAAAAACCACATCATCATTTTGCCATAACTGGCGTTGAGCGGACGATTTCCTCCGCCCCATGTTTTTCCTTCGGTACCTGTTTTAGCCACAGTAGCTTCCATAGAAACAGTTTGGTGTTAAATAAAGCACAAAAATAGGTATAATTTTTATCTAACGAAATAGAAAAACAAAAAGAGATAAATCCACAGGATATCTACAAAGTGCCAAAAGGTGGCAGCTAGTTCTATACCAAGGGTTTTGCCTTTACTATATTTCAGTTTAAAATGATTATAAATTACAACCAAAAGCGCTATGAGTCCGCTTACCACATGGGCTAGGTGCAATAGCACTACCAAATAGATAAATGAAGTGGTGATGGTACTTTCACTTCCGGTAAAATAATACCCGTTTGCAATAATTTCAGAAAAGCCTCGAAACTGAAGAAACACGAACGCCACTCCTAAAAGCAACGTGACCCACAGCAAGATCATCCCCAATTGATGGGACGCTTTCTTAATCGCATTTTTTGCAAAATGTATGGTAATACTGCTTGCCACAATAACCACCAAACTGATGTAAAAAGCAGGAGGTATTTCAAAATCAGTCAACCAATCCGGCCGCTCTTTACTCACTACGTAGGCACTTGTAAGTCCGGCAAAGCTCATCGACAAGCTAATGATACCAAACCACAGCATCATCTTTTTAGCGCGTTTTAATTTTTTTTCTTCGGTTCCTTCTGTATAATCTGTCATCGTATAAATTTATCGACTACATATATAATTTGTAATAAGGTGATATAACTCACACTTACCAACATCAATTGTCGGGCTGCTTTTTCAGTTTTTCTTCGGAAGAGTCGCATGGCGTAATAAATAAGCCAAATACCTAGTCCTGCAATCAGTACTCCTGAAATCGGTGTCAAATAGAGTTTCCCGGTGACCCCCAAGACCGGAATCAGCGACGCCAACACCGTCCAGATACAATACAATACTACTTGTATGGCCGTACCACGATCTCGTTTTCCATTCGGAAGCATATAAAACCCACCTCGCTGATAATCATCATATAAGAACCAACCAATTGCCCAAAAATGTGGAAATTGCCAAAAGAATTGGATCATAAACAAAGTTCCGGGTTCGATCCCAAAATCATTGGTTGCAGCAACCCAACCCAACATAAAAGGAATAGCTCCGGGAAAGGCACCTACAAAAACAGAAAGGGGTGTTTTTGTTTTCAACGGCGTATACAAACTCACATACATAAAAATGGAGATGGCGCCAAACAAGGCGGTCTGCGGATTGATGATGTAAAGCACCGCGATTCCAATAATGGTAAGCACACTCGCTAAAAGAAACGCTGGAGTAACAGCAACTCTTCCCGAGGGAAGCGGGCGGTTTTTGGTACGCTCCATGAGGGCATCCAGATCACGCTCAATAATTTGATTAAACACATTAGAAGCACCCACCATGCAATATCCCCCAATACAAAGCAATAAGAGCACGGTAAAATCGATGGTATCTGCACCTAAAAGATATCCCGCTACGGAAGAAAACACCACGCTTACCGAGAGGCGCATTTTCGTAATTTCCGAAAAGTTGGTGAACAGGGCTAAAGCCATCGACACAAAAGGGTTTACAGACAACGAACCGTTCTTACAAATGGCCGTTACATTTTCGGCTGCAAAGATACGGTTCCCAATAATTTTTGGCAATAATTCGCCGCTTTAGTTAGGTCAACATTACAGTTTTTATTATTTTGGAATTTGTAATAAATGTACATTTCTATGCGAATATTTTCCCTATCACTTGTTGTTGCCGTATGCTTTCATTTTCAAGCCTTCGCGCAAGACAACCCTACCCTTCAGCTTACCAAAGTGCAGGACAGCATCTATATGATTCAAGGTCGTGGAGGAAACATTGCCTTTCAAGCGGGGTCCGAAGGCACCTTGATGGTCGACAGTCAGTTTGCCAATGCTACCCCGCAGATTCTAAATAAGATCTTGAGCGTCACCACGCAACCCTTACGCTATTTGGTAAACACGCACCATCATGGCGATCATACGGGCGGAAACGATAATCTTAAAGGTCAAGGCGCCATCGTTATTGCTCATGATAACGTTCGGAAATTACTGTATGGCGAAGCCACGAAGCTCATGGATAAGGCTTCCGAAGAAGCCTACAATAATGCTATGAAACGCTTGGGAAATGAAACGAATCCTGAAAATCAAAAACTTGCGAAGCAAGAGGCAGAAATTGCCGCACAAAACATAGAGGAAGAAGCGATGAAATCCGTTAAAAATTTACCGGCAATCACCTTTTCTCGTGACATGACCTTTTATCACAATGGGGAAAAGATCATGGCCTTTCATGTTGACAATGCGCATACGCAAGGCGACATCATTTTATATTTTACAAAAGCCAATGTAATGCATACCGGAGATGCCTTTATCAATAGCGGCTACCCTTTTATTGACACGAATAATGGAGGTTCCGTAGATGGGTACATTAAGGGGCTCTCACGTATTTTCTACGTGGCAAATGACGACACTAAGATCATTCCCGGACATGGTGAACTTGCTGATAAGGATGATGTCCAATACCTTCATGGCATGCTTGAGTTTTTACGTGATCGTGTTGCTTATCATGTGGTCGCCGGAAAAACAGATGCCGAAATTCTCCAGATCAAGGAAATGACCGCTGAATATGACGCCAAAGGGTTTGGCGATGGTTTCATTAGTACGGAAAAGATCCTTCAAGTTCTAATCGCAGACGCTCGCAAGAAATATCCAACAGCAGGTAAGAAATAGTCGCTAAAAATCGTAGTACCAGTTGAAAAGATCGGTTCGAATTCCAAAATTGATCCAAGTCGTTTGATTTTCAAAGACGCTTTCAGTATTTAGCATCGGTTTAAAATCCCGGAAGATGACACTTCCGTAAATCTTTAAATTTGAAGCAGGATTGATCACATATCCGGCTTGGAATTCTGCATGAAAGAAATCGGTGGTATTTCCTTGCGCCAATTCGTTCCCTAGATCAGAGACGCGATTATCTTCGGTACCGTAGATACTTCCGCCATAAAACAACATATCGTCTTCGGTATTAAATTCAAAACCGCGTTTGGCCACAATGATCTTTGCATCAGCAAAAACGCGATTCCATTGATATCTGGCAATCCCAATAAATTCAGAAAAATTAGCGCCTAGCGTATGCGCCATTGATTGGTTGTTGTGACCGTAGTTTAACACTACTGTATTGTGAGAATAGGTAAATGGGCGCACGCGATTATACTCGGCTTGGACCATCAAATTTTGTATTCCGAAGGCATGATAATACTTCGCACCCAATTGATAACCCTGCTTGTTCTTATAGCTTCCTTCGGAACCAAAGAAATCACTGGAAGAGAATTCATCGATGATCAACTGTCCATACGCATTGATACGATCGGTAAACTTGTATTTTGCGCTGATCCCGATCAGCGCATTTCCACCACGGGAACCGGTAGAAAATTCAATAGCGCGATAAAAGATCACCGGATTAATATAATTGAAGTCGAAACCGCGATCGTTATCATTTTCCCAGATCACCGATTCAAACAAGCCAATGTTCAACCGCTTAGTCACATTGTAACTTAAGTAATGGTTGGCCATAAATTTGGTTCGGAAGGAGCCATCTGCCGTCACCTCCGGACGCACATCACGAAGCGACATCCAAGTGTTGGTATATTTCAACTTCCAAAAGGTGGTATTCAACTTGAAGAAGGGATACGGACTCGCATTATCGCTTAGCAACAAGGATCGATACCCATCTCCTAAGAACAATTTTCCGTGCCCCAATTGCACATTAAACCATTTGGATGGTGAATAGGAAACATGCCCTGTAGCGATGGGGTAATCGTACGAATCATCGCGAAACCGTTTTGCAATTCCACGACCCGGAATGATCGCCGGGTTTCCTCCATCGGGTCTCCTAGCTTCTGCAAAGCGATTGAAATAATCTGCAAAGCGCCCCTGACTCTCATACACTACTGCAAAAAACCCAATTTGCTTGCCAATACCTCCTTGCACATAAGCGAGGCGCGTATTATTATAAGTATCAATATCGGCGTCTGTATCCTTTCCCGCTTGCAAATCTACTCCCGGATCTACGGTGAGCCAGTAGTCTTTTCCTTTGATAGTAATAAAATGTTCGTCCCACCACTTTCTACCAAACCAAGAGGTTTTGTTCATACTCCATTGTTTATTTCGCTCCTTAAAATCATAATATTGATTGACATCTGAATATAGATATGGCTTTTGGGCGGTGTGGTTATTTGCCCCGACTTGATTCATAGCCGCATCAAACAAAAAATAATTGTGGTGAGACAGCGGAATGTTGATATTACTTTCATATTCTTCCCCATCGTACGGTTGTTTTTCAAGACTTTCATATTCATCAGAACGATCAATAGCGACGGTATTGTTTTTCTTATCGGAAGTTACTTCGGAAGAAGTCTCATTAACAACGGTCGTCCCGGGTGTGGGTGGGCGCAACGGAATGGGAATTGGCAGCGTAAATTGAACGTAGGCGGGATTACTATTGTAGGTAGCCGGTGTAATTTGCGGTAGGGTTTCAAACACTCGGCGCACTTCTTCCTTCAATTCAGTATACATGGCATCTACATACAAAACTTTGAAGGTTCCTGTTTTATCAACTTCAAAAAACACATTCATGGTACCTGAATACGATTCTTCTGAAACCACCTGAGGCACCTCAAAATTTTCAAAAACAAATTGTTGGAGCGTTTGGTTGAAACAGGATTCCAGCGCAGTCACAGCAACATTCTCGCATTCCGGAAAAACGGGATACTTTTCAAATTCTGAACTGATGTTTTGAGCGTAAAGGAAGCCGGTAACAAAGAAAACAAGGATCGAGGCGAATCTTTTCATGGAAATAACCAATAGGATTTTCAAAGCGAAAGATACGGTTTTTTCGATTCTTTGGTGGGAAAGAAAAACCCGCTTCTTTAAAGCGGGTTTCTACATTACTGTACTTGAAATACTATTGGAATGTTATAGACGACTGGGACCGGGGTTTCACCTTGTTTCCCGGGTTGCATCTTCGGAAGAGCACCAAGCACTCGTAAGGCTTCGGCCTCTAGACGTGCCTCAGGCCCTCTTGCCATAATATTGGAGACCGTACCATCAGCACCAATGGTAAATTGACAGCGAATGGTTTTTAATCCGCGGCTTCCATCTGAAAATTTTTCGGTATTGAACTTCTTCCCGATAAACGCACGAATTTTTTCCGACAAGCATTCTGTTTGCGCCGACTTAGAGCTGAGTCCTTCACAACCCGGAAAGACTGGGGCATACTCTACGGCTAAGATATTCGTGGGTCCTGCAGGAGTTTCTACCGAGGGTGTCTCCACTGGCACATCGGGTGTGGTTGGACTTGGATCTCCTTCAGCCAACGTTGGGGTTTCTATCGTACTGCTTGCGTCTGGAGTTGTTGTAAAACTAGTTAACGCTTTGGCGATTTCACGCGACGGTGTTTTCTCTTGTTGTTTTGGCACTTCCGGTGCAGGTGGGATCTCTGATGCAACTACATATCGCTTCATGGGAGGTTCGGTAATTTCATATTCAGGACCAGAATTACCCCTTACAATAGGACCAACCCCATAGGTGTTTTCAATTACATAGGTCGTAATTAACAAAGAAACAATGAGTCCGATTTGAAAGAAGAGCCTAGCATTCCAATTGAGATTAACGGCTTTCTTTTGGTCTTGTTTACGCGCTTTCTTTGGTGGTTTAGTTCTGAAAAGTGATGAGAATGAAAGCATAACGTATGTATTTAAAGGTTATGCTTTTTTAAATCACAAGGGTTGTGCCAAAAAGAATGCCCCGTCCATGGACGAGGCATTTTTTTATAAGTTGGAACTGTTCTTTAGTCTTGCACCTGGAATAAAATAGGGAGGGCATAGAGTACCCCAACCGCTTTTCCACGTTGCTTTCCTGGAACCATTTTAGGAAGAGACTTCACAACGCTTACAGCTTCCTGCTCTAAGCGAGGGTGTGGTGCTCGAGCGCGAACATCTACTACATTTCCATTTTTGTCTATTTTGAACTGAACCGCGATACGTTGGCGTCCAGACAACCCAAGGTCACCCGCCAAACCGGTATCAAATTTCTTCTGAACATATTTCTGAATCTTTTCAGACATACATTGCTTTTTCGCGTTATTATTTCCGGCGCTTTCGCATCCCGGATAGATCGGTACGTTTTCGATCACCGCGAAAGGTACATCCGCAATTTCTTCTTCAACGACCTCTTCAATCTCTTCGATCTCAACGATCTCTTCGTTCTGATTGGTCTCCGTCGATTCAATTATGGTTTCTTCCACTTCTTCTTCATCCTCCACTACTTCAATTACTTCGGGAGCTGGTGGCGGTGGTGGCGGTGGTGGCGGTGGCGTTAACTGCTGCGTAATTGGAATTTCTTCTTCCAATTCATCCCCAACATCTACCATTCCGGTATCAAGGGCATCTTTGTCGTAATTCTTCCATTCAATGGCTTGCCATGCTAGAAACAGCATGAGTACCAACCCAATCTGAAAGAAGATCATACTTCTTCTGGACAAGTCGGCCTTCGGATTTTTCTTAGGTTCCATAATTGTGGGTTTAGATAGTTGCTAAAATATACATTTTCTGTGGCAATCGAAAACGAAACTTTAAAATTACTTTGGAAGGTACTCTTGAAGCTTTGTAAAGAGAAAGAGTCCTAGTATCGATCCCAACAGATTCGCGATCACATCAAGCACATCGCCTTGACGACCATCAATGATCTTCGCTTGTATTACCTCAATTATTATGCCATAGAACAGTAAGGCGATCAACAGGAGTGAGACATTACGAATGTTGAGTTTTTTGCGAAACGCAAGTAGCGGAACTGTCCATACCAGCATCAATATCAAATACAAGATGACATGGATTACTTTATCCGCTTGAGGAAAGGGAGCTTCCGTCCCACTTGGGGGCAGGAGGAAAAGAATAGTGATCGCAATAGTGTAGCAACCTGCTATTCCCAAATAAAAATACTTTTTACCCGCCAATGATCTCTTTATAGGCTGCAGCATCTAGCAAACCAGCTACCTCATCTGGGTCACTCATTTTGATCTTGATCATCCAACCGTCTCCGTAAGGATCTGAATTGACCTGTTCTGGCTCATCTTCTAAAGCGTCATTAAAAGCGATGATCTCACCAGATAGTGGCAAGAATAAGTCGGAAACGGTCTTTACCGCTTCCACGGTTCCGAAGACTTCATTTTTATCAAGCGTTTCGTCTAGCGTATCTACTTCAACGTATACAATATCGCCTAATTCTCCTTGGGCGAAGTCGGTAATGCCAACTGTGGCTTCATCCCCTTCGATGCGAACCCACTCGTGATCTTCAGTATATTTTAATTCAGATGGAACATTCATAATGCAGTGTTTTTAAGGTTGTATTTAGTTTCCAAAGTTGTAACGCAAGGTTATTCCACTTCGTATCGTTGTCTGCGGGAACGCTGTTGATATCGCATATTCTGAGAACGTATGATCGTAGTAGAACAGTGCCGTTAGATTCTTGCTTAATGCATAATCTGCCGTGAACTGAATTCCGTAGATCGTTTGACCCGCGGTGGTTTGATTATTATCGATGTCTAAATATCGAATAATTGTTTTATTATCTCGTCTGGAAAGGTCTAATTTAAAGTTCAAGTCGCTCTTTAAAATCGTCTTTTTTCCTCCAAAGTTAGTTCCTATTCGTAAGTCCTTGACACGATAACCTAACCCTAAAATGATCTCATTCCCTTGAATTTCCGTAAGCAAATTATTAGCAAAACTCAACGATAAGGCTCTGTCTTTTCTGTATTCCGCCAAAATCTTCACTGAGTTTTTCATTTCGAAATCCAGTTTGATCAAAGGCGAGAACTGTTCCGTAAGGTTTACATTGGTCAAGAAGATCTCATTTTTAAAATTACCCGCTTGATCTGTTTCCTGCGGATTGTCTCGATTGTAATCGAGATTTGTTTGGAATTGGTTCACGGTGTAATTTGCACGGTATCCGTGTTGTACCGAAAATCGTTTGAATGTCTTTTTGAACCATTTCAAGTTCATCAAACCGGTGTACTTGATATCCCAGTTGGGGAGTGGAATATCCCTCAGAATTCCTTTCTTTTCATCTTCGGCATTGCTTCCCTTGTAGGCTGCTAAAAATGCAGGCAACAACACATTTTGATTGGTTCTTCCGAATCCTACCGGATACCCCGTCTCTTCGTCTACCGGAAAGTTTGGCGTTCCATAAAACTCTGTCGCCAGGCGATTGGCAATGACCAATCGGTTGCTTTTAAACGTTTCAAAAGGCTCTGATCCATTTTCGTCGCTCGAACTAAATGCGGTAGGCAGCAAGAAGGTAGTGATGTTGAAGTTTCCGAAGACATTTGGAGTTAACGAACGATACTGCCCATCTTCCACAATAAAGTTTTCGGCGTAGTTTTCAGCGTAAATCCGACTTCCATTGATATCGATCTTCAAATCATTTAAGGGTTCAAAATTCAGCTGAACATCCATTTGTCTACTCTCTACTTCCGTATAGCGTTCATTGAATTCAGGATAAAGGGTCAACCAACCTTTTCTAGCGAATTCGCGACGTACTTCCGCTTGACTTCCAAAAACAAAAGCTCCAGGCTTTAACGTTCCTACGAAACCAATGGAAGGAGTATATCCCGGCACAAATATTCCGTTGTTCTCTTGGTAGTTAAACTGAATTTTTTTCAAAGAAGTAAAAAGACCAATCACCGAATTTAATGCTTTATCCCCTGCATTCAACGACTGTTGTGGACGTGCATTATTAGTGGATTGTCCTCCTGCCAGTAACGTTCTACCTTCATTTCGTCCTCCACTATTGTTATTGCCTTCAGCAGCTCTGGACTCTTTCGTACTTTCGCCTCCTTTTTCACCGGCTCCTGAACTTCCACCTTCACGACTTCCGCTGGTGTTTCCTCCTCTCGCACCATTTCTACTATTGCCAGCGTTGTTTCGAACACGGCTTCTCGTTTTCTTCGTAAACCCGATGTACTTATAGAATGTGGTCATATCCATACTCGAGTTGATACGGTGAGTACTTGCGTTCTGAATAGAGTTCCCCAGATCATAGGTTTGCTCGGTTCCGTCGCGCAATACAATAGAGATATTGTTAAATAAATCACTCCCGTCTTGCCATTGGAAATCTCCCTGATAGGAATAGGTAGCCCTAACAAATTTCAAGAACGGAAACTTACTCGTTGGTAAATCATAATTGAGTTGCAACGATTGAAAATGCTGGTTCGGTTCGCCAACATTAAAAAAGCCGTCCCAAACACCAATGGAATTATCCACTTCAATCAACCCACCATCATTAGGCCCTAAATAATTGGTAACAATTCTATTGTTGGTGGCATCGAAATTAAATCGCAACGAATTAGTAACATTGTAATTGATCGTATACTGCCAGTCGAACAGGAAGTTTCGCTGATACAATCGTGGTAATTCAATATTATTATCCAATAAGGAAAGTTCTCTAAACTTTTGCTCATTGTATTGACGCGTGATGTTAGAACTCACCGCTATACTAGTAGGCAAATAATTAAAATTGAGGTCTTTTAAGAATTGCCAGTATTTTCCGGTGAACAGAGAATCGTTCTTTTTAAAGGGCTCATATGGCTTTTGAACAAAGCTATAGTTATAGGTACCACCTACCCGTACATTTTGATCTAAGGATTCTTCAATTTCAAAATCATTATGATCTACTTGGTTGTACGAATATGAAAACGTGAAGTTTTCCACATCGTACGGCATCGGCTTCTTCTCTCCTGTGCGCTCTTTTCGAACTCCGATAAAGTTGATACTTTGACGGCGTGTATAATCGATAGACTGTTCTCTAATGTCATCGCGCTGATCATCATTCTCGGCATTATCCAACCTCGTATCTAACTCGACATCATCAAATTGTGGATCGAATTGAGGGGTGATGAAGGTTTCGCCAATTCCGTAATTAAATGGTAGTTGGATTCCCCATTTGCGTGGCAACAACTGTCCTAAGTTCATGTTGGTAACCACATCATACTGAACCAGGTCTTCTTGGCTGCGTTCGGTAGGACCTTGTTCAATAGAACCAAATCCTATGGTGCTCACATTTCCGGTAGCACTCACGTTCATGAAGTCGGCCATATTCGCATCTAAGGCTGCGGTTGCCGCCCATCCTCCTTGATTTTTGAGTTCGGAAAGGCGTAATTCATTGAACCAAACTTCCCCACAAATGTCGCTCCCCGTCGTATTTCTCATTCCCAGCATAACAACACGAACATTTCCGAAGCTAGGGTTTCCGCGAATACCAATTTGCAGTTCATTTTCAGGGCCGGAGTATTCTCCTAATTCCGACTGCATAAAAAACTGCGTTTGTGTCGGATCAAAATTTTCATCTCTCGGAGCTCCGGTAGGCCCGTATACCATGGTCTTCGCAGCTTGTAATAATTCCAGAGGCAAATTGATTCGGTTTCCAATAGGCCAAATATCCTCTGCCGTTGAAGCACCCGGACTGGTAATGTTCAACGGAATTCTGATTTCGTAAAAGCTTGTGTTAAGGTCATTCCCCAAACGGATAAATGCCTCCATTTCGCCATCAGTAATCATCATTTCATCTACTAAGGATTCGGCGTGAATAAACATTTCAAGATTTTTATACTGCCGCATATCCACGTTGAAGTTCTTATAGGCACCACGAGCATCTTCAGACTCTAAACCACACACCCGTAGGGCTAACGACTGCTCATTTTGACGGATAATGTTGTTATTATTGTTGAGTTCTTCGCGGAACACTCCCGGAGGAAGTACATAAGGGATGGGTTCTCGTTGTTCATTCTGAAGAATATTTACCGCTTCATTCTCAAATTCGGTATTATCATCTGAAGGGTCGTCATTATCGGCTTCAAGTGATTGCAGATAGCGTCTATAATCACCGCGAACCAGTTCTAGCGTTCCGAAGCGCAAGGTGGTATTCTGATTGAATTCTGAAAGGTACATCCGCATAAAGCGAATAGAACGTAGGTCTGAAATTCCGTTTACAGCACGATCAGCTTCTCCGATCGGAACTCTAAATTGCACCCAGCGTACAGGGATAACCTCATTATTTTGAAGCGTCACTTCAATATTTTTCTCATCGGTAATGTAGTCGTTATTATCGATGTTCATCCCTGGGAATAGATCAATTTCATATTCAAAATAGCTATCCACCGTATTCATAGTATTATCGCGGTTGATGTCCTCAACATCCGGTTGTGGAGTTCTACCTCGATTGTCATCGGTCACTTCCACCGGAGAGTTTCCTTGCGACCCGTTATACAAGCGGTATCGATCTTGGATGCCGCCTTCTCCTTGCAAGAAATATTGATAATTATCACGTGCCGGATCACCGCCTTCAAACGCACCAAATTCAGCGATTTCACCATCGTCTGTTAACCCATCGTATCCAATATCTTGATTGGTTCGTTGGATACCTTCCGTATCAAAAGTATATACCAGCGACTGGTTAGAAGGTACTTTACCCCAAGCCGTTGGAATGGTGTTTATAGTACCGCCATCTTCCGGAAGTCCGTTCTCGTATTGCTTTCTCCCATCCTTTAGGACATCTTCAGAAATATTACCTAGGTTGAACGTAAGTTTTCCACCCGGATTATCGGTATCGTAAATAAAGGGGTCCATCACCCAAAACTGAATATACTCAACATTTGAGCGCTCAAAGTCTGTGGTTGTTAATTGTCGCGTGATCGCTCCAAAATTATCTTCCGGATTTGGTAAAGTATTCGTTCCTCCGGTTGCCGGGTTGTAATTATAGTGTCCGCGTTCTCCCGGATAGTAGGCAAGGTCTAATGTGAAGATAGCTTGGGTTTGCCCTTGAATGATATCCTGTTGCGGGAATATTTCATCTATAAAAACCCTTCGCGTAAAAGGAGAAGAAAGATCTTCGTCGGTGATGCCATCAGGACGCGCACTGCTATAAAAAATAGGATCAATCGTGTACCAGTTCATAAAGGCACGTCGATAATTGTACGATAAATCCCCATTGGCAACCTCGCCACCAAATCCAATGGGCGTACTTCCTAAGAACCACGTTAAAGGAGAACTCACATCAATCGCGGTTTGTGAGGCTTCAAAATCATCTACATAAGACGTGGTCTTTCCATCGAAGTCGGACACCTTCGGTGCACCAGGCATTAAATAGGCAAATTCACCACGAACCGATACATTCGATTCTACATCCGTATCGATGTTCGGTAACTTATTCACCAAACGTGTCAAGAAGGGCACCTCCGTAGAGTAATTGGCGTTGAATCCAAAAATATTATTGTTGATAGGTTCTGTACTGTACACAGATTTCTGAGTCAGCGGCCGTTCGTTTAAGTTGAGATAGGTAGCACCGATCTGAAAGTTGTCATTGAATTTATGCTCAACGTTTAACCCAGAAAAACGTCGCGTTTGTTGCCCGAATAGTGTATTATTTTCTGTGGTAATGTTGATTGGGGTATTCGAATTCTGTAAGGCCGGATCTAAGATCTGAACACGCCCTAATTGATAGTTCACCGTATAGTCAACACCCTCTACTAAGGTTCTTCCTCCCGCTGTAACGGTTACTGATCCCTGCGGAATATTGAATGCTCCGATAGGGATTCCGTCACCTCCTGAAGATTTATAACTTCCTCGTAGCTGAAACTTGTTTTTATCACTATCCTGTTGTTCCGCTTGAATCTTAGTAGTGGTATACAGCGTTCTAAAGACGTATTTTTCTTGATTGGCGTTGTAGGAGTTGGGAACGTTATAATTTTCTGATCCGGTAAGTTGAAGTCGTTCAAATAAATATTCTCCAAACGGTTCTACCGACGTAAAAATGATTCGGCCATTCTGTGTATCGACCGTTATTCCCGGTAAGAAGTCAAAGAAACCGTCCCCTCCCGGCTGTGGATCGCCATTGTAATTCAGTCGATCTAAATTAAATAGCCGCAATAAGGTAGCGTTCTCCACATCTACTGCGTTCATTTCGTTGGTAGGTTCTGGAAAATCGGTTCCCGCGACGGGAGAAATATAGTTCAAGGGAGAAGGGTCAAGGTATAAGATGTTCATTCGGAAATCCTCCTGTTCCAGTTGAAAAGCACCCAAGGGATAGATGTTTTTCATCATTAGGTCCCACACCGGTTCGTTCACGTTGGTAATATTACTTTTCAACATTTTTACTACCAAATTCTGGGAGATCGGAATTTCTTCACCGCCCGGATCACCGCCACCGACTCCTCCGGTTCCAGTTGTTCCTGTAGCTTCAACTCCGTCGGTAGAAAATTCTCCTACTTGATAGACTTCCCCGTTTACCGTGAACTGAAAAGAGACCCCAAGCACCTCATCATTGTTGAGACGTTGGTTTAGGGAGATGTATCCTAATTGCGAATTCAATTGATATTCATTGGGTTGTAAGCGACGGGCATTCTCTAGAATCGCATAATCAATTCCCTCACTTACTCGAACCCCTCCAAAACCTTGCGCTACCGTGGCTACATCACGTATGGCAGGAGTCAACAAGCTTTGCGGGCCTCCGTTAATTCCAAACGGATTGAAATCGTTGTTCGCATTATCAGGAAAAGCGTTCCCGGGTCTATTGACAAAGCCACCCGGAGCTTGGGGCAAGCCAATGTTTTCACCTCTTGATTCACCAATATCCTGCAATGCCACGATATTTCGAACATTCTCGGTATTGCTATTGCGGTTCGTGATCCAGACTTCTACTCGTGTAATTTGCACGTTGCTGTTGATAAAGGGATATTGTCGAAGGACACGATCATAGTTATCTCGGAAGTAATGTGCTAAGAAAAAGTGACGGTTCTCGTCATAGTCTAAAGCAAATAGATCAAAAGGAGTTACAGTAGCACCCCCTTCAGCAACAACGGACCTGGTTTCGGAACGTTGTTCTGAAAATACACCGGTAATGGTAGTGTTTCCAAACTGCAAAATACCTTTCACCCCAAATAAACTCTGCGCGCCTTGAATGAGGCTACTGTTCAATGGCATATTCACATTACCAATCTCGATTGCCTGAATAATGTCATCCTCAGTAGGCGTATATTCCAGTTTTACCTGATTTTGAAAATCAAAGGTAGATTGGGTGTCGTAATTTGCCGTTACCTGCAGGCGTTCACCAACCTTTCCTAATAAGCTCAAACTAATACGCTGGTCGAAATCAAACGAAAAATTGCTTCGGTTTCGCGGCGAAAAAGCGGGATTATCTTGTTTGGTATACAACACTCCAAGATCCATTTCTACGGTTCCCTGCGGGATCACTTCGATGGTATTTCCGCCAAAAATCGTTTCAAAGAAACTAGAATTCACGTAGAAGGTGGGTAATAGGTTTTTCTGTGCTTCTTCGGAACCTTCTTTTCGACCGTCTGCCGCATCGATCTTTTCTTTGAAATACTTTCGCATTTCTTCCTTTCGAATCAACTCCTCGTATTCTTCCGGAGTAAGAATGATAGGATAGGAAATATTGAACCCTCCTAAAACACGAGAATAGATATAGCGATCTGTGATGGGATCGTAGGTGTATAAATCTTCGATACTGGTTGGCGTAGGAAGGTCCATCTGCCCAACATCCATGCCGGTTGCGGTAGAATCCTGCGCGAGGAGTGAGGTTACGCTTCCGAAGAAAAAAAGAAAAATAAGTAATAGCCTGCTACAGCTTGTATTCAAATCGTAATGTTTTGCACCCAAAGTCTACAATTTTTTTAAAGCAAGTTTTATAATGGTCTCAACCGAAGCCCCGGGATGTTCTTTCCCCACCGCGTCACACACTTTTTCTGCTTGTTTTCTAGCAAATCCCAGCGTCTCCAATGCAGATAACGCTTCATTTTTGTTCGTATTGCTTGAAACGGCAGAAAGCTCGTCCAGACCGTACACTTTTAAGATTTTATCTTTCAAATCTAACACTACACGCTGTGCAGTCTTAGCCCCAATTCCTTTTACCGATTGAATGGTTGTAATGTCTTCTTGCGCAATCGCGTGTTGCACTTCTTCCGGAGATAACGAAGAAAGCATGGTTCTTGCCGTACTTGCTCCCACTCCCGATACGGAGATCAATAACTTGAAAAGCTCACGTTCCAAAAGGTCACTAAAACCATACAGGGTATGTGAATCTTCTCTCACCAGTAAATAGGTAAATAACTTTACATTTTCGGTATCGGGGAGTTGCGAAAATGTATGTAACGAAATGTGCGCCAAGTAGCCCACACCATGGCAGTCAATCACTACATCGGTCGGGTTTTTTTCAACTAATCTGCCCTCTAGGTGGGTAATCATTCGTTAACAAAAAGTTAATGGCTTCAAATATAGTATAATTATTTGCATCTGCTAGGCTCCCAAATGTGAAATCTAGCTGTTCTTAGCCGCCTGTTTTTTTCTGATTTTATACTTGGCTTTTTGTTGTGCATCCACTACAGCCACAGCGGCCATATTCACAATTTCCTCAACGCTAGCCCCCAATTGAAGGATGTGTACAGGTTTACGCATACCTAGCATGATAGGACCAATGGATTCTACCCCGTTTAACTCTTTGAGTAACTTGTAATTACTATTTGCTGAATCTAAATTAGGGAAGATCAAGGCATTCACTTTCTTACCCGCCAATTTGGAAAATGGAAATTTCTTCCGAAGCAATTCTGAATTCAGCGCGAAGTCGGTTTGAAGTTCTCCGTCAACGACCATATCAGGCACGGTCTTATGTAAATACTGAACCGCCTCCTTGACTTTCGTTGCATGTGGATCTTTGGACGAGCCAAAGTTGGCGTATGAGATCATGGCAATAACCGGGTTGAGCCCAAACATTTTCATGGTGTAGTTCGTCATCTGAGCGATCTTGGCCAGTTCAATGGGCGTAGGGTCGATATTGATAGAAGTATCTGAAATAAATAAAGGACCCCTCTTGGTAAGCATCAAGTTGGTTGTGGCCACTTTCTCTACTCCATCAAATTTTCCAATGGTTTCCAAAATAGGTCGCACCACGGAAGGATACGCCCGAGCATAGCCCGAGATCATTCCATCGGCATCGCCTTCGTTTACCATCATTGCGGCGAAATAATTTCGTTCTCGCATCATCTTTTGTGCGTCGTAGAGCGTGATCCCACTTCGCCTGCGATTGTGCCAATGTTTCTCGGCATAGCGATTCAATCGATCTTGTTGTTCATCGCTTTTTGGATCTATGATCTCTACATCGCCATCAAATTCGATCTGTTCCATCAATTCAGTAATGATCTCTTTCCGACCTAACAAAATGGGGATTCCAATACCTTCATCGAAGACAATCTGCGCTGCTTTGAGGACATCCAAATGGTCTGCTTCCGCAAAAACAATACGTTTGGGAGCTGTTTTAGCACGATTGTATAGCAAGCGAATGATCTTATTATCACTTCCCATACGCTCGAGCAACTCTTCCTCATATTTTTCCCAATCGGGAATCTCGCAGGTAGCCACACCACTGTCGATTGCCGCTTTCGCCACAGCCGGTGGCACGGCAGCGATGAGTCGGGGATCAAAAGGTTTAGGAATGATGTATTCTCTTCCAAAGAGAAGTTTTGTCTCGCCATAGGCAATGTTTACCTGTTCCGGAACGGGTTGTTTTGCTAACTCAGCGAGGGCTTGCACGGCGGCCATTTTCATGGCTTCATTGATCTTTGTTGCCCGTACATCTAATGCACCTCTAAAAATAAACGGGAAGCCCAACACATTGTTCACCTGATTAGGATGATCGCTTCGCCCTGTGGCCATGATGATATCCTCTCGGGTGTTGATGGCCAGATCGTAATCAATTTCCGGATTGGGGTTTGCCATGGCAAAGACGATGGGATTCTCATTCATGCTTTTGAGCATCTCAGGAGAGACAATATCCGCAATTGAGAGTCCTACAAACACATCAGCATTTCTCATCGCGTCTTCCAGCGTTTCGAGATCACGCATTGTAGCAAATTCGGCCTTCTCTTCCGTAAGATTGTCACGATCCTTCCGAATGACTCCTTTACTATCAAGCATCACAATATTTTCAGCCTTCGCCCCAAAAGCCTTATAAAGCCGCGTACAAGACACAGCTGCTGCGCCCGCACCGCTAATAACGATGGTGACGTCTTCAATTTTTTTATCGGCTAGTTCTAATGCATTTAGAAGTGCTGCTGCCGAAATGATGGCTGTCCCGTGTTGATCGTCGTGCATCACGGGGATGTCTAATTCTTCTTTTAACCGTCTCTCGATCTCAAATGCTTCGGGCGCTTTAATATCTTCTAAATTGATTCCGCCGAACGTTGGGGCAATATTCTTTACCGTTGCAACAAAAGCGTCCACATCTTCGGTATTCACTTCGATATCAAAGACATCAATATCTGCAAATATTTTAAACAGTAATCCTTTCCCCTCCATGACGGGTTTGGAAGCTTCCGGCCCGATATTTCCTAAGCCAAGAACGGCAGTTCCGTTAGAAATTACGGCCACTAGATTTCCTTTGTTGGTGTATTTGTGAACGTTGTCTATATCCTTTTCAATTTCTAAACAAGGTTCGGCCACGCCCGGGGAGTACGCCAGCGACAGATCGCGCTGCGTTGCATATTTTTTGGTAGGCACCACTTGAATTTTACCGGGTCGTGGTTTCGCGTGGTAGATAAGGGCTTCGCGGCGTTTGCTTTGTTTGCTCATGGCTGAAAAATTAACGAATTACAAAGGTAATAGCTTCGTAGGAATACCGAAACGAAAGGCGTTAATCTTTCAGGAAGTTAATATTGCGTTGAAGTCCGCTGTACTTCGTTCTTTTTACCGCACTCTTTCTGAACAGTTCCTGAAACACGTCTTGGGTCAACTCTTCCCATTCTTTTTTTGAGTACTGAAGCAATTCAGGTTTTGGTTGGAACAAGGGTTCTTGGTGCGATTTACTAAATCGGTTCCAAGGACATACATCTTGACACACATCGCAACCAAACATCCAATCGTCCATGTGACCTGAAAAATCACTCGGAATACTTTCTTTCAGCTCAATGGTGGCATACGAAATACATTTACTCCCATCTACCACATAAGGCTGCACAATAGCTTGCGTTGGACAAGCATCTATGCACGCGGTACAGCTTCCGCAGTGATCGGTAACCGGGGTATCATATTCTAGTTCCAGATCGATGATCAATTCAGCAATAAAATAAAAGGAACCGGTTTGCTTGGTAAGGACATTCGTATGTTTTCCCATCCAACCCAGGCCGCTGCGAACGGCCCACGCTTTATCGAGTACGGGAGCAGAATCTACAAATACCCTTCCGTGGACCGCTCCAATCGTTTCCTGAATATAGTGCAGCAAGGTTTTGAGTTTGTCCTTGATCACAAAGTGGTAGTCGGTTCCATAAGCGTATTTTGAGATCTTATAGCTGTCGTCTCGTTGTATTTCCTTCGGAAAATAATTCAGTAATAATGACACCACACTCTTGGCGCCGGGAACCAGCAGGGTAGGATCTAAGCGCTTGTCGAAATGATTTTCCATATAGCCCATTTCGCCATGGTACTGCTGCTTTAACCAGGCCTCTAATCGCGGCGCTTCTTCCTCTAAAAATTCGGCCTTGCTTACGCCACAAGACATAAACCCTAAGCGTTTGGCTTCAGATTTAATTAGTTGGGTGTTTTTTGAACGTTCCGACATGACTCCTACTTGCGTTTCTGAAATACCAACATAGCGTTTTTGGGTTTGAGCGTAATCAAAGGTTCAATTTCGATAGGTTTGGATGTGGGTTCAATTCTGAATTGCTTCATCAGTTGCGCCACGGTCATGATCATCTCATACATTGCAAAGTTATTGCCAATACACATACGCGGTCCCGCCCCAAAAGGAAAATAATGTCCTGAATGTTCATTGGAGGTTCGTTTTTCAAAACGTTCCGGTTGAAAGGCCAGAGGGTTCTCCCATAATTTGGGATGTCTATGAATTTCATATACCGAGAATAGCAAACTCGTGCCTGCATCAAACTGCATCTGTTTGTATTGGTCGTCATCGAGATTTACTCGATCAATAAAATATGCCGGCGGGTACAGGCGCATGGTTTCTTCAATGACCATGGGAATCCATGTTGCCTCTCTGATCAGGAAACCTAAGCTTTCCTTTGTCATCTGATCTGGTAATTCTGAAAGGATCTTTTCTTGATAGACAGGGTTTCTAGCCAATAATTCACAGGTAAAGGTAAGGGCGTTGCTCGTTGTTTCGTGTCCTGCAACAAAGAGGATGAGAATTTCATCTATCAATTGCGTATCCTCCATAGCGCTACCATCTTCATATCTGGCATCCAGCAACATATCGAGAAGGTCATCTTCACGTTGACCACTATTTCTGCGATCATAAACGATCTTTTGAAGTAAGGTGCGAGCCTCTTGAACTAGGTTAGTGTGTTTTTCTAAGGTTCCGCTCCAGCGAAACCAACTCCGCAAATAGGGTTGACGTAATTCTCTAACCAACATTTTTTGCGCCGCTTCCGTAATTTCTTGAAGTCGGTTGATCTCTTCCGCACGCACCGCACCACTAAATAATGATTTTGCAACCACTTGAAATGCCAAATCATTGAAAACGGAGAATACATTAAAAGGCTGGTTTGTTTTGATATTTTTTAGTTCTTCTGAAATCGTCTGATTCATGGTTTCCAATAAGGTCACCAACTGTTTCTTATGGAATCCGGGCTGAATCAATTTGCGTTGTTGTTTCCAGTGTGCTCCTTCGGAAGTTAGCAGGCCCTTTCCCACATATTTAGAGAGGTCTTTTGTTTGAATTTCCGATTTGGTATAATTACGGTGGTTCTTCTGAAGCACATATTGAAGAAAAGCAGCATCTCGAGAGAACACTACTTTTTTGTTCCAGCCAATAGTAAGTTGAAACGTATCGCCTAGGCGTTCAAAATTATTATGATGAAACGGCAGCGGATTTTTAAGAATTTTGAAAGAATGTTTTAAAAAACGAACAAACGATACGGAAGGAATATTGGTAGTTGCCATGGTTAGAACAAGCCTCCTTGTCCGCCGCCTTTAATTCTTCCTAAATGTTTGTAGGCCGCCTCGGTAACTTCCCTACCGCGCGGAGTTCGTACGATAAAACCTTGCTGAATAAGGAATGGCTCATACACTTCTTCAATCGTTTCTCCACTTTCAGAAACTGCGGTGGCCAAGGTAGTGATACCTACCGGCCCTCCTTTAAATTTATCGATTAGCGTCGTCAAGATCTTATTATCCATTTCATCAAGTCCGTGTGCATCTACATGCAACTGTTTTAGAGAAAATTTCGCAATCTCAATATCGATATTCCCATCGCCTTTGATCTGCGCAAAGTCACGAACCCGTCGAAGCAAGGCATTGGCAATTCGAGGTGTGCCGCGGCTTCGCCCCGCAATTTCAATAGCTGCTTCCATGGTGATGGGAACATTCAAGATACCGGCACTTCGCTGCACAATCTGGGTCAATAATTCGGTGGTATAATAATTAAGGCGGGAAGCAATTCCGAAACGGGCTCGCATAGGAGCTGTTAACAAGCCCGAGCGTGTTGTGGCACCAACCAGGGTAAAGGGATTCAAGTTGATCTGTACCGTACGTGCATTTGGACCCGTTTCTATCATGATATCGATCTTGAAGTCCTCCATGGCTGAATATAGGTATTCTTCCACAATCGGACTCAACCGATGGATCTCGTCAATAAAAAGGACATCTCTTTCTTCCAGGTTGGTAAGCAGTCCCGCTAAATCACCGGGTTTGTCGAGTACCGGGCCGGATGTGACACGAATGTTTACCTCCAATTCATTCGCAAGGATGTGCGCTAAGGTTGTTTTTCCTAGGCCGGGTGGCCCGTGAAAAAGTGTATGATCTAATGCCTCTTCGCGTAAATTGGCGGCCTTTACGAACACTTGTAAGTTCTCAAGAGTTTGATCTTGCCCGGTAAAATCATCAAAAGTTAAGGGGCGGAGCCTCTTCTCCAGATCAATATCTTGAGGAGTAAAATGATCTCCGGAAGGATCGAGATGTTCGTTCATACTACAAATATACAAAGCAGTAAAAGGAAAGTGATCGACTGAACGTAAAAAAAGGTCATACAAAACTTGTACAACCTTTTCTCGATAGCCTCCCCAGACTATCAACTAGTATTAAGCAGTACTAAAGTAGCCCTAATTTCCGCTGCAAGCAATAAGTGGAAACACGTAAATTCAGTAGGCATCATACTTCGACCAGTTTCCAGCGTCCTCTTTTAAACCAAATAATCCCTACAATAGCGATAAGAATTTCTGCTGCCGTGATGGCCAACAAGACACCAAAAGCTCCCCATTCCAATTGAATAGAAGCTACGTATGCTACCGGTAACTGAAACAACCAAAAACAAAAGAAATTAATAATGGTTGGTGTTCGGGTATTTCCGGCACCATTGAAAGCTTGTATTACTACCATACCATAGGCGTAGGCCACATACCCGGCGGCAATGACACGAAGACTCAACGCACCGTTTTCAATCACAGCGGGATTCTCACTAAAGATCTGTAAAATACGTTCGGCAAAGACCAAATAAAAAACAGACACAGCAGCCATAAACCATGCATTGTATTTGCTTGTTTTCCAAACCGATCGCTCCGCGCGTTCCGGTTGCCTTGCTCCGAGATTTTGACCTACTAAGGTAGCTGCCGCATTGCTCATTCCCCAAGAGGGCATCAAGGTAAACATCAAAACGCGAATAGCGATGGTGTATCCGGCAAGTACTTCGCTTCCGAATTCCGCCATAATGCGCATCAAAAATACCCAACTGGAGGTGCCAATGATAAACTGTCCAATACCGCCCAAAGAAACTTTGACTAGTTTCATCATCAATTGAAATTGAACTCCTACATCGCGTAGGGTAATTTTTATGCGACTCCAACCGTAAAAGAGTATCAACAATTGAAAGATAACGGCGCTTCCACGCCCGATGGTAGTAGCAATTGCAGCTCCTTTCACTCCGAAGGCCGGAATCGGTCCCCATCCAAAAATGAAGAGCGGATCTAAACCGATGTTCAACAGATTTGAGAAGATCAAGACACGCATCGCTACGGAAGCATCTCCGGCACCCCGAAAAATAGCATTGATAATGAACAACAACATGATGGTTACATTACCCCCCAGCAAGATTTGCGTATAGCCGTAGCCTTCCGCAACCAAATCAGCTTCTCCTCCCATTAATGCTAAAATCTCTTTAGGAAATAGCATCCCAACAATACTCACAAGAATGGCGATAAGTACGCCTAGATAAATCGATTGAACTGCCGTATGTGCCGCAGAACGAACATCTTTTTCTCCGATTCGCCTGGCCACAATTGCGGTGACCCCCATGCTAAGACCTATCGCTACAGCATATACTAGCGTTAAGACAGACTCTGTTAGACCAACGGTAGCAATAGCATTTGCTCCCAGGCTGGAAACAAAATAGGCATCCACCAAGAAAAATATAGATTCCATCATCATTTCGAGGACCATAGGTACTGACAATAAGAATATAGCACGTCGTATACTACCTGTGGTGACATCAGTTTCTTTTCCTGAAATGGCTTTTGGAAGGTGGGTTATGATCTTTCGAAGAAGGTGCATGTGAAGCAATTAGACAGTGAAGATATAAAAAAACCCCTTCCAAAAATGGAAAGGGTTGTTATGGTATTATATTTTAAATCTTAGTGATTCATCTCTTCTTCATTTTCCTGCAAAGGAACGGTTTGTGGCACAAAATCTTCACCGGGAATAACATAGTCACTTTCATCCTCATTCAACTTACTATAATCGTATGCCCAACGGTACACATGTGGTATTGGACCATCCCAGTTTCCGTGAATGTGCTTTACTTCTGCTGTCCATTCTAAAGTATTTGATTTCCATGGGTTTTTCGGACCTCTTTTTCCGTAGAAAATAGAATAGATAAAATTCCACAAGAACACCAATTGAACCGCTGCTGTGATAATCGCAAAAATGGTAATAACAACATTCACATCGGCCAAATCATCAAAGTAGGGAAAGTTCGTATTGGTATAATAACGACGGGGCAATCCTGCCATTCCGATAAAGTGCATCGGGAAGAATACCCCGTAGGCACCAATAGCCGTCACCCAGAAGTGAACATATCCTAGATTTTTATTCATCATTCTACCTTGGAACATTTTCGGGAACCAATGGTACACTCCGGCAAATAATCCATAGAGTGCAGAAATACCCATTACCAGGTGGAAGTGCGCTACTACGAAATACGTATCATGAACATTAATATCTAAAGCACTATCCCCTAAAATAATTCCGGTAAGCCCTCCTGTGATAAAGGTAGACACCAATCCTATAGAGAATAGCATGGCCGGGTTCATTTGTAAATTCCCCTTCCATAAGGTCGTAATATAGTTAAAGGCTTTTACTGCGGAAGGAATTGCAATCAGGAGGGTCGTAAAGGTAAATACCGATCCTAAGAATGGATTCATTCCTGAAATAAACATGTGATGCCCCCAAACGATGGTTGATAAGAACGCGATCGCTAGGATGGAAGCTACCATCGCCCGATATCCAAAGATCGGCTTTCGGGAGTTGGTAGCAATAATTTCTGAAGTAATTCCTAATGCCGGAAGAAGTACGATATATACTTCTGGGTGGCCTAAGAACCAAAATAAGTGTTCAAACAATACTGGAGAACCTCCTTGGTTGTGTAGTACTTCTCCTGCAATGTAGATATCTGAAAGGAAGAAAGAAGTTCCAAAACTTCGATCCATAATTAACATCAAGGCTGCACTTAAAAGTACCGGGAACGATACGATACCGATCACTGCTGTAATAAAGAATGCCCAAATAGTCAACGGAAGACGCGTCATCGACATTCCTTTGGTACGTAAGTTCAATACCGTGACCACATAGTTCAAAGACCCTAATAAAGAGGAAGCAATGAATATGGCCATGGACACTAACCATAACGTCATTCCTGCACCTGATCCAGGAATGGCTTGTGGCAACGCACTAAGCGGTGGGTAGATGGTCCAACCTGCAGATGCCGGACCGGCTTCCACGAATAAGGAAAGTACCATAATTACACTCGAAAGAAAGAACAACCAGTAGGATACCATGTTCAAAAATCCGGAAGCCATATCACGTGCTCCAATCTGAAGCGGGATCAACAAGTTACTAAAGGTACCACTTAGTCCTGCGGTTAATACAAAGAATACCATAATAGTACCATGAATAGTCACTAACGCTAAATATACGCTCGGATCCATCACGCCTCCTTCAGCCCATTTTCCTAAGAAAATTTCAAAAATGGTAAACGGTTCTTCTGGCCATGCCAATTGCATACGGAACAAAATCGACATTGCAATACCGATGATACCCATAAATAAACCTGTAATAAGGTATTGTTTCGAGATCATTTTATGATCCTGACTAAAGATATATTTGGTAATGAACGTCTCCTTGTGATGATGTCCGTGATCATCGTGGTGATCTACTGCTGGTGCATGTGCTTGTGCTGACATATCTCTTCTCGCTAATTTTTTATTATTGTTTCAATGCTTCGGCTAAGGTTGCTTGTTCGGCAATCCAAGCGTCATATTCCTCTTGTGTTTCTACAATGATCTTCATCTGCATGTTGTAGTGGTTATTTCCACAGATCTTATTACACAATAAAAGGTAATCAAATTCATAAGGCTCCAAAGTTTCTTCTCCTTTGGCCGCTAATTCTCTGCTATTTTCTCTTCTGATTTCATTAATGCGACGCACTTTATCGACCACCGCATCGTTCATACGCATTTCTTCAGTAGTCACTGTGGGTGTAAAGGCAAATTGCGTGATCATTCCGGGAACACAGTTCATTTGGGCACGGAAATGCGGCATATAGGCCGAATGTAATACATCCTGTGAGCGCATTTTGAAAAGCACTTTTCGACCTACTGGCAAGTGTAATTCGTTGACAACAACATCATCTTGCGCATAAGGATCGGAAGCGTCTACACCTAATTGATTCACTCCTTCGATCAAACGAACGTTCGCCTCTCCTAGCGTATTGTCTTCTCCACCGTAACGTGCGCGCCAATCAAATTGATATGCATAAAGTTCTACGATCATTGGGTCATCGTCAGTATTGACGTCCATGATATCAGTCCAAGTAAACAATCCATAGATAATTAATCCTGCCAATACAATCACGGGAATGATGGTCCAGATGAATTCCAATCGGTCGTTATCCGCATAAAAGGTAGCACGTTGTGTTTTCTTTCCGCGGTATTTAAAAGCAAAATAGTGTAGCAACCACTGGGTGACAATTCCTACGACGAAGATCAGCGCCATCGAAATCAACATCAACTGATCGATTTCTACTCCGTGTTCTGAAGCCGATTCCGGCAAAAGGACATCGCCCCATTTCCAGAAAGAAATGATAGACAGCAGGTAAATGAACAGAACAAAGCCCATCATCAACCAACCGTTCACGTTGTTGTCTTTATCAGAAGCTACTTCGGAAGCATTGTCTGCCGGCCCGGTCTTCGACATTTCAAATATCTTACTCATTTGCCAGACAGCAACTCCAAAAAGAATGATTACTAATACTACTAAAAATGCGGTCATCTTATTAGACTTCTAAAGTTTTAATTAATAATGAAAATGCTTGCTTTCCTTTACGAACGGATTGTGTTTTGCGAGCAGTGGAGCTTTCGTAAGCGCCGTGAACACCACAAAGACGAATAATCCAAAGAAGAAAAGTAGCGATCCTATTTCGGGAATTCCGATGAACCATGAGGTTCCTACCGTAGCAGGCATTACCATGTTAAACACATCGATATAGTGCCCGAGAAGGATAACGATTCCCGTCATTACTACAAACCAGTTTACACGCTTGTAATCACTATTCATAAGTAATAATACTGGGAAAATAAAGTTCATTGCCAACATTCCGAAGAATGGCAATTTATAATCTTCAATTCGTGTCACGAAATAGGTTACTTCTTCAGGGATATTGGAATACCAAATCAACATGAATTGTGAGAACCACAGGTAGGTCCAGAAAATACTGAAACCAAACATGAACTTCGCCAAATCGTGAATATGACTATCGTTTACGTACTCTAAATACCCTTGCGACTTCAATACGATAGTAACCATGGCGATTACGGTAATCGCACAGACCATCATTCCGGCAAACACGTACCACCCAAATAAAGTAGAGAACCAGTGCGGATCGAAACTCATGATCCAATCCCAAGACATCATCGATTCGGTTACGATAAAGAAAACCAAGAATCCGGCTGACATCTTAAAGTTCTTTTTGAAGTAGCGATTATCTTCTGCTGTATCGTCTGCGATAGAGTTTCTTCTAGAGAAATAACGGTATAAGTTCCATCCGATCAAGAAGATCGCGGCGCGAATTAAGAAGAAAGGCCCGTTCAAATAGCCACTCTTTCCTGCAATGATGCTATCGTATTTTGGGCTATCCGGATTAATAAGTTCTGAATCCATCCAATGGAAAATATGGTTTACATGGAATACGGAAAGTAATAATAAGATAAAGATAATGACAGATGCTACCGGCAGGTAGGCTGTTATCCCTTCCATTACTCTAAATAATACAGGAGACCAACCCGCTTGGGCCGCATATTGAATGGCGTAAAAGGCCAATGTACCTAAAGCGATCATGAAAAAGAAGAAGGAAGCAATATACAACGCAGACCATGGTCTATTTTGCAATTGGTGTAAGGTATGTAGCAAATGTTCCTCTTCATTGTCGTGGGCAGTTTCACCGCGTCCTTCTTCATGGTCACCTGAAGCGACCTCATGACTATCTTTTTCTGTGTCGTGGGTTGTTTCGTGTCCACCCCCATGGCCATCACCATGTGCAGCCATCATTTCTTTGACCTCTTCGGTACTGGAAGGCGCTGTGATGAAACCGATTCCCATACCAAGGGCTCCGATTACCATAAAAATAATCGCAAATAGTTTCAGTTTACTGGGTAGCGTATACATATCTTAAGCTATTCTCTTTATACGTTAGTTCGTTTCGTTTTGGGACGTATTGTCCTGCTCGGTATTTGTTTCACCTTCCGGAGCTACTGTTTCTGCCACAGTTTCTACATTTGCTGTGGAATCTGTCTGCGTTTCAGGAGTTAATTCAGGTTCTCCTTTCAAAGCTGCTTTTAGATTCATCACGTGTTGCGTAATCTGCCAACGTTCCAACTCATTGGTTTGGGAAGCATACGATCCCATTGTATTCAATCCATACATTTGTACGTGGTAGATACTTCCTTCTGTAATATTTCGACCCGGATCATCGTAACTCGGAATTCCTAAGAATTTCTCGCGTTGTGCCAAGATACCTTGTCCATCTCCTTTATCTCCATGACACACTGCACAATAAATAGTATATAATTGTGCTCCTGCGGCTAGATTCTCTTCTGTTACCGGAAGCGGATTGGTAAGTTCAGCACGTGCTAACTCTAATCCTTCGGTAGTATTTTCATAGTCGTAAGGCGTCCAACCTCTAGGAATACTTCCTGCCGGTGGCAACATAGCTTCCTGTTGGTTTTCAAAAATAGTATACTCACCATAGGTTTCATACCCTACCGGTTTGTACATATTTGGCATGTACTGGTAGTTAGGGTCTGATTCGTTAAAACAAGAAACCAACAATAATGCAGCTCCAAAAGCAACTGATATGGGAATGAGTTTCTTCATATTAGTGATCTTCATCGTTTTCTATTAAACTGATTTCTAAGGCACCGGTATCGTACAAAAATTTTGATAGCTTTTCTACATCTTCATGGCCTGCATCCACGGCCATTAAGAAATGGTCATCGGTGGTACGCACATCCGGATTTTCTGCTTTTTTGAAAGGCCATAGTTTACTACGCATATAAAATGTGATCACCATGAGGTGCGCTGCAAAAAAGACCGTAAGTTCAAACATAATCGGTACGAATGCCGGCATGTTTTCAATGTAGCTGAAACTTGGCTTTCCTCCGATATTTTGAGGCCAATCCTCGATCATGATAAAATTCATCATGGTAATGGCTACCGTCAATCCTACCAAACCGTACATAAATGAGGTGATGGCGATACGCGTAGGGGCCAATCCCATCACTTTATCGAGTCCGTGCACCGGAAAAGGCGTATATACTTCTTCAATATGATAACGAGCTTCACGAGTTTGCTTAACGGCCTGCATTAAGATATCGTCGTCATTATAGATAGCGTGAATCATTCTTGATGCCATACTATGCGTTATTTTTAAGTTTTGCAGCTTGTCCCGCCCAGTCGTCACGTTTTGCACGACCCGGGAATTCGCCGATAATTTCATCTAATAGGTCGTAATCTGCTTCCGTCATCTTACTTACTTGATCAAAAGTATAGATCCCTAATTGGTGTAATTTCTGTTCCATAACTGGTCCTACACCACTAATCTTCTTCAGATCATCAGGAGATTGTGTGGCCGCATCGTAATGCCCAATACGATCAAGCATGTTATCTACCTGTTCTTTTTGATAGTCATTTGTAATGAGCGCATCGGCATAGACTCCTTCTACATCATCGTCGACATCTACTTCATCCAAATGGGTGGTGTTGGCTGCAGGTTCACGAACGATTGGTGAGTAATGTTTTACATCATCACCGTGTTCAGCTCTTAATTTTTTGTATTTGCTTCCGGAAGACTTTAAAATCGATTTCACTTCCGCTTGCGCGATCACAGGGAACGTACGAGAATACAACAGGAACAATACAAAGAAGAATCCAATGGTTCCAATGAAAATCCCAATATCCACAAACGTAGGTGAGAACATCGTCCATGACGACGGTAAGTAGTCACGGTGTAGTGAGGTAACGATAATTACGAATCGCTCGAACCACATCCCAATATTTACCACAATCGAAATAAAGAAGGAGAACATGATACTGGTACGTAACTTCTTAAACCACATAAATTGAGGAGAGAATACGTTACAGGTCATCATCGACCAGTATGCCCACCAATACGGTCCTGTAGCACGGTTAAGAAATGCATATTGTTCATATTCTACTCCGGAATACCATGCAATGAACAGCTCTGTGATATAGGCCACCCCTACAATAGAACCAGTGATCATGATCACAATGTTCATCAATTCGATATGTTGAATAGTAATATAATTTTCAAGGTTGGAAACCTTCCGCATGATGATCAACAAGGTGTTTACCATTGCAAACCCAGAGAAGATCGCCCCGGCCACAAAGTATGGCGGGAAGATGGTGGTGTGCCATCCGGGAATTACAGAGGTAGCAAAGTCGAAGGATACAATGGTGTGTACCGAAAGTACCAGCGGTGTCGCTAAGCCGGCCAATACCAAGGAAACTTCTTCAAAACGCTGCCAATCTTTGGCGCGACCACTCCAACCAAAGGATAAAATACTGTAAACTCGTTTTGTAAAAGGAGTAATCGCTCGATCACGGATCATCGCGAAATCAGGCAATAAACCTGTCCACCAAAATACCAACGAAACAGAAAGATAGGTCGAGATCGCAAATACGTCCCAAAGGAGAGGCGAGTTAAAGTTCACCCACAGCGAACCAAATTGGTTCGGGATGGGAAGTACCCAATAAGCCAACCAAGGACGCCCCATGTGAATGATTGGGAACAATCCGGCTTGAATTACTGAGAAGATGGTCATCGCTTCCGCGGAACGGTTGATCGCCATTCTCCACTTTTGACGGAAGAGTAACAATACCGCCGAAATCAACGTACCAGCGTGACCAATACCTACCCACCAAACGAAGTTCGTAATATCCCAAGCCCAGTTTACGGTTCGGTTCAATCCCCAAACTCCGATTCCTGTGGAAATGGTGTAGATGATACATCCCAATCCCCACAAAAAGGCAACAAGGGCAATGGTAAAGACGATCCACCATGATTTATTGGCTTTTCCTTCCACAGGTGCCGCCACATCCACGGTTACATCGTGGTAGGTCTTATCGCCTGTAACTAAGGGTCTTCTAATAGGTGCTTCGTAATGCGACGCCATATCTATATAATCTATTTCTTAGTTAGTTTATGCTTCGTTTGTGTTTCGAACTTTGGCTTGATAAAATACGTTAGGCTCTGTTCCTACCGCCTCTAACAAATGATACATTCGATCATTTTGCTTCAATTCGTGCACTTCACTTTCGTTATCATTAATATCTCCAAATGCAATGGCGCCTGTTTCACAAGCCGCCGAACACGCTGTTTGGAACTTTGCATCTTCAACTGGTTTTCCAGCTCGTTTCGCATCCAAAATAGATTTTTGTGTCATTTGGATACACATAGAACATTTTTCCATCACTCCACGAGAACGTACTACCACATCCGGATTCAAGACCATACGTCCCAGATCGTTGTTCATGTGGAAATCAAATTCATCGTTTTCAGCATACAAGAACCAGTTAAAACGACGCACTTTATACGGACAGTTGTTTGCACAATATCGCGTCCCTACACAACGGTTATACGCCATGTGGTTTTGTCCTTGGCGACCGTGACTTGTTGCAGCCACCGGACAAACGGTTTCACACGGTGCGTGGTTACAATGCTGACACATCACAGGCTGGAAGGCAACTTGTGGATTGGCAGAAGGATTCTCCATCTCACCGTATTCCGACAACGAACTTCCTAATCCGGAAATATTTTCTTTTTTCTCATTATCTCCAGCGAAGGATTCTTCACTCGAGTAATATCTATCAATGCGTAACCAGTGCATATCGCGACTTCTGCGCATCTCTTCTTTTCCTACCACCGGCACGTTGTTTTCGGCATGACATGCAATCACACAGGCACCGCAACCGGTACAGGCGTTCAGGTCAATAGAAAGGTTGAAATGATGCCCAACAGAACGATCAAATTCGTCCCAAAGATCAGCGTCTGGAGAGGTCACAGGGATTTCCTGATGGTCTTTGGAAACTTCCGGAACAGGGTTCCAGTCGTGTTTGTTTTTTGTATTGAAGATTTCTAGGGTCGTCTCTTTAATGATATCACGCCCCATCATCGTATTGTGCAACTGCACACACGCAAATTCATGTACTCCGGAAGCTTTCTCAAGCGTTACTCCGGTTTGTACAGAACTAAAATTGTTGTAGAAACGGAAACCGTTCACTCCGGTCTGCATCTCTTTTTGTAGCCCTTCCATACGACCGTAGCCCAAAGCAAGTCCGATGGATCCTTTGGCCTGTCCTGGCTGAATCAAAACAGGAACGTTCTCAATCGTTACTCCGTTCATGGAGATGTTTACGTAATCCCCATTCAAACCTCCATCTGCTACATTGTAGTTTTCTAGGCCAAGTTCGTCTGCATCTACTTTTGAGATCGTTACATAATTGTCCCAAGAAGTTCTGGTAATAGGGTCTGGAAGTTCTTGCAACCATGGGTTGTTGGCTTGACGCCCGTCACCCAATCCGGTTTTGGTATATAAAGTAAGCTCCATTCCATTAGACTGGCTAGTAAAAGCCATCGCGCCATTGGATGTGGAAGATTCTAATTCAAATTCGTTTGCGGTTGTGGTGTCTGCATCTCCCGTTAGCGTCGCGTTACTCTCTACGACACCATCGTGCACCACTTGATTCCAAGAAGTTCCGCCTAATACGCTTCCCTCCATAAAATCTTTTAAATAATCGTAATAATTTACATTGTTACGGCCTGTCCAATTCAATAGACATTGTTGGAATTGACGCGTATCAAACAACGGTTTAATCGTAGGCTGCATTACACTGAAGGTTCCTTTCTTCAGCTGTACATCACCCCAAGATTCTAAATAATGCGGTACGGCAGCTACAAGTTTTGCTGCAGAAGCCGTGGCATCGGGGTTCATAGCGAATGCCAATGACATCTCAAGATTTTTATAGGCTTCGGCGAATTCAGCATTCGGGAACGAATACACAGGATCCACACCCACGGTGATCAATCCTTTCACAGTTCCGGAAATTACGCCATCCATCACTCTTTTTACTTCACGAGTGTTCCCCATAGCCGTCATGCGAGGTTTGGCTGTGTCCATCACCGATTTTCCATCGTTGTAATTCAATGCTATCGTTTGTGCTTCAACGGTAGGGATTCCAGTGACTACCACTCCGTTACTGCCTGCCTTTTGTAAATGTGCTTTTGCTTTAGCAACTGCAACTGTCACATTTTCCGGAAGCCCCGAGGTGCTTCCACCTGTAAGAGCCTTTAACACCTGTAGTTGTTGTGAAGGTGTTACCGGAACACGAACATCGGCATTGGCTCCAGAAAGTGACATATTCGCTTCGAACTGGAAATGTTTACTCATCTTTCCATTCTTCGGAATACGGCCTTTCGCATACCCGCCTTCATAACCGCCACCTTGCCAGTCACCGATAAAATCGGCACCCACAGAAACGATCACTTCAGCTTTGCTAAAATCATAGTCGGCTAAACCTCTTGTTCCGTATTTATTTTGAAATGCATCTAGTGCTTCCGAAGATGAAACCGCATCATAGATCACATGACGAACATTTGGATATTTCGCAGTAAACTCCTGTATAAGTTTTGAAGTAGAAGGAGACGCGAATGTTTGCGTTAACAACACCACATCTTTTCCACTCATTTCATTCATACGCTGTGCAACCGCCGCATCTAAGTCTTCCCAACTGGCATCAGCTCCGTTAACCATCGGATTTTGGAGTCGGTTTTTATCATACATAGACAATACCGAAGCATGCACACGAGCATTTACAGCGCCTCCATTCTTAGCGAGATCATTACGCTCAATTTTGATTGGTCGTCCTTCGCGGGTTTTCACCAACACATTGGCAAAATCAAACCCATCTGCCATGGTAGTGGCATAGTAGTTTGCCACACCCGGAACAATTTCGTCAGGTGCCACCACATAAGGAATCGATTTGATCACAGGACCTTCACAGGCTGCCAACGAGGCCGCTGCCGTTGAAAATCCAACATATTTTAAGAAATCACGACGCGTGGTTGAAGAAGCGGAAAGATTTTCCTTGTTACCAAGAAAATCGTCCGTAGGAATCGGTTGTGCAAATTCATTTTGCTGCAACGTCTCCATGATCGAACTGTTTTCGTTCAGTTCTTCAACACTTTTCCAGTATTTCTTGTTTGAAGCCATATTGCTATCTGAAAATTTATTCATTCAATGTTAGTAGTGACATTTTCCACATTCTAGACCACCCATCTGCGCAGCTGTCACTTGATCCACGCCATACTTCTTCGCGAGTTCTTCGTGGATCTTCTCATAATATTCGTTTCCTGCCATGTTCACGTTAGTTTCTCGGTGGCAATTGATACACCATCCCATCGTGAGTGGGGCATGTTGACGCATGATCTCCATCTCTTCTACCGGACCGTGACATTTCTGACACTCAATACCTGCGACAGTTACGTGCTGTGAGTGATTGAAGTAGGCGAAATCAGGCAAGTTATGGATGCGCACCCATTTCACCGGTTTTTCTTCTCCGGTATACGACTGAGTGGCTTCATCCCAACCTACAGCAGCGTAGAGTTTTTGGATTTCTCCGTCATAGAATTCTTTCGTGTAACCTAATTCAGGATCAAGTTCGCCATTGTATTCGGCGATATTCTTGTGACAGTTCATACATACATTTAAGGAAGGAATCCCAGAATGCTTGCTCTTACGAGCGGAGCTATGACAGTAATTACAATCAATTTGATTCGCTCCTGCGTGAATTTTATGTGAATAATGAATGGGTTGTACCGGGGCATACCCTTGATCAATACCTACTTGCATTAAATATCCATACCCGAAATAGCCTGCAGCCAATAATAAGAATATGGAAGTTACAAGCACCAAAAATTGATTTTGAGCGAAGGCTTTCCATAACGGGGTGCGTGGTTCTTTTTCAGGATATACTACACCGTTGGCTTCGGCGATACGCTTTAAGGTCTTGGTCACCAAGAACAACATCACCACCAACATTACAAATACCAAGGCCAAGACACCTAAAATTATGTTGTTGGAGACGCCTGATCCGCCACCACCACCATTATCTCCACCAGGACCATTTGCAATTGTAGGCTCCGGTTTCGGCGTATAGGTATACGCGATAATATTGTCAATATCCTCATTGCTTAATTGAGGAAAGGCCGTCATAACCGACTGGTTATATTCTTCAAAAATAGCAACGGCTTGTGCGTCTCCAGATTGAATCAACTCCTGACTGTTCTTGATCCAGCGATACAACCAATCACGATCGTATTTATCACCAACCCCAAACAATGCAGGACCGGTAGCGCGTTTGTATAATTTATGACAAGCAGCACAATTTGCTTTGAACAATGCCTCTCCTGCAGCTGCATCCCCTACGCCATCAGCAGCCGGTGTTTCGGTTGCCGTGGTCGCCGCCTCGTCAGCAGCATCTTGTGCAATAGTGGGATTCGAAAAAATTAGCGTGAAGGCTAATAGGATTAGCGAGAGTGGAGAAGATAGATTTCTTAATTTCACCTTTAGCATACTAGATGGTTAATTATTCTCTATACGTTGGCTCATAATTTGTTAGTGATTTTTCTTCGGAAATCGCCGTTTTATGTGCCACAAATAACTGTGCAAAAGTACAGCATAAAGATGATTTTCGAAATCCAAATAAACTGTTAACAACCAATTTATATTAATTCTAAATAATAAAAATAGGGGTTCCGTAGTTAATATGCCATACCTTTGTAAAAAGCAATATAAGCAATGCGTTTTCAATATCCTTTAAATATTCTGCTTATCAGTATGTTAATGCTCTTCTCTGCGAAGAATTTACAAGCACAACAGGCGACGATCACTATTCAGCAGGATGAAAAAATTTCAGAATTACTCGATCTTAAGAAAGACCTCGAGAAAGAAAATAAGCTTTCTTCCAATTACACCATACAATTGTATTATGGGGAACTAGGGCAAGCCAACGCCATTATGCGTCGGTATCGTGCACGCTTTGGAAGCTGGCCGGCTTCGATAGAATATGAAACACCAAACTATAAGGTTTGGGTTGGTAATTTCAGTGAACGCTTGGAAGCTGATCGGGCGCTCATGCAAATCAAAGAACATTTTTCTTCGGCCTTTATTCTGAAACCGAATAAATAACAATTACCACCATAAAAAAAGCCCTTTGAAAAAAGGGCTTTTTTTATTTTTTGAGTTGGATTACAATTTCTTTTTTACTGCAACTTCTTGGAAGGCTTCAATAATGTCGCCCTCTTTGATGTCGTTGTAATTTTTCACTTGCATACCACAATCGTATCCTTTGGAAACTTCTTTCACATCGTCCTTGAAACGTTTTAAGGAAGCCAATTCCCCGGTATAGACAACCACGCCTTCGCGGATCAAACGAACACCGCTATTGCGATAGATCTTACCACTGGTCACCATACATCCTGCAATGGTACCGATCTTCGAGATCTTGAAGGTTTCACGGATCTCTGCCGTACCGGTCACTTCTTCTTTCATTTCTGGAGACAACATTCCTTCCATCGCGTCTTTCAGATCGTTGATAGCATCGTAGATAATAGAATAGGTTCTGATATCGATCTCTTCTTTATCGGCAATCTGACGGGCATTCCCCATAGGACGCACGTTAAATCCAATAATAATCGCATCGGAAGCGGAAGCCAACAGCACATCACTTTCGGTGATCGCTCCCACCCCTTTATGAATAATATTCACTTGTATCTCTTCCGTAGAAAGCTTTAAGAATGAATCTGTCAACGCTTCTACCGAACCGTCCACGTCACCTTTAAGGATGATATTCAGTTCTTTAAATTCACCCAGAGCAATTCGGCGACCAATTTCGTCTAGGGTAATGTGACGCTGTGTTCTCACAGATTGCTCACGCTGCAACTGGGTACGCTTGTTAGCAATATCTTTCGCTTCGCGTTCGTCTTCAAATACGTTGAATTTATCTCCTGCCTGCGGAGCACCATCTAATCCTAAGATGCTTACTGGCGTAGAAGGTCCTGCTTTTTTGATATTCTTTCCACGCTCATCGTGCATGGCTTTTACTTTACCACTGTGTTGCCCAGCCAAGACATAATCTCCAATCTCCAAGGTACCCGATTGTACCAAAATAGTTGATACATATCCACGCCCTTTGTCCAAGAAGGCTTCTACGACGGTTCCGTAGGCATCGCGCGTTGGATTGGCCTTTAATTCGAGTAATTCGGCTTCCAGCAATACTTTTTCCAGAAGCTCATTGACTCCTTCTCCGGTCTTTGCTGAAATATCATGGGATTGAATCTTTCCTCCCCAATCTTCGACCAACAAGTTCATATTAGCTAATCCTTCTTTGATCTTATCAGGGTTTGCCGTAGGCTTGTCGATTTTGTTAATGGCAAACACAATAGGAACTCCCGCTGCCTGAGCGTGGGAGATCGCCTCTTTGGTTTGCGGCATGATATCATCATCTGCAGCAATCACAATAATCGCAAGGTCTGTAACCTGTGCCCCACGTGCACGCATGGCGGTAAAGGCTTCGTGACCCGGGGTATCTAAGAAGGCAATTTTTTGTCCGCTTTCCAAGGTCACACCATAGGCACCGATGTGCTGGGTGATCCCTCCGGATTCTCCGGCGATCACATTTTCTTCACGAATGTAATCCAGTAAGGACGTTTTACCGTGGTCTACGTGACCCATAACGGTAACGATAGGAGCACGTGGCTCTAGATCTTCCGGCGCATCCTCTTCATCTTGAATCGCCTCTTCGATATCGGCGGTTACAAATTCAACTTCGTAGCCAAATTCTTCTGCTACAATGGTTAAGGTTTCTGCATCGAGACGCTGGTTCATGGTTACCATCATTCCTAAGGACATACAAGCAGAAATCACTTTTGTCACCGGAACGTCCATCATCGTTGCAATTTCACTTACCGTAACAAATTCGGTTACTTTCAGCAACTTGCTTTCCAGCTCTTGTTGTGCCTGTTCTTCCTCCGTCTTTTGTCGGTGAGAATCTCGCTTCTCGCGACGGTATTTAGCTCCTTTTCCTTTGGAAGATTTCCCTTGAAGTTTTTCGAGGGTCTCCCGTACTTGTCGTTGTACTTCTTCCTCGCTAGGCTCTTCTTTAGGCGTATTTCTTCTTCGGCCTCGGTTGTCTTTGTAATTGCCCTTCGACTTAGAAGGTTCTTTACTGATGCGTCTGCGGCGACCGCGCTTTTCTTTATTAGCGTCTTTCTTTTCCTTTTTCTTCTTTTCCGGTTTCTTGAACTTATCAAGATCAATTTTCTCTCCGGTGAAGTTAGGACCGTCTAATTTCTTGTAATTGGTAGTAACCTTATCTGAAGTGTCTTCCTTCTTCGCTACTTCTTTTTCTTTTACCTCCTCCTTCTTTGTTTCAGCTGGCTTTGACTCGCTGGCTTCTTTCTTCGGCTTGACCGCCTTCTTCTTAGCTTTGGGCGCTTCTTCTTTCTTCTTTTCCGGAGCCTTTTCCTCTTTCTTAGCCTCTACTTTCTCTTCGGCTTTCGGTGCTTCTTCTTTTGCCTTTGGCTCTTCTTGCTTCTTATCACCCCCAAGATCGATCTTCCCTACCTGTTTTGGGCCATCCAATTTGGCTTCGGCTTTGATTACTTTAGAGGCTTCGGCTTTATCCTTTTCTTCCTGTTCTTTTTCACGAGCCAAGCGCAATTCTTCTTTCTCCTTACGCTTTTCCTCACCCACTTCTTTGGAAGCTACCTTTTTACTTTTATCGGTTTGGAATTCTTCGAACAATACCTGGTATTCCTCTCCCGAAATTTTAGTAGTAGGGCGTGCGTCCACCTCGTATCCTTTAGAACTTAAAAATTCTACGGCACGATCCAGTGAGATATTGAATTCACGCAATACCTTGCTAAGCCTCATTGTTTTTACTTCAGCCATAAATAGGGTCTCTCCTTTTTTCTGCTTAAAATCGAGTGTAAAAGTAAGTAAACTTTATACTACTCTTCAAATTCTTCTTTTAATATACTAATTACTTCCCGAATGGTCTCCTCTTCTAGGTCGGTTCTACTGACCAAATCGGCCACCTCTTGTTCCAGCACACTTTTCGCAGTGTCCAGTCCGATTTTGTGGAATTCAGCAATGATCCAATCTTCGATCTCATCTGAGAATTCTTTCAATTCAACATCCTCTTCCGCACCTTCACGAAGTACATCGATCTCGTAGCCTGTTAATTGACCTGCCAATCGAATGTTATGTCCGCCACGACCAATCGCTTTCGACACTTCTTCCGGTTTCAAGATCACTTCGGCACGCATGGTTTCCTCATTCAATTTGATAGAGGTTACTTTCGCGGGGCTCAACGCACGAGTGATAAACAAATTGATGTTATTCGTGTAATTGATCACATCGATATTTTCATTCCCAAGTTCACGAACGATCCCGTGAATCCGACTTCCTTTCATTCCCACACAGGCTCCTACCGGATCGATACGATCGTCGTAAGAATCTACGGCTACTTTTGCTTTTTCACCCGGGATACGCACTACTTTCTTCACAGTGATCAAGCCGTCAAACACTTCCGGAATCTCTTGTTCAAACAATTTCTCTAAGAACAAAGGATGGGCTCGCGACATGATGATCGCGGGTTTGTTTCCTTTCAGCTCTACGCTTTCAATGATCCCACGCACATTGTCTCCCTTTCGGAAAAAGTCAGACGGAATCTGGCGGTCTTTCGGAAGAATGATCTCATTTCCTTCATCATCCAACAAGATCACGGCACGATGACGGATGTGGTGTACTTCCGCCGTGTAAATCTCTCCTTCAAGCTCTTTAAACTGCTTGTAAATATTGGTGTTGTCGTGTTCGTGGATTTTCGAAATCAAATTCTGACGCAACGCCAAAATAGAGCGGCGACCCAAGTGGGATAGTTTTACTTCTTCCGAAACATCTTCTCCAACCTCAAAGTCATCCTCAATCTTTCTCGCTTCGGTTAACGAAATTTGTTCGTTAGGATCTTCTACATCACCATCGGCTACTACGATACGGTTTCTCCAAATCTCCAAATCCCCTTTGTCAGGGTTAATGATAATGTCGAAGTTATCGTCGCTTCCGTATTTCTTCTTCAAGGCATTTCTGAAAACATCTTCCAAGATTGCCATGAGGGTTACCCGGTCAATGAGCTTATCATCTTTAAACTCCGAAAAGGAATCGATCAGCGCTAAATTTTCCATGTCACGTTTTGCTATTAATTAAATGTTACCATCACTTTTGCTTCCAGTATATCGGCATAGGAGATCACCGCTTCTTTCTGAACAGTGTGTTTTCCTTTCCCAACCGGCTTAGGCTCACGTGCTTTCCATTGAAGGGTGATCGCCGTATCATCTGCTGCTACCAACGCTCCTTCAACGGTTTCTGCTTCCGTTTTTACTTTCAATTTACGGCCCACATTCTTCACGTATTGACGCGTCATTTGCAAGGGCTCTGAAACGCCTGCGGAAAGTACTTCCAACGAAAAATCAGTTTCCTCTCGATCGAGCTGATGTTCGATAGCCCGACTGATATCAATACAATCTTGAACGGTTACGCCCTGATCTCCGTCAATAATCACTTTGATCTGATGGGCGGGGGAAATGCTCAAATCAATCAAGAACAATCCCTCTTTTTCATCGAGAGCATCTTGTAAGAGTTTTTCCACTTTTTCACGCATAAAAACTAAGCTATAAAAAGAGGGGACTTTTCGTCCCCTCCACTGGTTGCTTCATAAATTCGCTGCAAATATAGCACTTTTTTTATGATTCTAAAAGCAATCGCTGTGCGAAATAATTTCGTATTTTAAGGTGTTGAAATTACTAACCTACCCGATCATGAAAAAAATACTTGTGCCTACCGATTTTTCCCCTCAGGCGGAACACGCTTTGAAGGTAGCCGTGGAAATCGCCATGAAAGGCGATGCCGAATTGTATTTACTGCATTCTGTTGAAATGCCGATGCATCTTGCCAATAGTGGTGATAGTGGCTCGCTTCCCGAAGCTGTTTATTTTATAAAATTAGCGGAAAAGAAATTTGAAACCTTGCTCAAAGAACCCTACTTGAATAATGTAGTACTACATGAAGCGATTGGCCATGGCGAGATCTACAATGACATCAAGGAAACCGTTGCTACCAATGATATTGACCTCATCGTGATGGGTTCTCACGGAGCCAGTGGTTTTAAGGAGATGTTCATAGGGAGCAATACTGAAAAAGTGGTGCGCACCTCAGATATTCCGGTGCTGGTCATCAAAAATGAACACAGTGCTTTTGAGGTAGCCGACTTTGTATTTGCTACTGATTTTACCGACGAATGTCATGAACCTTTTGAAGCAGCCCGCTCTTTTGCGCAATTTGCGGGAGCAAAAATGCATTTATTGTATGTGAACACTCCAAGTGGTTTTAAAACCACCAGCGAAATCTACGCGCTTATGCGGAAATTTGTAAAACATGTTCCCGAAAAAGAATATACATTAAACATCTACAACGATTATTCCGTAGAAAAAGGAATACTTTCCTTTGCGCGCGATCATGAAGCACAACTTATTGGAATTAGCACACACGGGCGAAAAGGCTTGAGTCATTTTTTCAATGGAAGTATTAGTGAAGACATGGTGAATCACGCCAAGATGCCGGTAATCACTTTTAAAATTCCGTAATGAAATTAATTGGCTTAGCATTGCTGTTTGTACTCATCAACTGTGGCACTCCTCAAAAGAAAACACCTTCATCTTCAGAAAGCAACAACGAAAAAGTGATCATTTCTTCGGAACCAAAAACAGAAAAACCTGAAGAGAAACCTACGCTTCCCAACGGAGCTGTCACTGCACATTTCACGTCGGGAACCTTACCGTATTACGGATACGTGCAAAACGTTGACAAGAGAAAAGGAGAAACCACTATTGCCTTCGAAAATAACAAGGCTCCACTTTTAAAGATCCCAAAGACCTATGGTGCCAAACTGGAGGTGCTGACCTTCCCCGAGTTTAAAAGCGACCTACTGCTCGTAACCGCACAACTGAAAGACCCTATTTTTAACAAGTATTTTCTATATGTATTGAAAAATGGAGGTTGGCAACCCGTTGTCAATGGGTTTGCTCTTCACAAAAGCCATGTCAATGACACGCTGGTTCCCATAACGGTAGATCCTGAAAAACCGGGTCATATGTTTCGGTATTACTCTGTTTTCGATCTCGATGAAGAAAGCGAATTGGGCTACACCTGGCGATTATTCAATGAAAGTATTCCTATTCAAAACCAATAATCCTAACGACGTTTGTCGATAATGTTGCGTGGTTTTCGGCTTAGCTTCGGAAAGCGTATCGCATCAATCACCTTAGCTTCTTCTACCACAATGTTTGGCGTCACCCGAAGTTTGGCTCGAAAGTGATCTTTAATTTCATTCTGAAAGGCTTCGGAAGCATCGTCACAAGCAATTTTTAAGGTAATCTCATCGGTACCGATCTCGTTGTGGTCGATCTCAATGACAAAGGTTTCTACCGTTTCAAAATGATGCATCACATTGAACATGGCAGGAGGATAAAGCGTAGTTCCTTTGTATTTGATCATTTGCTGTTTTCTTCCCACCACAGGACCCAACCGAAGCGTATTTCTTCCGCAGGAACAAGGGGCGTCATAGGCTTGCACCATATCGCCTGTCTTAAACCGTAATAGCGGCATCGCTTTCACGCCAAGGGTGGTGATCGTCAATTCTCCCACGTCTCCAACGGGTACCGGCTGATTGTCGTCATCCAGAACTTCTACAATGATCAATTCGGGATGATGATGTCCTCCTTGATGTACTTCACATTCGTTGAACGCCGTGCTCATCTCAGTAGAAGCGTAGGTTGAGAACAATTCGATATTCCAGGCTGCGGTAATTTTCTTCGCTAAAGTGTTGTATTCAAAATTTGGTTCGCGAATAGGCTCTCCAATACAAATAGCAGCTTTTACGCCGCTTTCTTTGAGGTTAATCTGGTGTGTTTCTGCATATTCAATTAACTTCAGGAGGAAAGAAGGAACACAGATCAAGTAAGAAGGTCTAAATTTCTGAATGGTATCCCATTGCAATTCGGGTACTCCCGACCCCACACGAATGATCCCGGCACCCAATTTTCGCGCCCCCAGATAATAAGCCATCCCGGCCATAAAACGACGATCGATGGTCGTCATCAATTGCAAGACATCTTCCTTTTTTACACCACTACAGGCAAAAGAAATGGCCTCGTTGTAGGCGAGTCGGTCTAGATCGGCTTCTGCCAATGCGAAAGTTACAGGATCGCCTAGTGTCCCGCTTGTGGTCACAAAATCAATGATCTCCTCCTTCGGCACACATAGAAAATCCATATTGTATTCTTGCAAGAGGTCTTTGGTAGTTACCGGCAACCGAGACAAATCTTCAAGCGTTTGTATGTTGTTGATGACAACTTCTTCCTTTGCAAAAACACGCTGATAATAAGGGGAGTGCTGTTTAAGATAGCGTAACAGTTCCTGCAATTTTTGTTCTTGGAAGGTCTTAATTTCAGACTGGCTTGCCGTTTCTATGGAAGGGATCTTCATGATAGTTTACGCTTGGTTTTGCGAAGATACTTTAAAACCTCTTCTCGCTCCGGCACTGAAGGAATAATGAGCGTGATGGCTCTTTGAAAATGCTTTTGTGCTTCCGCGTACATTTGTTGTTCGTAATAATAGGTTCCGGCAAGAAAAAAAGCTTTCCAATACTTCGGGTTTAAGGTGGTAAGTTGTTGAAGGATTGTAGCACTCACAAGTACATCGGCTTCCAAAGCCGCTTCCACACGCCTTTCTACCAACCTATATGCCTCATAATTTTGGTATTCTTCCGTTTTCAAGAAGGGGTCGGCCGGGACAAGCTTAGAAGGTAATGACACACTGAAAATAGGCGGATTTTGATCTCTTCCGGAAAACACCTCATCAAGATCATAGGCAACGAAAGCGCCTAATTGGTAAGGGTTTGTAGAGATCCAAACTTGTCGTTCTTCAGGTTTGAAAACAATGCCGTGGTGCGCCAATAATTGGTTGAGAGCCTTCTCATTTCCGTTGCCCAAAATAACATCGTCAAGCCCCTTGCGATTTCGTAAGATGGAAACCGCCTCTGAAACAGCGATTTTTTTCTCTTCGGAAATCAATTCTTCCATCCGCTCAAAACGATAGGCGCTGTGGCTTTCTTCGATGGTCTTTAGGTTTCTTTTGTCTTCGGAAAAAGCATCACTTTGAAAATGATTCGAGCAAATGAGCTGTGAGGTATTCGCCACCTCATAGACTCCAAAATTATTGGGTGACACTTCAATGATCGCCGCACGCTTTTCAGTAGCACTTCCCACAAAAATCGCTTCCGAAACAAAGACCTCATACTTTTTTGCAATGGCTTCGGCTTCAGATATAGTGGATGCATACTGAAGAATATCTCGGGCTACAATAGAAATAGGCGTTTTTGCCGTAAGCGGCACTTTTGATTTTCCTGCGTTGATGGTGACCGTAAGCCCTTCCGTATTCATTCCGGAAACGACACCAACCATCCCGCCCCATGTCACCGACATGAAACCGTGGCCGTTATCGGGGTTGACAAAGGCAATGATCTTTTCTTCAGCAAACTCGTCCCCAGCGTAGAAATCGAAGTTCCTTCCAATCAGCAATTGGCCATCTTCTGTTTTGTCGCCCCAAACAGCAAAAGCGCTACAGCCTACTAGTGCCAAATCTTGCAAGGCATGGCCTATATCATGCGCTCCATGTAAGTAGAGCGAGCGAAGGTACGGCGGAGCGATATCATCGTATGTAGAAGCGGCAAATTGCGACACACCGTAGATCTCGGCTTTGTATTCGTTAGGAATGTGTTGGTACATTTTTCGGTTGTACCAAGCCAAGAATTTCTTTAGGAACTTTTGTTGTCCTTCGGAAGGCACTAATTCTTTCACTTTTCCGAAGAACGCAGCTTCTTGTTTTTGTATCAGGGCTTCGGTAAGACTTCCGGTGGCGAGTCCGCGTTCCAAAGGATCTCCTTCTACATACAATTCCCACAAGCCATATTGATTCTTTACCAAAAAATTGTTTCCGGAAAGACGTGTAGAATCATTTACTTCAATAACGACGGGCGCTTCCGAATTATACGCTTCTAAAGAGGGTCTGTCGTTTATTGACGGGCGAATTCCGCAAGAAACCAACACCAGAGTCATCCAAAATAAGCATACCATACTTTGGAGTCTCTTAGGCATGATCGTGCTGTTTTTTAAATCGTTTATTGGTCTTACGAAGTACTTTGTTCTCTTTATAATTCAACCATTTTTCTCCGAATGTGAGTCGCATAACATTCTCAAAAGGGCGCATCACGAACACATTTGAGAGGAGTTTTGCCAATTTTCTTGTGCTTCGCGGAAAGGCGCGCAAGGTCATAGAGAACCCTCCATCTTCGTACGTGATATAGTGCCAATATCCGCTGGGCATGTACAACACATCGCCGTGTTTCATCTTGGCCTGCAGCCCCTGAAGGTGTTGTAAGGCTGGGTACTTGTCGAAATCTGGCGCATCCATATCGATGGTTTCCAAGTTGTGCACTGTATAGGGAACCCGGTATAAATTAGGAGTTTGATCGGGCGGAAATAACGTCACTGTCTTGTGGCCATGGAAGTGAATATGAATAAGGTCTGCCAAATCCATATCGTAATGTACCAGCACTTTAGAGCCTTTTCCACCGAAGAACATGACCGGCAGCCTTTTGAAAAATTTCAATCCGAGATCGGGATATTCAAAATCATCTAGTAATTGTGGCATTTTATCTAAGATGTTGTAAAAGAACATGCGAAGATCGGTAGGTTTCGTTTTTAAAAGCTCGGCGTAGTCTGTAAGTTTCATTTCACAGGCCGGCACAACTGATTTTTTTCGTCCGCGCGTAGGCTTATTATTGTAAAGCGGCACCACTTGGTCTCCGGCCAATTGTTGAATATAATCCAGATTCCACTTTTTATAGGCAGGCCAATCTTCCGTTAGTCCTTCAATTAAGACCGGCTTTTGTGGTTCATAATAGTGACGAAGGAATTCTTCTTTGGAGATATTTTGAACTCGAGGGATGTTGCTTACACGAATTGTACCCATACTCATTTAATTAACCGAATTAATAGTTGACGTGGCTTCTTGGATCTTTTCGATCAAATATTCTCCCCCTAGAATTTCCGAACAGGTGATCACAGCACTTATGGTAACGCCTAAAATGCCATGCATATTGAGGCTTTGTCCGGTAAAGAACAGATTATTGATCTTGGTTCTTGGGGAAATAAACGAACGTAAGGGGTTTTGAATATCTTTTTCATAACCGTACATGCAACCGCGATGGTTACCGATGTAATCACGATAGGATAGAGGCGTCGAGGTATAAACCGCCGATATACACTCACGAATATCCGGAAATTTCTTTTCCAACTCGTCAATGAAGATCTCTGTTTTTTCCTTTTTAAAGGCCTCGTAAGTTTGACCGCGTTCGTTCTTACGCACCACCGTATTGAAGGTCTTCTCCCAAGTTGCCACTTCGTCATAACGCATGTAGGTCATGGCCGTTAGCGTATCGCCATACTGTTCGGTATTCTTGTTCACCCCCATAGAAACCATATACGATTCGGGCCAACTATCTTGGGTATATTCTTGGGCGTTCCAAATACGACTAGCATCTTTAAAATGATAATAGTTTTTATTGAGGTAGGGAAAACAATTGGGTTTCAGCACTATATACAAACTAAAAGCAGAGCAGGTGTCAGGGATCGAAGCAATTCTATTGACGTAGGCTTTTCTAAATTTTTCGGATCCTGCAATTTCAAGCGTACGTTTCGGATTGATATTAGAAATAAACGTATCTGCTTCGAAGGTTCTTCCATCAAGGGTGGTCACTCCGGTAAGTTGTCCTTCGGTATAGTTAAATTCAGTGACTTCACTTCGCTTATACGCCACCGAACCTAATTCCCGTAAGCGTTTCAGTAAAATTTTAGAAATTTGACTTCCGCCATTTACGCAACGATAGGCACTTTCAATATAAGAATTCACGGAAAGCGCGTGCACATAGAACGGTGTACGCGTATCATCTCCTGCATAAAGTAAATTAGTACCCCCCAATACCGCTTGCAATTTTTCGTTGGAAGTAAATGAATTAATATGCTCTTTTACTTGCTTTCCGAAGACAGAACCATCCTCAAAATAGGGCTTGCCTGTCCCTAGTTCATAAAGGGGGAAATTGCCGCACATTTCTCGCATTGCGTTGCAGTACCCTCGAATCCCTTCTTCTTCTTCCGGAAACTTTTCCACCAAAGTGGAAATGAAATTTTCGTAGCCTTGCGCATAAGGGTATTCTTCCGGATCACCATCAAAAGTAACAACATCGAAACCGTCGATGTTCATTTGTTTAAGATTCAGGTCTTCCATCACCCCCAAGTAATCGAAATAACGATAGAGGTTTTGTCCTTCACTCAGCCCGCCAATGTAATGCACTCCGGTGTCGAAAATGGTTTTATTGCGCGAAAAGGTTTGAAGATTTCCTCCAAATTGTTGATTCTTTTCAAGAACACAAACACGGCGTCCTTCCTTGGCTAGAATAAGTGCTGAAACCAGACCGCCAAGGCCGCTTCCCATAACTATAACATCAAATCGTTCGGTCATCGTTTCAAAAGTACAAGTTTTTCAGTTTTCTCCTTGGGATGATAGCCAATTTCCTGCCAATAGGAGGCTTGTTCTTTGAGAAGTTCTTTAGAAATGATGACTGATGTGATGCGTTCCCAATCCAAATCGATCGAAGCCACATCCGGAGCGACTTTACTGTCCCAGATTATCACGGTTACCGATTCGTTTACTACCGCGTTCACTTGATCTGTAAACGTTATTTTATAAGAATCTCGCGTTGTAATAAAGCTATTTTGTAGAATCGCTCGTGTTCCCGGGTTTTCCACTACAGAGGTAATGGTTCTAGACGGTTGGTCTAAGGCCAACAAAAATGCTAGAGCTCCCGTTTGATCCGTGGCATGAAGAACATGTGCTTTTTTAGGAATCCACTGTAATACATGGTGATAATCTTTTTCAAAGTTTTTCAATTGCCACTTCACGTGACGGTAAAGGTTGTGACCTTTGAATCTGAACTCCTCTCGCAGCAACGCGTGAAAATATTGCGTATCCTCTAGTTCCGTTCTCAATCGATCAAAAGCACTCCTAAATTTTTTCATGACCGCTTTCGTCATAAGCGCATGTCCGCGTGCTTCATCACGGTCGGGTGGAGAAATACGCTCAAGGAGTTCTAAGGTGATACTCCCATCTCTAATGACGAAACTACCTTTGGGAAGCACTTCTGAATTGCCGTGAATAAGCACCGGAAGTATGTCGATCTGAAACTGTTGTGCCAAAAAGAAAGAGCCTTTATGAAAGCGCTTGATCTGGTGTGTCTCTGAACGCGTTCCTTCAGGAAACGCCATTAAACTGTAGCCCTGATCGATCTTAGTTTGCAAATACGCAATCCCTTTTTCGTCCAATCCTTGGGACACCGGATAAAATCCGGCGCGTTGCACCGCCTTTCCGAATACAGGAGAACGGTACACCCAATCGTTCACCAAGAAAATCATTTTGGGTGTCAGCATGCCCATAGCTAAAATATCCAGGAACGAGGTATGATTGGCAATAATTACAGCCGGTCTTTTGAAAGACTCGTCATGTTTATTTATGATCTTTTTAGCCACAAAAGGATTGGTATACAACACCGATTTCATGAATTTCGAGATGATCCAATGAAATGCGGTCATCTTCTTTTTCTTAGAAACAGGGATGAGCGGCATTGCGGTACTTGCCAGAGAAAACAACATCCCTCCGATGCCATAATATCCAAAGGAGACGCTGGAATGCAACAAATACCTAAGATGTATAGGACGTTTGTTCTTGCTTCCTATAAACAATTTGAAGAGTAATGGCTGTAGTGTATTCACCATCAAAAAAGCAGTGGCAATACCAATAACAGATACGCTGGCGATAGAGAATAAGGCAGGATGCTTGGCAAATATCAGCACACCTACTCCCAAGAGAGTTGTCGCCACCGAAAGCATAATAGATGTGCGATGCGTAGGAAGTGCTTTTACTCCGGTTCGATATTCTAGAAGCATTCCGTTGGTGATGAAGATTCCGTAATCTACGCCCAAACCAAAGATAAAGGTGGAAATGATAATATTGAAGATGTTAAATTCCAATTGGAATAACCCCATTAAACCAAGTGTCACCCACCAAGTGAGAAAGATAGGAATACTGGTCACCAGCGTCAATGAAATACTGCGGTAAGAGAACCCAAGGATAAGTAGCACTACAATAATAGAGTAGCTAATTAATCGATTAAAGTCATTCTTCAAGTTTCCTAAGAATTGTTCATTCAGGGCTTGCCGATCCACCACCACAATCCCTTCTTCCTTTTGAAATGTTGAGAGTATCGTTTCCGATTGATTGCCTTCTACCTTCACCAGATTATTAACAGTAGTAAACTCAGGGCCTTGCGTGATAAAATCAGCATTCCGAACAATAGATAGCGTTTCAAAGTCTTCAACTGATAAAGGTTGAAAATTGGTTTTCAAGTGGTTGAAAAAGGGTTGAAACGTTTTCGGCTTGAAACCCAAAGCAGCTCCTTCCGAAATAAAATACGCTTGAAGGGAATCTTGTTGTTTTGTCGTCCAAAATTGATTCCAACGGTCAATGGCCTCTTGTTGTGTCTTTGTGGAGGTCAACCAACCGCCCACCGAACTAAAGTCTGATATCGCTCCTTCCGCTTTTAACTGTGATAATTTGTTATAAATCTCATCATTCTTTTGGAGGGCTTCTTCGGAAGTGGCACCATACGCAATCAAATACATACTTTTGGTAGCAATACCGGTAGCGGCATCCAATTCTTGCTGTACTTTTTTGAGGTGAGGTGGTTCAAAATTCAGCGAAGCTAAATCCTGATTAAAGGGAACGCGATGATAGGTAAAAATACTCAGAACGACGCCGCCCAGCAATACGAAAATGGCAATTTTACTCTTGTGGAAGTCGAACGTGGCCCAACGATCCAAAAACGTACTACTGACGTCTGTTTGAGGCGTACCTCTGTACAAGAGTGGGATCAATACTAAAGCTGCTACCGAAGCAGTGATCACACTAACACCAGCAAAAATTCCAAGGTCTTGCAGCGCTTGTGAAGAAATGAACAATAGACAGAAAAACGCTAAGGCGGTCGTACAGCTGCTCATGAGAATGGGGCGTGCCACCTCTTGATACAACTGTTTCACTGAATGTTGATTTCTTAAATGCGTGAGTATATGCAGAGAATAATCTAAAGTAACGCCAAGCAAAACAGAGCCAATGCCAAGTGAAATGGCTGAAATGCTATCCCGTATCAAAAATAAAAACGCAATTGCTAGGAGTCCGCCTACCGTCGCGGGAATGAATAATATAAGCGGAATAGTAATTTTCCGATAGAAAAATATAAAGAAGCCCATAAGTGCCGTGAGCGCAATTCCTACCGTGAACTGAATATCTCGTTTTATTTGCCGCGCATTGGCAACTGCCACCAAAGCCGCTCCAAAATAGTCTACTGAAACTCCTTTATATTTATCGTTTAAATAAGTTTGAATACGATAGAGGTGGTCTGCTAACAGTTCATTATTGCTCGTATCATTAGAGGGAAATGCAGGGTCAATGAACAACAAAATCTTTTGTCCGTCTTCGGTAGTGATATACCCATCTTTAAGAGTAAACTGATCGCCCATGCTCATATCGCGCAATTGCTCTAGTCCTTTCCAGCTTAACCCATAGGGGTCTCGAAGCAAGGTTTTTTTTGCAACGATACCAGACGGGGAGAGTATTGTTCGATACACCTGCTGGGTTAACACAGCTATACTATCGGCATCTATTTTGGGAGCTAAGTCATCATAAACATTCTCATCAAGAAAGAGCGGCAGATGATTGTATATAAAATCGAGCGTGGCCTGAGCGTCTTCTTCAGGCACTTTTCCTTGAATATCATCAATAAAAGGAGCGGCTTGCAGCGACAAGCTATCCACCAATTCATCAGCGACCTTGGTGAGGGTTTTTGCTGTAGTACTATCCTCTTTTTTAAGTTGAACAATGATCTTATCAGCGAACTCTACTTGGCCCAACACCTTTTGTACGGTTTCGGTTCGATCGCTACTGGGAATCAGTTTGGAAATGTCTTCTTCAAAAGGGATGAAAAACAGAGTGCTCGCTAGGCCTCCCATAATTGCGAGCAATACCAGCACTGCTCCAATGCGATATCGGGATAAAAAGGAATAGATACGAAAAAAGACCTTACTCATTGGTAGGCACCATTTTGGTCTTAAAGATAGACAGAACCAAATAGCCCACCAAGCCTGTCGCTATCGCCGAGACAGAAGCCAGGATAAAGCTTCCGATGAGATATGATTTTAAATGGCGGAAGACTTCAAAATTTTCACTGATCTCACTCAATGAATACGAATAATCTAAACCTAATACAAAATGTCCCACCTTGATACTTGCCAATACCACAAAAGGGATAAACGGGGGAATGCTTACGTTTGAAAAGGCGAATGCAATGATGCGATTCAATTTGAAGGTGACGGCTAAAAAGATCACTAAATAGGTATGAAATCCCCAAAAGGGGGAAATCCCAACAAAGACCCCTAATGCCATGGAGAGAGCTTTTATCTTCGGACTGTCATTATTCTGAAGAAAATCTTCTATTAAAAATCGCTTCAGCCCTTTTTCACGGTATCTCTTAAAAAGCTGTACAGGTTTAATGTACACGAACGCCCAAAACACTAACCAAGTATTCAAAATACTAATGCGCGTAAAATCTTTAAAGGGTCTAAAATGAGACACACGTTCCTTTGCATCGTATAACACCCGAACGGGTACATTTTTAACGGTAATTCCCATCCATGCGGCTTTTACGATGACCTCAATTTCAAATTCGAATTTTTTCGTGTAAAATCTTTTCTTCTGAAGTTGTCTTATTGGATATAACCGATACCCTGATTGGGTATCCTGTAATTTAATTCCCGTTTCCACCCAAAACCAGAAATTCGAGAATTTATTTCCAAAACTGCTTTTACCGGGCACTCCCTCTTGCTTCATATTTCGTGCCCCAATCAATAGCAGTTCCTCATCGTCCTTTGCTTCCATAAGTGCTTGGAGAAAGACAGGGATATCTTCCGGAAAATGCTGTCCGTCACTGTCAATGGTTATGGCGTGGTCATACCCCATTTCCAACGCTTGTTGAAAGCCTTGGCGCAGTGCAAAACCTTTTCCTTGGTTATTGGCATAACGTACCACAGTGAGTTGCGGGATGGCAGACAGGATCGCTTCGGTATCGTCGGTAGCGCCGTCGTTTACAACGATCACATTAGTGGTGTATTGAAGTACGCCATTGATCACACGTGCCAGCGTTCTCTCGTTGTTGTAGGTGGGAATCACAACACAACAACGCAAGTCTTTCATTGCTTTATGTACCTGTGTTGTATCCATATATCGCTTCGGAAAAGATCTGCCATTTTCCTCTAAGAACATCGTATTCTATGAGGGCTGCAAAAATATACATTCCGAAAGGAGTATCAAAAAATAAGCACTTACTAGCCTTAATTTTAACGCTTTCTGAAACGGCTACTGAAATTGTGCTTTCTCCTCTTCGCTGAAGGCTTCCGACTGTAAAACGTACTTCCTAATGAAGGATTTGATACTTTCCGAAGAAGTTTCCGAAAAATGAGCTATCAAAAATGCCTTATCCTCTTCTATGGTACCGTGATAACCAAGGAAACGCGGACTATTTTCTTGCACGCTAAGACGCAAGCATCTGACCTCTATGTCATTGGGTGCTTTTTTTACTGCGGCTTCTATTTGAGTGACCCCCTCGGTGAAAAATTCTTTCTTCTTTTTTTTATTCCGAACGTGTTTCGCCATCACCGTATTGACCACTCCTTTATAAGCCCATTTCTTGACTCCGTCCTTTTTACTAAGGTCGATAAGGGATTGATGCGTTTCTTCCGCTAAGGTTGCATTTTCCTGAAGCGAAGGATAAACGTTACGAAGGTGCTGTAATGAAGGTGTTTGTAAGAAAAAAATACAGCCAAAAAAGATGATCAGGAGCGTTTTCATACAGATGTTTCTCGATATACCGAACTCATCTTTAAGGCGGTAGTAGCGTCAAATACGATGGCGCTTTTGGCTCTATACATACCCTCTTCTTTTGTCCATTGAATGTTCACATTCAGGTTGGCATTCTTTTCAGGATTTATGATAGCCATAAATTTTATATTCGAAGAGGACTTCAATTGCAACTTTGAAGACACCGCTTCCTCCAGCAGTTCTTTGATCATTTGCATCATACATACGCCGGGCATCACCGGGTTGTTGGGAAAATGTCCTTGAAACACCTCATGATCTTTGTTGAGCACTACAGATGCGTCAATACTATTATCATTACTTTGAAAGGAGGAAATGGAGTATAATCCTTCAATTAACATGGATTCATTTTTAAAGCGCATACAAATCTATGGTAAGTTTTAGATTGAAATGAGCAATCTTGATTTTTTTTGCGTGATCTTCTGAAATTTCAGAAAATTCGATCGCCATTTTTTCTTTGTGTGCAGACGTTTGAACAATGCGTTTCAGCTGTGCAGAGTTGTTGTCCACTTCGTAAAACCGCCAACGTTTTGGACCGTCAACCTTATACAAATTACTTTCTGGGGTTTGATACACAGCATCCGGGCGTTGCCTTTCTGATGTTAATAGTCGAAAATCATTTTCAAGTATGTTGAGCAACAACTTGCGATCCAACTCCTCGATGATATAGTGTATTTTGAATTCTTCTTGCCGGAATTCAAAATCAAAAAGACTCTTTCCCATTTCGGTTGTAAAAACCACTCGATGTTGCTGCGGCGCGATTTTCTTGATCACCAAAATTCCACCAAAATAATTACCGTACACCTGCAACTGGGCCTTATACACGTAATCTATGGCTTGATCTGCGAAATACGGGTTTTGAAGCGTTACTATGCTTGGTGGCTGTGCAGTGAGTCCCTTGGTAAGTGCTAAGGAACACGATTGTAATACCCCAAGAAGCACACAACTAATGACGAAACGCTGCAGCATCTACAGGAGTATTTAAAGTTCGTTCAGAAAAGATGATACGTGTGTAATCTTGAGTAGGTTCTATGAGTTTCACTTCGTGAACCATGCCGGTTTTCTTCTGAAATAACAACTCGAATGCAGCGATATACCGACTCATTTTCGGGTCTTTCGGAACAAAAACCACTTTATTCCATTCGGGCGATACGAAAAAGGTCCTGTTGAAATCCCCGGCCGAAAACAGGTTTCCTTTCACGCTATTGACAATCAATTGGTTCATCTGTTGAAAGAGTTCACTGCTTCCCATATCGATGGTGCTTTTCTTTCCGGCATCGTCAATATGTAATCTATCTCCTTGAAAGATCACCACATAGGAATAAGGATCGGTATATTCCCAACGCACCTTATCGGGCGACTGAAATATCATTTTTCCTTTGGTTTCTATGTCATTCGACAAGAAATCCAAATGCTTATACTGCGTGAATTTCGTGTGTATGGAGGTGGTCGTTTCTGCCAAGGCTTTAACTTGAGCAATCAATTCCTCCTGTTGCGCTGAAGACATAGGACGTTCCTGTGCCATCAAGGGCACAGCAACTAATAGCATCAATCTTACAATCCACCACTTAATCATTTGTTTCTTCTTTTAACAGGGTATCTACCGAAACGGCCTCCCACCCATTTTGTTGCAAAAATAACAATAACCGTTCCAATACAGCCACTGTTTTCTCCCCGGTGTCGTGTAGTAATATGATATCGCCTCCTTGTATTCGTTTGGTAATTCTTTTATAGAGAAATGCTTCGGAAAGCGGTAGGGTGTCATACGACCTGATACTCCAACCAACCGCCCTGAGATCGGTTTGTTCCAAAGCTTTTTTTATTGCCGGATTGGTCACTCCGAAAGCTGGCCTGTACCATTGCAGATGTTTGCCTAAGATTTCTTGTGCTACTGTATTCGTTCTTTTTAATTCTGAAAATATACGCTGACTACCAAAGAAGCCCATATTTACGCTATGGGTATACGTATGGTTTCCTAGGGTGTGTCCTTCACGCTGAATTCGCTTCAGTATTTCGGGATACTCTTGCATCCGTTTTCCGATACAAAAAAAACTGGCGGAAGCGCGATGGTTCTTCAAAATATCAAGGATCTTCGGAGTATTTGTTGGATCGGGGCCATCGTCAAAAGTGATGGCTACTTGACGAGAATTTTTATTAGCGCTGCGATGGGTCGCATGTAGATGGTAATTCCATGAAATGTGAAAACTTCCTATGGCAGTCATCACTAACCAAAACAAGCATGGAAGTATCAGCCAAATGTAGGAGCCTTCTGCGAAAAGGACTCCCAGTAAAGCAATAAAAAATAATAAGATGGAAAGACCGGTTATGTTCCGGAAACTTAGCATTTTTGGAAAAGAATAAAGCTGTGATTCTCTCCCCGATATTGATCATACAACAACACGGTTTCGATATGCGAAGTGCTTTTATCGTTCAACCGAACCACATCGGGAATGGTCTGCGTTTTTAACATCTTGGCAGCCAACCAGGTTCCAAACGCAGTGGCGGTATGGAATTCGCCACAAAGGTGTTTATAGTAGGTTTGTGTCGTTTCAGAAAACAATTCATCCGCAAGAGCGTCGTAATAGGTATCATACGCTACGTCGCCGTTATTCCCTAAAATTAGAACGTCCACAGCGGAAGGGGTCATTCCGTGTTCTTTCAAAAAGGCTTCCGCAGCTTGTGCTACCTCTTCTTCCGCTAACGTACCGTATAATTGAACATCAACGACCTCAGCATAGGTATTCGACTTCTTTTCAGATTCTAACACAAAAAAGCCCGCGCCTTCTGCAAATACAGTTCCGGAGGTATTTGAGTCAAGCAAGGTTTGGGTTGCAATAGCCTGTTCTTTAATGTGCCCGATCAGTTGATGGATCTCAATGGTATGATCCCAGAGCTCATCCACTCCGCCCACCAGGACAGAAGCTACCTCATCGGCTTGAAGCTGGGTAATGCTATCTAACAAAGCCGATTCAAACGAATTAGAATCATGAACATACGTTAGGTTATACCCTTTGCAATTGATTCCTAGCGCTATTTGTCCCGCTACCGTATTGTGCGTGCTTTGAATAAAGGATGTTGGCGTTAGGTATTGTTCGCCATTATCAATGATGGCGCTCACAAATTTTTCTGAATCACGAACCAACCCAAGTCCCGTGCCAGTGATGATAGCATCTACATTGTCCTTTCCGGCCTCTTGCATGGCAAAGTGCGAAGCCGTTACGCCCATTTTAATGGCTTTGGCCATGCGTCGTGCAGCAGCAGCAGAGATATACTCTTTATAATTTGGTGCTACCACCGGAAGCACTTTTGATTCATAAAATAATGGTGTTGCTAGAAAGGAAACATCACCCCAACTCTGTTGTGCCGAAATACATCCCGTACTTTGTATATACACCTTTTTCATGAATTGGCTCTTTTAGAATAGATCACCGTAGAACAATTTCCGCCAAACCCTAACGAATTAGAAAGCACATGGTTTAATTCTTTCTGAATTGTTTCTGTTTGAGGACGCAGTGCGAACTCCTCCATTGGGCTCTTGAAATTAAGGTTTGAAAAGATGGTATTATGTTGTAATGCCAAGACCGAGAACACTGCTTCTATCCCTCCGGCTGCTGCCAAGGTGTGCCCTGTAAACGGTTTGGTAGAACTAAAAAGTGGAACCTTCTCTCCAAACACACGCATAAAAGCTCTTCCTTCAGAAAGATCGTTGTTTCGCGTTGCTGTTCCGTGAGCGTTGATATAATCGATGTCTTCCGGAGTTAACCCGGCGACCTCCAATGCCTTTTGCATGGAGAGGGTCGCTCCATCCCCATGATCAGAAGAGGCCGTTTGATGAAAGGCATCATTGGCATTTCCATACCCGGAAACATATGCGTAGACCTTCTTGTTGCCTTTTTGGACTAACGCTTCAGACTCTAACACCAGATACGCCGCAGCTTCTCCTAAATTGAGTCCCTTTCGATCTTGATCAAAAGGGGTATTATGTTCATCTGAAAGAATCATCAAGGCATTAAAGCCATTGATGGTAAACTTTGACAAAGGATCTGCTCCCCCTACAATCACGCGATCTAAACGACCCGTCTTGATGAGGCGCGCTCCCAACATGACTGAATTTGCTGCGGAAGAACAGGCCGTGCTAATGGTGGTCACCAAGCCTTGGTCGATCCCCAGTTCTTTAGCGATCTTCTGACTGTGATCTCCGGCGTGATGACTTTCAATATATTTTCTGCATGCTTTGGAGGTGAGGTATTCGTAATAGTGTTTTTCGGTTTTATCCATCCCGCCCACGGTCGTAGCAGAAATAAGGCCGGTACGAATTTTTGGATCAGCACTCAGCTTGGCGTCTTCTGCTGCCTGTTTTGCTGCCCATACTCCAAGCACGGCCGTACGCGTATAATTATGATCGTTGGGGAGGTTCAGACGTGCTTCTAGTTCCTCATTGGACCAATCGATTTCTCCTACCCAAATTGCATCGCGGTGGATCGTATCGATCTTCGAAACACGTTGTACGCCGGTAGTACCTGAAACTAAAGAATGATAATTGCTCTGCACATCTTTTCCGATGGCAGAAATAATTCCCATTCCGGTTATGGCAACGCCTTGGTTCATTTTTTTGGTTGGTTGTACTGTTAGCGCGTACGGTGCTCTTCAATATATTCGGCCATCACTGAAACCGATTGAAAGATTTTCTTTCCTTCTTTCGGGTCGCTCAACTTAATGCCGTAGTCTTTATCCAGCATCACGATCAATTCGAGTGCATCGATCGAATCGAGACCCAATCCGTCTCCAAAAAGCGGATCGTTATCTTCAATTTCTTCCACAGAAACATCTTCCAAGTTTAATTGTTCAATGATCTTCTCTTTTAATTCCTGTTTAAGTGCTGTCATGATGTTGTTCGTAAAGTTGTTGTATATAGTGTGTTGGTATGTTTTCGTTCCTTATAAGATATAAAAATGCTTCATACTCTGTTTCCGTATCAAAATCAACCCAGCCACAAAGCACTGCAGGTGCTTTTTTGGTCGCAATCAAATGATTGCAATAGGGGTGCAGGGTGTCGACATTAAAGCTGTCAAAGATAAAAAAACTATTTTCTGAAAAAAGCTGATGTCGTATGCTAATTTCGCCTAAGCAAATGTTTGGCAAGGTGTACACGAAGACAGCCGGACTGGGATAGAAAGCGTCTTTATGTTGAATACTGTGTTGATGTTTTCTATCGGAATCTAAACTAGAAGCTCGATTGGCAAATACAAGGGCCGTTTCTTCTTGAAACGGTGTCTGCGCTGCCATTACTTCCGAAGCCATAAATGCCAGCTTACTGAGGCGATCCATTTTAAAAAACTTTGGATAGCTAATGCCCCGTTGCTGATACGCAGCTTTCATAAATGCTTTAAAGGGCAACTCTTCTTTCGAAAACCATTCTGCGCCATTATGCCAAATGGTTCCTTTGGAAATATAACAGTAGTCAAGTATGTCAGACCCATTATTCATTAGAAAGCTGTTTACAGACCAAGGCGACGTTACATCCTCCAAATCCCGATGCTGTTTTCATAAACGTAGTTATTTTTTTTGGAGTCGTTGTTTCAATCACTGCCAATGGATGCGATGTTCCCGGTTCCTCATACCCAAGCGAACGAAATAACGTATTATTTGCTACCGAATGCATCCCAACCACAAGCTCTACTAAACTCGAAGCCCCTAAGCTGTGCCCTAAATATCCTTTGAGGCTATGAATTGGGATCTCACTCATGCCGGCACGATGAAACGCGATGGATTCCATCTCATCATTAAAAACGGTGGCGGTTCCATGAGCTGAAATGAATCCCAGTTCTTCTGAAGTAATGTTAGCTTGCGTCATCGCTTTTTTGATGCTTCGAAATAACCCTTCGCCGGTTCGCGACGGACCCGAGATGTGATTGGCATCATTGCAAGAAGCCTCTCCAACAAGTTCCATGGAAGTGGCATCGGTTCGCTCCCTATCTGAGGTCACTAATACACAAGCCCCTGCTTCTCCCAAGGTAATACCATCTCGATCTGCGGAATACGGTTTGCAAGGCATATCACTCATCGCCTGAAAAGAGGTAAAGCCACTTACCGTAAACGGTGTCACCAAATCTCCGGCCACGACAAACACATGGTCAAACTGTTGCTGTTGGATATAGCCTTTTGCTGTGGCAACCGCTAGGGCGCCACTCACGCAGGCATTGGAAAGAACGATCGGTTCTGTTTCAAACGCAAAAAAATCGGCAACGGCTCGAGCCATTTCCGGCAAATAGGCGCGACTTTTAGGAAACGGATGTTCCGTATCCAAGACATCAATATTTCCTTTTGTAGTAGCGATGATCAAGCCTACCCGATCATCCAGCTTCAGTGTTGAGGCTTTGATAACACTATCTAAGCTACAGACCAATATTTTTTCAAGTCGGGTATATTCTTTAGAAGGGTTTAATTCCTGAAATCTGGTTTCTAGCAATTCTCTATCGATCTGTGAAGTCACAAAAGATGCCGTATGCTGATCATCGATATATCTTGCCGGGTGAATTCCTGATCGCTCTTGCTCTATGGCTTCCAAAGTCTTTCTACTCCCAATTCCATACGAAGTGATCAATTCGTGATATGAAAGGAATACCCTACGCATCCAACAAACCTACTTTTCGTTTCCAAGCTTCAAAAAATGGCGGAATGGTTAACGACAGCTCACCTTCTAACGACACAAATACTTGTATGGTTTCCCCGGTACACACCAGCGCCCCTTCGGGGTTGTATATTTCATATTTGAAGATCATCTTGGCTGCTGGGGAATCGACATAGATGGTTTTAATAGTGGCGGTATCACCGTACCGCAAGGGCAACTTATGTTCGCTTTGCGATTTTACGATAGGCGTTGTAAACCCTTGATCTTTTTGGTCCAAATAGGAGATTCCATGATGTCTTCCGAAGGCTTCACGACCATCCTCAAAATACTGAATATAATTGCCATGCCAAACAATCCCCAAAGGATCTGTTTCTACAAAGCGTACTCGTATTTCGTTGGTATACGTTATTTCTTTCTTTGTGCTCAAATTCGATGTTGTTTTCGATGATATACTACTGCGATGCCTGTAGTAATAATAAAAAATCCTAACAGTAATCCAATATCAGGCAGTAATTGTTGCCATGCTCCTTGTCGCAAGAACACTTCATAAAAAGCATTCAATCCCCAATTCATAGGAGATAACTTTGACAGCGCCTGCATAAAGGGTGGCATTACAAAAACCGGCACCCAAACACCTCCTAACGCTGCTAAGATCACAACAAAGGTAGCTCCAAATGGTGCCGCCTGTTCCTGTGTATTGGCCAAGGTTCCTAAAAGAAGCCCCAGCCCAATAGCTGCAAATCCTGCGCACAAAGCTACAAAGAACAATAAGAACCAGCGATTTGCAATGTCAAGTTGCGGTAGCCCAATCACGGGAAATAAGAAACGCCCGATAAGTAGCATCAATAAGAACTGTAGGAGACATACCGAGATATATACGATTGTTTTGCCACCTAATAATGTGAGGTAAGACACCGGCGCGGCTTGCAATCGGGCAAAGGTTCCTTGCCCTTTTTCCTTTACCATATTCACGGAGAGCGGCACAATAATAAAGAATATGGCAAAAAGCGCCCACGCCGGAACATTGTGTTGCGCCGAATTAAGGGTGTGATCATCGGAAGCTTCTGAGTGCCCCATCGTAATCTCTTTGTAAGCAATAAAAGGTTCTTCCGCGAAGCTGGTGGAGGATGTTTCTCCTTCATTAAGTGCTGTTTCGAAGGCTTGGTAGATCATTTCACTCTCTACCTGAGCAATCAGTTTATCGATCCCGTTCTTTACAGAATTCTTAAAGGTTTGTTGGGTGACCGGGTCGAAGTACAGTTTGATCTCTTGGGTGGAAGTTGCTTCTGATTCAGGTATGGAATCCACCGTTTCTGCAATTCCGAAGGTCGCTAAGGTGGCATCCACTTTACCCGTTACTTTTTCTTTGAGTTCTTCGGAAAGCCCTTCAGGAATAACTAATGCTAATTTATAGTCGCCTTGACGTACCAATTGAGCCGCAATGTCTTCATTGGAGTCTTCTGAAATTACAAACGCTTCCGAAGCTTTTAAACCTGTTAACACTTGTGCTGCTATCGGACCTTGATCTAAATCTACCCAAAGAATAGGAATCTCAAGCTGAGAAATGCTTTTAAAAGAACTGTCCTGAATCAAGGTGATGGTCACCACCAACACAATTGGCATCACAAATAAAATAGCCAATCCCCCCAGATCCCTCCGTAGCAGTTGTGCTTCTTTTCTCGCTGCCGCCCAAAGTTTATGCATAATCTCGGAGGGCTTTACCGGTTTTTAGCAGGAATAAAGCTTCCAAATTGGTGACGCCTGCCTCTCTAATTAAATCTTTTGGCGCGCCTTGGCACAAAATACTTCCTTGATCCATGATCGCAATGCTTGAACAGAGATCTTCTGCCTCATTGAGATGATGCGAGGTGTAGACCAACGTGGTTCCGGCCTTATTCAATGCTTCGATCTTTTTTAAGATCACTTGTTTTGACTGTACATCAACGCCCACGGTAGGTTCGTCTAAAAACAACACTTTTGGTTTATGCAAAATACCGGCAATGAGATTTACGCGGCGTTTCATTCCTCCCGAAAAGGTCTGAATTCTTTTATGGGCGAATGTGGCAAGGCCCAGAGAATCAAGTTCTTCTTCAATCCGGTTTTTCAGTAAGCGTTTACCGACCCCATTCATACTTCCAAAGAACATCAGATTTTCCCAAGCTGTAAGCGAGGGATACAGCGAATATTCTTGCGGTACCATGCCCAATTGCTGTTGCACTAAACGCGTAGACGTTTCAGGCGACACACCCGCAATTTGAAAGCTCCCCGAGGTAGGCGCCAGTTGTGTACATAATACTGAAATCAAGGTGGTCTTTCCGGCACCGTTTGGTCCTAACAAACCGAATATTTCTTGCGGTTTTACATGAAGACTGACTTCCTTCACGGAAAAATAGTCAGCACCAGCATATCGTTTGCTCAAGCCATCAATGCGAATCATGCTACCGTTTTTTTCAGTTTTTTGAAAAAGGCTTTTTCTTTATCAGCGATCGTTTCCAATTGTTGCGCCAACGTTTCGTATTCTCCTCCGGCGGCCAGGTTGCTTCGGTCTTTGTACACACGCGATGCCTGCAGTGCAAAATCTCTCCAGAGATCTCCAATTTGGGTCATCTCTTTCGACATTTCGTGCCATTCGGGTTTGTTTAACAGCGTAGCAGCTTCTTGCAAGAAGGCTGCATAAATGTAGCGGAAGCCGCCGCCTCCGGTGCCAATTTCCTCCTGCATCCTAACAATTTGACCCAAATAATGCTTGGCTCGTTTGGATCCTTTTTTCTTTGGCCAAGAACGCACCAATTTGGCAATGGTTTTAATTCCTTTGACACCCACATAGGGTACAGGCGCCAACATATCGCGACACGTATGCTTGATTCCTTTTAGGATGGCCGGTTCAAGATCCACACGTTCCGGAAGTGCGATCGGATAATACATCTGCCCTTTAGGCGCAAAGGCCCCTTTGGCAAAACGCACGCGCTCTAATTCTTCGGCAGTAAGCGTGGTCACGTGTTCCATGACCGGATCACTTACAAGATAGGTATTGCCCTCTTTTCCGTAGACCACCAGATTATGAGCATTAAAGTGGAATCGATATTCTTCCGGGAAATAGCTCAAATGATACACGCCCACCTGTAAACCCACCGGGTTGTTGTTTGCCAAATTCGCATCCAGTTGTTCTTGCGCCGACTTTGGATTGCGAAATTTTGTTCTTTTGAAGGTAATCCCAACGCGTTTTGCAAACCGTTTGAAGATCATACCGGGCATCGCACGATAGGTAATTGCGGGCGCGTGATTTACTTTTAACAAGGGAATGTAGCAGAATAGCAGTCCGGACCCAATCCCAAAAACCATAGGTTCGCTCACAGGAATACCGTGGTGGTGCATTAAATTGGAAACGACCCCATTTTCACAGTGGGCAGATTGCTTATGGGTAAAATCAATTTCCATTAGTCGGTCTTTTTTAATTCTGCAATCGTGATTTGGAAGACCTCAGCATACTTTTGAAGGGTTTTTTCGGAAAGTTTTTTGAATACGTTGGGTTTGCAATGTCGCTTTACGCGCCACTTCCAGATTCCAACATAACTCGCCAAAATACTGAAGTCCATTTTATTTTTTTCCATGTAATAGTAAATCGGACTCATTTCTCCGGCTTGCACGGCCTCTTTTGCGGCAGCAATGCGTTCTTCTATTTCTTCCAAGGCATTGTTCAAGGCAATGGTCTTCGGTTCCCAACCGGAGCTTAGTTCGGTGGTGTATTCGCCTTCCTCATTTACCGCATAGGTGAGTTCCTTATAGTTCGAGGATTCTAAACTGCTTTTGTCTTGTGGTACTTCGTCTTTCTTCATAATCACACCTCATGAATAATAAAATTCAGGGTGCCTTCTAAAAGTAAGGTTTCCCTGTGATGTACCGTACAATTGACGGTGCTCACGGCGAACGCTTCGGTTTGCATTCTGTTGACCAATTGCGCGCGTGTTGTAATTTCTTGACCCACCTTTGGAAGCGCATGGATCTCGATCTTCTTGATCGCACTGATGTATCCAATCACCTTATTTCTTTCTCCTTGATAATCGTCATCATCAAAAAAATCTTGACCGATAATGGCAGAACAACTTTGTGCGGCGTTTTCAATAAGTCCCACTTCAGAGAAACTTCCTTTTTCTACAAATAAAGTATCTTCAGAAATCGTAAAACTGGTCATTGCTTTTTCTTCGGAAATATCCATCAAATGATGAACGAACAACATAGGATCGCGATGTGGAAGAAATTTTTTTATGTCAATATGCGGAAGATGCGATTTCAAGAGGAAGCAATTACTGTTTTCATTTCACTACTCGCGATCAATGTTTCGCCACAATACGTTTCAGCCTTCACTAGCGTGACACCCATAATTTCATGCAGCACTTCTGCAGTTGTACGAAGCTCCTGATCTAATGCCGGTAATTCGTGGATGAACACTTTTTTGATCGCTCCAATATATCCGGTGGGTGCCGGCTGTTGTTTTATAAAATACTGATATCCCGTATATAAGGCAACGGTTTGCGCCATATGTTCTATAATACCCGAAGCATTGATGCGTTGATCTTCTGCAAAGATATTAGAAGAAGAAGGGGTGATTCCCGCGATGACTTTTCCTTCGGAATAATGATGAAAAGCGTCGACCATGACCATGGGAGGTCGTTGTGGAATCAGTGCATTGATCACCATTGCGTCTGTTATGCTTTCAGCTAATTGATTCATATCAAACCACGGTTAAATAAGCATAGGCATACGAAAAACGCGCGCTTTCCGGAACCGAAAGTAAGATACGGTCTCCTGATTGTAAGCTCCCGGAACGCACCAATTCATCTAACATTATAAAAATCGAAGCAGAGCCAATGTTTCCTACCCTTTTGAGATTCATAAACCATTTATCCCAGCCAATTTCAACACCTTGTTTTTTCATCTCCATGTACAGACTTTGGTGAAAATAATACGAAGAGATATGCGGTAAGTAGTAATCCACCTCATCTGCAGTAATCCCATGCTTGTCCATGGCTCGTTTCAGGCTATTGACACCTTTGATCAAAATATTTTGACCCAACAAACGCGTATCTTGCTTAATGGCGAACAACGACATTTTACTCCACATATCTGCAGGATATTCACTCCACGATTTTAAAGAACCGTCTTCTTGCTTCTCCCCGCCTGCGTACATACATGCTTCCAATTCATGTGCATAAGAATAAGCTTCCATCCACTCCATGCGTATGGGAATATCACCTTTAGGTTCCGACTGTAATAAAAAAGCTCCAGCACCGTCTGACAACATCCAACGCAAGAATTCCTTGTGGAAAGACAACAAGGGTTGTTCTTCCAATTCTTTTAAATATTCAATCTCTTCTTCGAAAACGTCTGCTTGCATCCAAGACGAAATTCGTTCTGACCCGGTACATACGGCGGTATTCACTTGCCCTGATTTAACCGCTAAATAGCCGTATTTTAAGGCATTCATCCCAGAACAGCAAGCACCGGTTGGAGAGTTTACTTCAAGATCACCAGCTTTGAGTTCGCCATGCACCATCGCGGCATGGGACGGCAGAATTTGATCGGGACTTCCTGTTCCACAGGAAAGCAATTCAACAGTATCAATAGGCACCGTATCTCCTAAAAGTTTATAAATGGCTTCTTTGGTTAATTGGGCATTGTTATGAGTGATATTTCCTTCGGAATCGATCGCATAATAGCGCGTTTCTATTTTGTTATTCCGCAGGACGATCCGCCGGGCTTTCGATGTTTTACCATCAATATAGCCTAGCTTTTCTTCCATCATTTCATTATCTACAGGGGAATTGGGTAAAAAAGCTGCTGTTTTGTTAATGTAAACGTCCTTCATCAAATATGCTTTGTCTTCACAGATGCGTAGTACCGTTTTTGGTTCTTAATACTATGGTACCTTGGAATATAAGAAACCAAAAATACAATAAAAACTAAGGGGGCAATAATCCAGATCGCAAATAACAAATAATAATTGAAGAATACCAACCATTTGTCTCTTTTCGAGCTTCCTGACGAACCCTTTTTGGCAATGAGATGTGCCCATTTTCCGAACAATATATTAGCACGTTGATCGGCCAATACCAAAAACGGTTTTACAGTAACGGCACCTTGTTTTAACAACGCAGGTTGAAGATCACTGAAATCACTTTTCAATAAAAATTTCTTGATGGTTCCACCAAAGCGAGAGGCTTGCTCAATATCTGTTTCGGAAACTCCCGGTTTAGGAAAGACCCCCCATTTACGATCCTTCTTTCCGCTAAACATCCAGTGAACGATCGTAATGACGCTAACATGATTGATATGCCTATCTACTAAAACAATATTTCCCACCAAGTTCGCGTGTAATCCTGATAGCAACTGTTTCACCTTTTCCTGAGCTTGTGTCCACATGTTGCGAGAAGCGTTCACCGTAATTACAGGGGTATCTTTTAAAAGGCGTGCGGCTGCCTTAGATTTCAAAAATGAATTGATAGGCAAAGAAGGAGTGAGATACCAAACCTGATAACCTAAAATTACCAGATCATACTTTTTTTGGAATACCGAATCGTCCATAGGAGCTAACGGAATCGTCTTTTGCAAGAAAGTTTCCGGAAAGACCCCAAAAAAGCTTTTTTTATCCCACGGAAAGGGAAACGGGGTTTCAGGCTGCAAACGTGCCCACCTGAGGGAGACTTGTTCATCCTTCAGGGTTTCGGAGATCCGCTCGAGAATGCGTGTTAATTGTCCGGTCTGCGAATAATATACTATGAGTACCTCTTTCATTGCGATTCGTTCGTTTCCCAAAAATCAAAATAATTAAACCATTGTAGTGGGTACTTTTGCAGCATTGCTTCTACACTTTGAACATACTTTTGTAACAGCCCTTGCGCGTCACGATTTTTCACAGTGGCCGTACGAGCATAGAGGTGATAGTGCTTGTTGGTTTCTTTCATCACATAGACGAACAGCACCGGACTCCGCAATCGAGAGGCTAACTTAAAAGGTCCTGCCGGAAAATGGGCGGGTTGCCCTAACAAGGCTTCGGTGAGATATTTACTTCCTTGATAATAGCGATCTCCTGTAAGACAAACCAATTCGCCATTCGACAACGCATTGTTGATCTCGAATATATGAGAAAGGTCTTCCTTAATGGTAATGAATTTGTTTTTTGATACCGAACCCACGCTTTCTAGATACACTTTGATATCCTCACGCTCTGAATCGGTTGCCACAAGGTTAATTTGCGAAAGATTATCGATTTCTCGGAAGAATACTTCGGCAATTTCAAAATTCCCGACATGAGCACTCAATAAAACGCCTCCTTTTTTTTCTTGAAGTAATTTCTTTATGTTCTCAATGCCGTCAAATTCATACGTAAATGCATCTCTCATGCCAGAAGATATGGCTACTTTATCGATGATGGTCTTTCCGAAGACTAAATAATTCTTATAGACGCAGATAATACTTTTCCAGAAAGAAAACTTTTGACGATGCCGTAAATAATAAAAAACTGCCTTCGTGCTTTTAATGGAAAAGAAACAATAATAGAGCGCTACAAAATACAGAAGTGCGTAGGCTGCTCTCACCCCAAAGGTACGCAGTAACCAAATAAATATTTTATACCCAAGGACGGTGCCTTTGGATTTACCCTCCCAGCGAGTCTCCATTAGCTGCTACGGTAGAAGTATTGCTGGTTCTATTGTATATAAGATCGTAAAAATCTTGAAGGGAGTGTACTCCAATAAAATCTTCTCCAACCAGTTTAACGCCAAAATTTTCTTCGATGGTTACTACGAGATCTACAAAATCTAAACTATCTAATTCTAACGTTTCTTTTAAGTTGGCTTCCGGAGCGATATCTCCTTCATCTACTTCAAATTCATCTACTAGAAATTCGTTAATTTTTTCAACGATTGCCTCTTTGTTCATACCTAATCTATCCTTTTTACTATCAGTGCTGAATTCGTTCCTCCAAACCCGAAGGAATTGGACAAAAATACATCAATTTTTTTATTTAACGTTTTTTTAACTAGGTTTAATTTCGCCGCACTTTCATCCGGTTCATCGAGATTGATATTGGGAGCAATGAAGTTGTTTTGCATCATTAACATCGAGTAAACTACTTCACTGGCACCGGCCATCCAGCACTCGTGACCGGTCATTGATTTCGTAGAACTCACATAGGGTTGGTGGGCTCCAAAAACCGCTGCGATTGCTTTGGCTTCATTGGCGTCACCCACAGGGGTTGATGTAGCATGTGCATTTACATAATCTACTGCTTCTGCAGCGAGATCTGCTTGCTTTAATGCTTTTGTCATGGCCAAACTAGGCCCTTCTACATTGGGGGTAGAAATATGTTCACCATTACTGGAAAAACCATATCCTATGATTTCCGCTAAGATAGGTGCGCCTCGCTTTACCGCAGCATCATAACTTTCAATGATCAAGGTCGCGGCTCCTCCACTAGGCACCAAGCCGTCTCTTGCACTATCAAAAGGACGGGACGCCTTTGCGGGGTCATCGATATTCATTGAAAAAACACCTAGACCGTCAAAACTTCCCATGGCCAATTCATTGATCTCCTGCGCTCCACCGCAGATTACGCAATCTTGGAGTCCGGCTTTAATCAGCTGATACCCCATTCCTATCGCATGAGACCCACTGGCACAGGCGGCACTCACCGTAAAATTGATTCCGGTAAGGCGAAATAGGGTCGATAGATTCATCGTAACAGTAGAGTTCATCGCTTTAAAGATGGCACCAGAACCCACCAAAGTTGTATCTTTCTTTTCACGAATTTTATCAACCGACTCTATAACCGATTTTGCGGTGCTATCGTTTCCATAGATCACTCCAACTTCGTTGGCATCTAAATAGGCTTGATCAATATTGGCATTTTGTAGTGCTTCTTTCGTCGCTACATAAGCATAGGCTGCTTCCTCCCCTAAACTTACTCGTTGTCTTCTGGAAAGATCCCCTTTAAGATCCGGCATCGGCACCATTCCTGTAAGACAGGAGCGATAACCAAATTCCTTTCGCTTTTCATCGAATTGTATTCCCGAACGTCCTGCGAATAAGGCATCCTTTACTTCGGCCAAGTTTAGGCCGATGCATGAGTAAATACCCATTCCTGTGATGACAACACGTTGCTCTTTCATAATATTATGAATATATCCCTCCGTTCATATTAATAACTTCTCCGGTAATGTACGAAGCCTTTTTGGAAACCAAAAATGATACCAAATGTGCTACTTCTTCAGGAGTTCCAAATCGTTGCATCGGGATCATGCGTTTGAGTTCTTTCTCATCGAGTTCTCCGGTCATATCGGTACTGATAAACCCGGGAGCTACTGCATTTACCGTAATATTTCGCTTTGCCACTTCCTGAGCCAACGCCTTCGTAGCCCCTATAATTCCTGCTTTTGCAGCGGAATAGTTGGTTTGTCCGGGAGTACCTTTTAGTCCTGAAACCGAGACCATATTGATAATACGCCCATATTTGTTGACGAGCATTTTTTGGATCAGGGTATGGGTTACGTTGAAAAAGCCTCCTAAACTCGTATTCAGAACATTATGCCAATCTTCGGGTTTCATCCACATGAAGAGTCCGTCTTTCGTAATCCCAGCATTATTAACGATCACTTCAATAATTGCTTCCGGATGCGATTCGAGCCAAGTTTCTAGTGATTGGGTAACCTGTTGCGCGTCGCTCACATTAAAACCAATGACCTCACCGGAACCTCCATGTTCTTTCACCGCCTCCAGCGTTTCGTTGGCAGCAGTTTCGTTGCTGTTGTAATTGATAAGAATATGGTAGTCGGTATCTTGTGCTAGTTGGATACAGATCGCGCGACCAATTCCGCGAGAACCACCCGTAACTAAAGCATATTTGATTGTATTTTTTTCTTTTTTTGTCATTTGGCAACTATTTTATTCGGAAAATAATTCGGCATTGTCATACCAGCTATTCCCTAGGGTACCCCCTTTAGTATTGATAAAACCCCATCGTTCGTTGAATTTAACCCGTGCGACACCATTAATAAATCCTGAATACCGCCGAAGCAATAAAAACGAATACGCCGGCGCAATTTCGTATTGAAACGGCGTTACTTCTTCACCTTTTAGATTGATAAACCCCCATTTCTTTTTACGTCTTACGGCGGCCAATCCATCTTCAGAAAAGGTTTCTGCATCTTTGAATTTAAATTCAATAATAACGTTTCCTTTTGGATCAATATAACCCCATCTTCGGTTTTTGTAAACTGGTGCTAGGCCTTGTCGAAAAGGACGTGCCTTTTCAAAAATAGGTTCAATGATCCAGGCTCCGGCAGGATTGATAAAACCTACTTTATCTTGCCACTGTGCATACGTTAAGGGGATCTCTTCGTTGAAGTCCCAAATATATTCAATACCGTCAAGGGGTTTAAAACCTCCATTGACAAAAAGGCCATAGTGTCCATTCTTTTTGGCAGTGACCGCATGAGTGCTGAAATTTCCTAATTCTTCGAATTCTGGTGGGATGACTTCAGTTCCTGATGCATCGATCATCCCCCATTTATCATTCAGCACTACCCGCGCATGACCATTTACAAAAGGCTTGATCACATCGTAGGTTGGGGGCAAAACAACCGCACCTTCGGTATCTATTAGTCCCACGCGCCCCTCACTTCGGTAGAAGGCTACACCACATTTCTGAAAGTCATAATACTTATCCAAAGAAGGCACGGGAAGCACTGTGCCGGTCTTGTCAATATACCCCCATTGCCCTTCCCATTTCACCATGGCAATTCCCGAATTAAAATTTCTAGCCTCGTAAAATTTTGGAGGAATCACCCAAGTGCCTTCCGCATCGATATACCCCCAACGGCTATCTTTTTCTGCAGCCGCCACCCCTTCTGAAAAGGGTCTCGCATTATCGAATTGCGCCCGGATTACCCGACGTCCCTCTGTGTTGATATAGCCAAATTTTCCGTATTCACGGATCAAGGCTCTAGATTGCGCTTGCACTTGGAAGGTCACTCCAAAAAATAGCAACGCACCTGCAAGATTTAGAATGAATTTAGATATGGGGCGATTTGAAAATTGGGTCATTTGTTATTCTGAAAATAATTCAGCATTCTCATACCAAGTGCCGCCTAGGGGATTTCCTTTTTCATCGATAAAGCCCCATTTTTTCTCGTACTTAACGCGAGCAAGACCATCAATAAATCCTTTCGGGTTATTTTTTTGAAATAGTGAAAATCCACCGGCCGTGATATCGTATTGCGCCGGGATGACCATGTTTCCTTGTTTGTTAATGAACCCCCAGCGTTTTTTTTCTTTTACAGGAGCCAATCCGTTATCCGCAAAGGTTTCTGCATCGCGATACATAAAAGGGATAACCTGCTTTCCTTCAGTGTCAATATAGCCCCATTTTTTGTCCTTATACACAGGTGCCAATCCATTATTAAATGCACGTACCTTCTCAAAGGTAGCCGGAATGGCCCAGTTTCCATTCGTATCAATAAATCCGACTTGTTTATCACTACGCGCATACGTCAATTTAGAACCTTCGTGAAAATCCCAAATTTTATCCACTCCGGTGATAATTTTGAAATCCCCACCGGTCACGAGACCAAAAGATTCTCCCTTTCGGGCCCATATTGCTTGGTCACTGTAATCACCTATTTCGTCATACTCAATAGGAATAACTACTTTTCCTTTGTCGTCGATCATGCCCCATTGGTCATTGTTTCGAACACGAGCATGCCCGTTTACAAAGGGCTTGATCACATCGTAGGTGGGTTCTATGACTACTTCCCCTTTGGTGTTTATGAGTCCGATTTTCTTTTCAATTCGATAGAATGCCAGACCATTCTCAAAGTCGTAGTATTTTTCTTGAACGGGAGTTTCTAATACGTTCCCTGATGGGTCAATGTAATTCCATTGGTCCTCTTTTAAAACGAGCGCATATCCCGACTGAAACGATTTTACTCGATCGTAGGTAGGCTGTATGGCCCATTCCCCATTTTTGTTGAGGAATCCCCATTTTTTTTCGCTCATGGCAGGAGCTAATCCTTCCGAAAAGCTATCTGCTTTTTCGTATTGCGGTGCAATAACCATTTCACCGTCTCGATTGATATATCCAAAACGGTCGTCATGGCGTACCAAAGCTAATTCTTGTCCGATGCCAAAAAAAGTTCCAAAGAAAAGAAGGCATCCCAGTAACGTTGTTGTTTTCATAATAGTAGTTGTATGGTTAGTAAGTTGTTTACTGAATGGGATAAAATATACTTAATTTTTTGGGGACTTCCGCTTAAATTTCAGTGTGTTGTATCAGATCCTTTACTTTTTTGAGATATGGATACATTACTTGGTCTTCCGCAAAAGGAGGAACGATATTTCGAATATCCTCATACAAGGCTTTGGTTTTAGAGGAAACCTTTGCCTGAAGCTCCAAGTGTTCAATCGCTTGAACTACGGTAATAAGCTCTATTGCGAGGATTTCAAAAGCATTTTCAATGACCTTTTTTGTAACCAAAGCTGCATTGGTTCCCATACTCACAATGTCCTGATTATCGTTGTTATTCGGAATACTATGAATATACATTGGGTTTGAGAGCATCTGGTTTTCAGCAGTGGTTGAGGTTGCGGTAAATTGCACTCCTTGCATTCCGAAATTCAATCCTAACTTTCCTAAATTCACAAAAGGCGGCAAAATATCGTTGAGTTTCGAATTCAACAAATAATTAAGTTGTCGTTCCGAAAGCATACTCAGCTTGGTCACTGCAATTTTAAGTTTATCCATTTCGATAGAAACATAATCCCCGTGGAAATTTCCACCGTGGTATACCTGTTTCTTCTCAGCGTCTACGATAGGATTATCATTGGCGGAGTTTACTTCTTCTATAAGAATTCGCTCTACGGTACGAAGCGTATCTAACACAGGACCTAACACCTGTGGCACACAACGTAAGGAATAATATTCTTGCACCTTTTCTTCAAACACCTTCACCTCTCCCTCATTTCGGTATAGATGATGTTCGCGTTTTCGGGTAAGCTGACTATCTTCTAAGTGGGCTCGCATTCGTTTAGCAATATCACGCTGACCAATATGTTTTTTAGACTGATTTAAAGGTTCTGACAAATGATCGTCATACGCTTGTACAATTTCGTTGATCGCAGAAGAACAGGCCACCATCCAATGAAGTAGTCGTCTGGTATACATCGTATTTACAATGCCTACTCCCGTCATTACAGAAGTACCATTCATCAACGCCAATCCTTCTCTCAATGCTACTTTGATCGGAGCTATTCCCTCTTCTTCAAACACTTCCGCCGTAGGGCGTCGCACTCCCTTGTGAAACACTTCCCCTTCACCAATCAAGACCAAGGCCATGTGTGCTAACTGTACAAGATCACCACTAGCGCCCACTCCGCCATGTTCAAAAACCAAAGGAACAATATCATTATTTAATAGCGTTGCCATCAACTCAATCGCCGAAGGATGAATCCCCGAATGTCCTAAACTAAGTGTGTTGAGACGAGCTAACATCGCCGCTTTTACGTAGGAGATCGGGATGGGGCGGCCGCTACCGGAAGAGTGACTTCTAATAAGATTGTACTGCAGCTGAATTCGCTCCTCGTTCTCTACTTTGTATTGAGCCATGGGGCCAAAGCCGGTGTTGACACCATAGATCACCTTATTCTCAGAAAAATCCTTCAAAAAATGAAAGCTTTCGGTCACTTTATCTATGATCTTATCGTCAATAGAAATAGGTGATTCTTTGATAACAACTTCGTAAAAATCTTCGAGCGTAAGTTCTCCTTCAATATGATGCATCTTCAAAAAACGGTTTTGGATGGCGCAAATTAAAAAATAATATAGGTAATTTGGTGTGCAAATGTAGAATAAATAAAGTATCTATATCTTTGCGCTGTCATTACTATGAGAAAATCTGAGGTAGATGTATTAATTATTGGGGCCGGGCCATCCGGTTCTGTAGCAGCGGCTTATTTGCATCAGCAAGGATGCAAAGTAAAGGTCGTTGAGAAAAATTCGTTTCCGCGTTTTGTCATCGGAGAAAGTCTCTTACCTCGCTGCATGGAACATTTTGAGGAAGTAGGGCTTCTCAAGGCCTTGAATGATTTTGGATTTGAAGAAAAGCACGGCGCTCGCTTTATGAAAGAAGGTGTGGTGTGTCATTTCGACTTCAGTAAAAAACACACCGATGGGTGGAACTGGACATGGCAAGTACCTCGAGCAGATTTTGATAAGGTTTTGACAGACACCTTGCAAGAAAAAGGGGTTGATATTTCTTTTCAGCAGGAGGTCATTGCTGTAGAATTTGACGAAGACGGCTGTTCTCGTACTCAAATAAAAGGAGTGGATGGCGTCATTCAAGAAATTAGCGCAAAATTTGTTATTGATTCCAGTGGCTTCGGAAGAGTATTACCCAGACTACTTGGATTAGAAAAACCATCTTCGCTAGCGGTACATTCTTCGATGTTCACTCATGTGGTCGATAAAAACAGACCTCAGGGAAACGAAGGAACTTTAATAACCTTCGACGTTGTTCGTGATGATTCGTGGATCTGGGTGATCCCCTTTTCTAATGGAATTACCAGCTTAGGTTTTGTTGGACCTACCGAATATTTGGAATCCTTAGAAGGAAGCGTTGAAGCGCGTTGGCAGCAATTGCTAGGGCATTCGGATTACTATTACGATCGATTTAAAGACACCCCGCCACTATTTAAACCTTATGAAATAAAAAATTATTCCAAAGCTGTCACGAAATTGTACGGAAACGGTTTTGTACTGACCGGAAATAGTGCTGAATTTTTGGACCCTGTATTCTCTTCCGGTGTCACTTTTGCTACAGAATCAGCCTTACAAGCCGGAAAGCTCGTCGCCAAACAACTATCTGGAGCGCCTGTCAATTGGCAACAGGATTATAAAGAATATATTGAAAGAGGGGTTGATGTTTTCCGAACGTACGTTAAGGAATGGTACACAGGCAATCTTCAGAAGATATTCTTCCATTCTAAAGAAAATCCAATGATCAAGCGTCAAATCTGTGCTGTGCTAGCGGGATATGTTTGGGATGAAAGCAATCCATTTGTGAAGAATCATCACCGTCTCGTGAAGACTGTTGCGCATATTGTTGATTTAGAAACCGCCTCTCCCTCGTAAAAGAGAATAAAAAATTCCAGAACCCGGAATGATTCTGGAATGTATGCATTATCAGAATAGTTACTTTTAAAGAGTTTCTTATTGACAATCAAAAATTTAGGCCTCTTTTTCCGACCATTCTAAACATTAGTGTACTACAAATTTTACCGTTTTTTGTGTCCCTTCCGAAGAAAACTTTGCCAAATAAATTCCAGGGCTAAAAGACTGCATGTTCATACTTCCCTTCGCACCACTTTGAGGATTCGAAAGAATTTGCTTTCCTAGAATATCGTAAACCGCTACCGAAAGACTTTGCACTTTTGAAGTATAAAATAGTTGATTGTCAGAAACGTAAAAATCAAACCCTTCTAAAAGTGCGTTCTGCGGTACCGAAAGATCGGCACGTGTAAATAGCAAGGTTACCGGGACGCCTTCTATAGCACAATCACCTGTGGCATTTTCAAGAACTACCATGGTAAATTGACTGTCATCCACGTCTTGAAAGTCACCCCCTTCGGCAAAGCCTAAGAATACTCCTTCGGTACACTCAAGACCGGTTTCTTGTAGCTCTGTAAACGTTGCTTGGCATGAAGGAAGAAAATCAAAGATGTATGTCCGCTCATTTAGGAAACCTAAATCTGGTAAATATATGGCATCAAAAGAACGCTGTGTTAATGCCAAGGGTATGCCTGGAGATACTTGCGAGGCATCGGTTACTTCCGAGTAAAGTGTAAGAAAGTGTCCATCCCCCAACGTAGGGTCAAAAAGATCCATTTCGAACGCGCCTTCTGTTAATTGTTGCACGAAATAGTCGCCTACAAACAGTGAATTATCGTTGAGACCACACTGTGCTTTTATGACAAAAGTGGTGAAGGCAGCTACAATAAATAGCGTAATTTTTTTCATAAATTTTTTTTTGAATGCACCGCAAGATGCTCTATTCATAGCTAAATTCCAAACAAAACATGGGTGCTTGATTTCAATATGCTAACCATCAATAAATTACACGTTAATTTCACAGACATTCTAAGGTTCATCTCTTCAAAGGTTTCTTATTGATATTCATTTATGCCGTATAGTAGTTGTTTTAATTTACTCCCATTAATCCCGATAGGCTTATAAGCAGTGTTGAACTTAGCAATGGCAACCTTGATATTACTTTTCATTTCGAGATATTGCGTTGGTATTTTCTCTTGACAAACGGTTTCATTTTCATAACTATCCAGCATGACCCAAAACTTTTCATAAAATTTTTCTCCTTGTTCAATGAATGCGTTGTATTGCGTTATAAATTGAAGCAATCGATCTATTGAAAACTGTAAATTTATTTGCTGAAGTCGAATAGACCTTTGGTCTTTTTGGGCATCTATAGCGCTATCTAATTTGTCTAAGTATTCGTGTAGGTGACGCGTTACCGTATCCCAATCATCCTCATCCCGACAACTACTCAAGCTTTTGGAGTAACCAATCGGTTTCGTATATGATTGAAAGAGTTGTTCAAGATCTGATATCACATCTTCATTTCCATTTTGAAGAAATGCCGTTTCAAAATAAATAATGTTGAGATCGTTATGCATCTGAAGTGTAAAATCTACAATACACTCGATGTCTTGAAATCGGTCTTCTTTATCTTCTTGAGAGGCATTCGGTTGCACAAACAAGGAGACCATCGAATGAATAACGGAAGTATAGATATTATCTCCAAGCAATGTGGAAAGGTTGAATCCTGTCTTTTTTACCTTCTTTTCTGTCAACTGTTTCCGAAGCGCAACAAATTCAGGGTACTGATTTGGATTGCTCATATTGTGGATATCCCTCAAGGTATGTACAGAGGCAAAGTGATGATCTAATGATAATGTCTTTTCATACAAATGATTTATAATCTGTAATCCTTTTATAAATCGAACTTTTGCTACTTCAGAATATTCTAATTGCCGATTCTTTTCCAAAGCTTCTTTCAGGGAATCGTTCGCAATAAGAAATAAAACACGTTCCGGTAGCTTGGTCGATTGCATCAAACTATCTTTTACCTCCTTCAATTGCTGAACAAGAAGTCTATTCTTATAGTCGTAGGTAGCACTAATAGTTTCTATAGCCACAGACAATTCAGTAAGTAAGGCCATCACAGTTTCATCATAGTGGTTCTTTGCAGAAACTGCTTGAGCGTTTAGTACAAAAAATGTCAGAAATAAAACAAAGAGAAGCAAGCCGGATTGTCGCATTTTATTTAATTTTTAATTGAAGCTGATACGTTTCTTCCTTGATCAAAATACGATAGCGCCCTTCTTCAATGCTTATATTTTTTGACAATCCCAAGGCTTCACTTATCTCCGAAGAAAATATGTATTCGCTCGGAAATGACAAGAAAAAAGAGGCTTCTCGATGACTACTAACCTTTCTAAACCCGAACAGTCCATGATGGTCCCGTTCGGTTAATTGTGATCTTGAAATCTCAAAAATCAAAAGGTCGGAACCGGCGGTGTACAAGACAGCATTGCCCCCTCCGATGGCTTTTTCCATAGCGCAAAGCCCTGGTTTTCCATCGCAATGAAAGCCATTGAAACTTGCCTCTACACGAACGGTAGTTTGAGCGACAACTAGCGCACTTGCTGAACTCAGTAACATGATTTTTAGAAATAAATAAATGAGTAAACTATTCATAATAGTAGTTTTTCAAGGGGAGCCTGGAATTGACGGAAAAACGCATCCCATGTTATGAAATCGTCCAAATATTAAAACAAGAATCAATAAAGAAAACGCTGACAGGACGAAATCGGTGTGGAGAGTTATTGGGGATTCACATATTCAAGTATCTAAATATCAGAATTATACACAAAAAACACAACACATAGAACCCGATATTTATGAATTACGAGTAACACGAAACAGGAAACCTTTTAAAGTGTTCTTATCATATTCATGGGTTCTCTAGGACACGAAGGGTTTTAATTCTTTCCAAATAAAAATTTAACATTGAAATTCTTTTCACAATGAGAATAGACCCTATGCCTTTGATGACAGTATAAGACAAAGTTTTGAAAATTTTATAAAGGGGGTAATGTTAAGATATGTTAATAAAACTGTTAAAAAACATCCTCCGATTTAAGAGAAATCTTCATTTAAATACGTGAAATTTATCCTCCATTCAGAAGCAATCAAAATACAATTTTTGGGGTATGAAATATATAATTAAAAGAGATTTTAGCAAGAAACCTTTTCATTTAGAGAAGATTACCGAGGCCATACTAAAGGCCATGAATGCGCAAGGCAAGGGGAGCCCTGAAGCGGCTCAAGATGTATCTCTCGCGGTATATCAAACGTTGTTAGAGCGTCAAAAAAGTGATGAAAATTACATCCCGACCATTGAGGAAGTTCAAGATATAGTGGAGACAAAACTCATGGAAGGTAAATTTCCAGAGGTAGCCAAAGCGTACATCCTATATCGCAATAAACGTGCGATGGAACGTCGCAGCGATATCTTTGAAAAACGCATCAATCTTAAGCCGTACGAATACCCACAACTTTATGAATACGTCCCTGCGATTCGTCATTCGTATTGGATTCATACCGAATTTAATTTTACCAGCGATATTCAAGATTTCAAATCGCGCCTAGACGACGTAGAGCGAAGCGCTATTACAAACGCCATGTTGGCCATCTCCCAAATAGAGATTGCGGTGAAAACATTTTGGGGCGACTTATACCATCGTATGCCGAAGCCGGAGATCGGTGCTGTGGGAGCTACGTTCGCCGAAAGTGAAGTGCGACATGCCGATGCTTATTCGCACCTACTTGAGATTTTAGGTTTGAATGACGAGTTTCAAGAATTAAAGAAAAAACCAGTTATCATGAAGCGGGTGCAGTATTTAGAGACTGCCTTGAAAAACGCAAAGAGTGAAGACAATCAACAGTACGCAGAAAGCATCTTATTATTCTCTCTGTTCATTGAGCATGTATCCCTGTTCTCTCAATTCCTCATCATTATGGCCTTTAACAAGCATAAGAATATGTTGAAAGGTATTTCAAATGTGGTAGAAGCAACCTCTAAAGAAGAGCAGATTCATGGTGACTTCGGAATTGATCTGATCAAGATTTTAAAAGAAGAAAACGAAGAATGGTTTACTCCTGAATACCATAAAACCATTCAAGACATGTGCTATCAAGCCTTTGATGCTGAGCGTGATTTGGTGGACTGGATCTTCGAAGCGGGTGAACTCGATTTTCTTCCAAAAGAAGTAGTTAACGAATTCCTCAAGAACAGATTCAATAATTCTCTTGAAAGCATTGGTATCGAAAAGATCTTTACGGTCAATGATGCGATTCTCGCAGAGACCGAATGGTTTGATGATGAGATCATTGGCACCAAGCACGGCGATTTCTTCGTGAAACGCTCCATCAATTATAGCAAAAGAACACAAAGTATAACCAGCGACGACCTTTTTTAAGATTATGCAAGACTCACACCTACAAAAAAAACAGACTGAAACAACACAGAATCCCAATCAACAGTTGGTAAATGCCCGAAAACAAGCCTTGAAGGAGGTTGATAAAAAGGGACAGACCGGCTCTTTTGAATGGCTCAACGAAAATAGCCGCAAATTTTTAGCCGCGGGATATCTCTCACCCGGCGTGAGTGCAGAACAGCGTATTCGTGAAATTGCCGATCGTGCGGAAGAGATCCTTCAAATTCCAGGTTATTCTGATAAGTTTTACAACTACATGTCGGAAGGATATTTTTCATTGGCATCGCCTGTATGGTCTAACTTTGGAAAACAACGCGGTTTGCCTATCAGCTGTTTCGGATCGCATATTGATGATGACATCGGAAACATTCTCTATACCCAATCAGAAGTAGGAATGATGTCTAAATTAGGCGGTGGAACTTCAGGATATTTCGGAAAAATTCGTCACCGAGGAGCTCCTATCAAGAACAACGGGGAAGCATCCGGTGCGGTTCATATTATGCGCTTATTTGAATCGATGGTAGATGTTGTAAGTCAGGGATCTGTACGTCGCGGTCGTTTTTCACCCTATTTACCTATTGATCATGATGATATTATGGAGTTCTTGGAAATTGGAACCGAAGGAAATCCAATTCAGGAATTGACGCACGGAGTTACCGTGAGCAGCGCGTGGATGGAAGAGATGATCGCCGGTGATGTCGACAAACGAACCATTTGGGCAAAAGTTTTGCAAAGTCGGGGTGAGATGGGCTATCCTTATATTTTCTTTACCGACAATGCAAACAAAGGCGCTGCAGATGTTTACAAAGATAAAGAGCTGCCTATCTACGCGAGCAATCTTTGTACGGAGATCATGCTGCCTTCCAATCACGATTGGTCGTTTGTGTGTGTGCTTTCCAGCGTAAATGTCCGCTATTACGACAAATGGAAAGACACCGATGCTGTGGAAACTATGGTGTTCTTCTTGGATGCCGTGATTACTGAATTCTTACAAAAATTAGAAGGGTATCGTGATTCTTCAGATCGTGAAGATCAACAAACTTTCTTGTTTATGGAGCGCGCCTATAATTTTGCCAAAGCGAACCGAGCCTTGGGCTTGGGAGTTTTGGGATGGCATTCCTTGTTGCAGTCGAAACGATTAGCATTTAACAGTCAAAAGGCATATGACCTCAACAGTGAGATCTTCAGAGAAATAAAAGAGCGTTCATACAAAGCTTCCGAAGAACTTGCTGAACTTTTTGGAGAACCGGAAGTACTCAAGGGATATGGACGCCGCAATACAACCCTTAATGCGGTGGCACCTACAACTTCTTCCGCCTTTATTCTTGGGCAAGTATCACAAGGGATAGAACCTATATGGTCAAATATTTATGTAAAAGATATCGCAAAGATCAAAACCACGATCAAGAATCCATTTTTAGTAGAACTACTACAAGAAAAAGGAATGGATACTCCGGAAGTATGGCGCGATATTCGTAATATGGATGGATCAGTGCAGCATTTGGATTTCCTTTCGGAAGAGGAAAAAGAAGTGTTTAAAACCTATTCAGAGATCGATCAGATGGATATTGTTTATCAAGCGGCAAATCGCCAGAACCATATCGATCAAGGACAATCGTTGAATATTATCGTGCATCCAGAAATGCCCACCAAAGAGATCAATAAAATTCATGTGACTGCTTGGAAACTTGGATTAAAATCCTTGTATTATCAACATAGCATGAATGCTGCCCAGAAATTTAAGCAAAAGAAAGATTGTGCCAGCTGTGAAGCATAGCCATTCTTTCCGTCAATAACAATCAAAAAACACTCGCTCTTCTGCGGGTGTTTTTATTTCTAGGCCATCTCATCTTTCATTAATCATGCGCTCTTTTCTTTCTAAGATATAGGAAATAGTAAGAACCTACGGTCATTAAAGCAATGATCAACATCCCCATACCTTCCATAGGCGAAAACCCATGGGTACCAATATTGGTTTCAAAATACCCATGTGTGTAGGTGATTGTTTCAATTTGATCTGTATTCAGCGCATACGACAGAGCATACCATAATACATTCAACAATAAAAGACCTGATAAGGCCAACGACACACAGAGTGCGACACGAAGTGATAGTTGCAATAGTTTCATGATAATTAATTTATTGATAAGGGCTCTGTGTTGCTTAACACAAAGCCCAATAGTTGATCATTGTTTATTTCCGGTATCACAATCACAATCCCATGTGACCGTAAAATTTCCGTCTGTAGAATCATAGTGTGCTTCAATACAACAATACAATGCCGCGAAACAGATCCATCCCAGACACCGTTGCTGAACAACGGCTCCCAAAGTGGTCGAAACAGGTTCGTGGTCTCCATAGGTGTAATGAATAGGGGTCCCGAGATGAACGCCATCTAGTTTGTTTTTATCGATGCCAAATTCAATGTTACTTCCATTCTTTCTGAAAACGGAATAAAACACCTTTCCGTTACGGTCGGTATTACGAACTTTGATATAATTCCCATTGGTAAGTTTTTCAAAATTGAACGTGACTTGATCCTGACTAGGAGTTACAATCGTGCCATGCATGGCGTCCGTAACGATAATCTTCCTTCCTTTTTGCGCATGTCCCGACACCACTGAAAGCAATAGTGCCGTTACCATAAATATTAAATGTTTCATGTTACTGATTTTTCAAGTTACCTACTCTTTCGCTTTTCGGTTTCCGCGAACGTATTTAGAAGGTGGTCAACCTTTCCTACGGAAACCCAATTTGCGTAGATCATAGAACCTGCCTCGCAGCTTACGTGTGCTGACGAACACAACCTCTATTGAGCTTCTCGTAGAGCAAAAAGGGGAGAAGATTGTTTCGAAACAATTAATAGCCTAAATTTCAGTATTTTAAATTAGTTTCACAACACAATAAACTCGTTATTTATGAAATTCGAGTTGGGGGTTTTGTGAAATGAAAGGAGAATACGCCGTTAGCGTGCAAGATGAAAATAAAAAACCCGAGCGAATGCTCGGGTTACTATCGTTGGCCCACTAGGGCTCGAACCTAGACTCTTCTGGACCAAAACCAGACGTGTT
>DFVG01000047.1:103246-179477 GCA_002379985.1 Flavobacteriaceae bacterium UBA4166
ACTAGGGCTCGAACCTAGACTCTTCTGGACCAAAACCAGACGTGTTGCCAGTTACACCATGGGCCAATACCAGAATGCGGATGCAAATTTAATAGAAACTTTTTCTTGCACAAACAATTTTACTCAAAAAACACTTCAAAATCAATAAGAAGATTGAAAATAAACATCCAGCACGTACGTTAGTAGTATTTTAGCTATGGGGGTACTCTTTAAATTAGTAAATTCGCCCTACCAAAACATTGTATGCCTATGGGGTCTTTCAATTACAACAAATGGAATCAAATTTTAGGTTGGGGCGTTTTTGCAATCGCGCTGATTACCTACTGGCTTACGGTAGAGCCTACTGCCAGTTTTTGGGATGCCGGTGAATACATTGCTACCTCCTCCAACCTAGAAGTAGCCCACCCGCCGGGAGCACCATTATATCAGCTATTGGGGGCCTTCTTTTCCATATTTGCGTTGGAACCCACTCAAATAGCACTTACCATCAACTTAATGTCGGTTTTCGCTAGTGCATTTACCATTTTATTCATGTTTTGGTCCATGACGATCTTGCTAACCGAAGTGATTAGCATTCACAAACCCATCAAATCCAATACCTCCAAAGCTATCCTAGGAAGTGCCGCCGTGGCCGCACTCGCCTTTACGTTTACTGATAGTTTTTGGTTTAGTGCGGTAGAAGCCGAAGTATACGCCTCCGCCGCCTGTGTTTTGTCAATTCTATTCTATTGCGGACTCCGTTGGCAGCGTGAAATGAATACTACCCGTGGCAATCGTTGGTTGATATTGATTTCGTTTATTGTCGGACTTTCCTTCGGAATTCACTTTATGGGGTTACTAACGATCCCGGCTATCGGCCTCCTATATTACTTTAAGAATTACAAAACCATTACGCTCAAGAACTTTATCATGGCTAATGTGGTGAGTGTGGCCGTATTGCTTTTTATTTTCAAATTATTGCTTCCGATGACACTCAAGTTTTTTAGTGCTTCGGAATTGTTCTTTGTCAACAGCATTGGCTTACCTTTTAACTCGGGTACCATCATCGCCGGCTTGTTCTTTATTGCCTTGTTTTACTTCGGACTCAATTACACTCGTAAAAAGAACTACGTACGGGTGAATACCGGAATTCTTTGCGTGCTGTTCATTTTTATCGGTTTCTCCAGTTGGATCATGCTTCCGGTTCGTGCCAACGCCGGCGTAGTGATTAACGAGAATAACCCAAACAATGCCCGGGAACTACTAGCGTATTACAACCGGGAACAATATCCTGAAACCCACCTGTTCTACGGTCCTCAATTTACCGAAATCTATGCCGGACTCGATCGTGAAAATCCTTACACAGATGATGAACCGAAATATGAAAAAGACGAACAACAAGGAAAATATGTAGTAGTAAACGATTACAAAAATTCGGGTCAAAATTTCGACGATGCACACAAAGTATTTCTCCCCAGAATGTGGAGTGCCGAGCACGTAGAAAATTATTTGGAATATACAGACGGACTCGAATTTTCAATTAAACGCGAGTACCGCGGCGAACAACGCTTGGTGGAAGAAGTGACGCAGTTTAAAAGAGCTTTTGAAGAAGGACTGGTAGACAGCGAAGATTACAATAGTTTCATGCAAAATTTTGGGCAATTTTTTGACGTGGAGCCTCCTTCCTTCGGAGACAATATAGCATTCATGTTTCAACACCAATTCAGCTACATGTACTGGCGCTATTTTATGTGGAATTTTACCGGACGGCAGAATGACGTTCAAGGGCGTGGAAGTATCCTTAACGGAAATTGGCTCAGTGGGATTGGTTTTATAGATAAATTACGCCTTGGAACCCAGGACAACCTTCCGTCTGATATTGAAGGAAATAAAGCCCGTAATACCTATTATTTTCTCCCCTTGATCTTGGGGATCTTAGGATTGGTGTTTCATTTCAGAAACGATAAAAAAACGTTTTGGGTACTCTTCGTATTCTTTTTGTTCACCGGAATAGCACTTAAGATATATCTTAACGAACGCCCTTTTGAACCACGTGAACGAGACTACGCCGTAGTAGGCTCCTTTTATGTTTTTGCTATGTGGATCGGTTTTGGAGTCTACGCACTCTATGAACTTGCCAAAGAATATTTGAAACCAAAAGTAGCGCTACCTATCGTGTTAGCAGCTACCACATTGGCAGCTCCGGTCTTGTTAGCCACTCAAAACTGGGACGATCACGATCGCTCTAACCGATACACCGCAAACAGCATGGGCAAAATGTACCTTGACTCCTGTGACGAGAATGCAATTCTATTTACCATTGGAGATAACGACACCTTTGCGCTGTGGTATGCACAAAATATCGAAGGGTACCGACAAGATGTTCGGGTGGTTAATACGAGCCTCTTCCAAACGGCCTGGTATATCGATGATATGAAGAAAAAAGCATTTGATAGCGATCCTATTCCATCACAACTTACCCATGACAAATATACCTTCGGAACCCGAGAATACATTGTCTTTCAACCTACTCAACAAGACACTATCGACATTAAGACCTGGATGAATTGGGTGGCCAGCGACAATCCTGCGACCAAGGTTGAATTGAACAGTGGGCGATTTGCGAATACGTTCCCCTCGAAGGTCATTCGAGTTCCGGTGGATAAAGAGGCCGTCTTAAGAAACGGGATTGTCCCTCAAAAAGATGCTGATAAGATCGTTCCTTATATCGACATTAAACTATCAGGCGACGTGCTTTATAAAAGCAGTATGATGATGCTGGATATCATTGCAAATAATGACTGGGAACGCCCCATTCATTTTAGCGGCGGTAGCTTTGGTGACGATGATTATATTTGGATGAAAGACTACCTACAATTACAGGGAACCACCTATAAACTAGTTCCTATAAGAACCCCTGTGGATCCTAGAAATCCCTTTGATATGGGACGCATTGACAGCGAAAAAATGTATGATATTGTGATGAATTGGGACTGGGGTAACAGCGGAAGTGATGACATTTACCACGATACCGAAACGCGACGTAACGGCATCACCTATAGGAGTAATCTCGCGCGTTTAGCGGAGACGCTTATGAATGAAGGAAAAAACGAAAAAGCGGAGAAAGTACTGGATTTAGGCATGGAAAAAATGCCGGTAAAATATTTTGAATACTACTCGCTGTTAGAACCTTTTGTTTTGGGTTACTACGAGCTAGGAAAACCTGAAAAAGCCCGAGCCATTTATGAAGATGTGACAACAATCTTCCAAGAACACTTGTCCTATTACAGCGGCATGAAGGTAAAACGGCAATACCCTATAGCGGAAGAAATTATCAGTGACATGGAGCGCTATCGGAGTTTAGTGGATATTGCGATTGTGTATGATGAGGAAGCGTTCGCGAGAGCGGAAGCGGCCAAATTCAATGATTATTTAAAGCTCTTCCGTCACTTCTACAGTCCGGATGAAAACTTAGATGTTGATTCTAAATTGGAAGCGGAAGATTCGTTACCTATGTTACCAGACACCATTGTGGAAGACGGTACCGAGGTGGGATTGGAGTAACACCTAACGGTATGTGGACGTCGGTCACGGTTCCGAAACTGATACAGAGTGCATATCCAAAGCGTGTTTGGTCGCTTCCAAAGGAAAAAGACCAAATATTCTTAACCTTTGACGATGGGCCTATTCCGAAAGTAACACCTTGGGTACTCTCGGAACTACAAAAATATGAGGCAAAAGCAACCTTTTTTTGCATAGGAGATAACATCAAAAAGCACCCTGAAATCTTCCAACAAGTGATCGCTGAAGGACACGCAATTGGCAACCACACCCAGCATCACCTGAACGGTTGGAACACTTCACTTGAAAAATATGTTGAGGAGGTCGCCGCTTTTGAAGAAACTTTCAAAAACAATACGAAACTATCATTATCGTTGTTTCGGCCGCCTTATGGGAAAATGACTTCAAAGCAAGCGCAGCAGGTCCTAAAAAAAGGATATCAAATTATTATGTGGAGTATTTTAAGCTACGACTATGACGCGAACGTTTCCGAAGAACAGTGCTTACAAAATGTCCTAAAACATTTGAAACCGGGTGCCATTGTTGTCTTTCACGATAGCCTTAAAGCTGAAAAAAACCTGCGGTGGGCTCTTCCAACAGTATTGGAAACCATTCAGAAAAAAGGATGGAATGCAGCGTCCCTATAGGACGTCTTATAATTTACACGTACTCTTGAACGAGACTAATGAGTGTATTGGCATCTTGCTCCCCGCTTTGGCGCCACTTCATTTCGCCATTCTTGTAGATCATTAATGTGGGCAATCCTTTCACACGAAGTGCTTCTGCCAATTCTGAATTTTTCTCGACATCAATTTTAATCACTCGAGCTTTATCACCCAAAGCGGCGGCTACATCGCGAAGCACAGCGTGCATCTCTTTGCAAGCATCGTCCCACTCGGTATAGAAATCGAGAAGTACGGGGACGTTGGTTTCAATTAATTCACCAAATTTTGACATACGTTCTTACATTCAGTTCTACAAATATAACATTTCCCGCGAATTACGCGTTCGCAGCCCGCTTTTTAAGGGTGATGACTGTAACCTCAGGCCAAATACCCACACGCCCCGGATAGCCTAAAAAGCCAAAACCGCGATTCACATGAATATACTTACCCAGATCCTCATACACTCCCGCCCAGTTCTCGTAGCGATATTTTACAGGACTCCATTTGATCAATCCTGGAATTTCGATCCCAAATTGCATTCCATGGGTATGACCGCTCAAAGTCAATTGAATATTCTTCTTACTAGCCTTCACTTCTTCTTGCCAATGTGACGGATCATGGCTCATTAAGATCTTAAAATCAGAATCTGCTACTCCTTCACAAGCTTTGGTAAGATCGCCCGCTTTTTTAAATCCTCCGGCTCCCCAATTTTCAACCCCCACAAGTTTGATCGTTTCGTTGTTTCGGGTAAGACTTCGGTGTTCGTTTAAAAGAAGGTCCCAACCCATATCACGTTGCAATTTTTTGAGACGATTCAGATTTTCTTCTTGTTCTTCGGAAGAGTTCCATTGCACATAATCACCATAATCGTGATTCCCTAATACTGAAAAGACCCCGTCTTTCGCTCGAAGCGACCCGAATAAGTCTTTCCATCGATCCATTTCACTGGCGAGATTATTGACCAAGTCGCCCGTAAACAAAATAACATCACTCTGCTGTTCATTGATCAGCTCAATGCCGTAGCGCACTTTTTCTTCATTGTCAAAACTACCGCTGTGCACATCACTAATTTGAGTAATCGTGTACCCGTCAAAGGCATCCGGTAGATCATCAAACACTAGGGTATGTCGTAATACTTGATACTGATATTTTCCGCGCCACATGCCATACAGCAAAGAAAGAAACGGAACCGCTGCCACACCTAAGGCCACACCGCTGAGGAATTTTCTTCGGGACGGAAGATGAAATCCTTCCGAATTACCTCCTAATTTATTAAATGCTGCCACAAAGATCCGTACGATATCCTCGGCAAACATGAACCCTATCAGTAATAACTTCGGAACAAAAAATGCTAAAAACAATCCAAACGTATACATACGCGTGGGTGTCATGGTTCTGGAGGAATCACCTCCGTAACTCAGTTGGTAGATAAACATCCCTAATAATCCTACAGAAATAGCAATGTATACCGCATTTAACCAAGGCTGTCGCACAAAGGTTCTAAACGCTTGGAAAGCGTAAATATCTACCAGAATATAAATGATTATAAAAATGATCCAGCGCATGGGCACAAAAAATTGAGTGTTAAAAATATTAGTTTTTAAAAAGTTGCTCGGCCAAAATTCTGTTTTTAACGCTATTTTGTATCTTTTCCCTTTGATTCTTTTCCATGAAACGCATCCTTGGTTTTCTTTCCATTTGGTTACTGTTAAGTTGTTCTGAAAAAGAAACACATACTCCTGCTCAAAAAGATGCCTCCCTGACTGCTTATGTAAATCCATTTATCGGGACGGGAGGTCACGGACACACCTATCCCGGGGCGACCTTGCCCTTTGGGATGATGCAATTAAGCCCCGATACCCGACTTGACGGCTGGGATGGGTGCAGCGGGTATCATTATTCTGACTCCTATATTTACGGCTTTTCACATACGCATCTTAGCGGCACGGGTGTTAGCGACTATGGCGATGTATTGCTGATGCCAACGGACACCTTGATCTTCCATAACGGTGCCGATGGAGCTCCCGGGTATCGTGCCTATTTTCAACACAAGAATGAAAAAGCATCACCGGGTTATTACGAAGTTGTATTGGACAGCACTCAAATTGAAGTAGCTCTTACCGTTACCCAACGGGCCGGAATGCATCGGTATCGCTATCCTTCTTCGGAAGCTCAATTCTTACTGCTAGATCTGGAGCATCGCGATAAGCTACTGGACTATGACATTGAAAAACTTAGCAACTATGAATTTCAAGGCTATCGCCATTCGGAGGCGTGGGCAACCGACCAACGACTTTATTTTTATCTGAAGTTCTCACACCCAACAAAACAACCAACCTATTTTCATCGTGGGACCGACCGACGGAATCGGATGTTGGGGGTAGCATTTGACAATCCCAATAACGATCCGGTGTATGTTACTGTGGGTATTTCGGCCGTGGATGCAGCAGGTGCCAAACGCAATGCGGAAACTGAAATTGGGAATAAATCCTTTGAAACTATCCAAAAGGAAGCTGATAGTATTTGGGAACGACAACTGGAGAAGATCATCGTTGAAAGCCCTTCCGAAGCTTATAAAACTAACTTTTACTCCGCCTTATATCATACCATGCTGGCGCCCAATCTGTATCAGGATGTGGATGGTCGCTACCGCGGAATGGACCTCGAAATTCATGAATCGACAGATTTCAATTATTATACGGTCTTCTCGCTTTGGGATACTTACCGCGCTACGCATCCCTTGTATACGCTGATAGAACAAAAACGCACCACAGATTTTATTAACACCATGCTAGCCAAATATGACGAAGGTGGGATCTTGCCTATTTGGGACCTCGCCGGAAACTATACCGGTTGTATGATCGGGTATCACGGGGTATCCGTTATCGCTGATGCCTATCGCAAAGGCATTGATGGATTTGATGCCGAAAAAGCCTTCGCTGCCATGAAGCACAGCGCCATGCAAGATCATTTGGGGTTGGCTTCTTATAAGGCAAAAGGATTTATTCCGGTGGAAGAAGAAAGCGAGAGTGTTTCTAAAACCTTGGAATATGCTTATGACGATTGGACGATTGCACAAATGGCGAAAGAACTAGGAAAGGAAGAAGAGCGCGCCCTATTTCTGAAACGCGCACAAGTTTACAAAAATGTATTTAACCCCGAAACCGGTTTTATGCAAGGTCGCTTTAGAAACCAATGGTTTGGCCCATTTGATCCCTACGAAGTGAACTTCAATTATACCGAAGCGAACGCTTGGCAATATAGCGTTTACGTACCGCAGGATATCTCAGGACTCATAGCGATGATGGGCGGAAAACAAGCGTTCAGAAAGCATTTAGATCAACTTTTTACCGCAAAACAGGAAACTTCAGGTCGCGATCAAGCTGATATTACCGGACTCATAGGGCAATACGCCCACGGGAACGAACCGAGTCATCATATGGCATATTTATACAATTTTGTGAATGCACCGGAAGAAACGCAACGACTCACGCGAGAAATTCTAACCACCCTATACCAAAACCAACCTGATGGCATCTCAGGTAATGAAGACTGCGGACAAATGAGTGCTTGGTACATTTTCAGCAGTCTGGGTTTTTATCCTGTGACGCCCGGAAATAACCAATATATAATTGGGAGTCCGTTGTTCCCAAAAGCAAGCCTTCAGCTGGAGAACGGGAAGACCTTTACGATCATTTCTGAAAACAATTCCGAAGAGAACCCCTACATACAAAAGGCGACATTAAATGGTAAGCCCTTAGATAGATCGTATCTCTATCATCACGAGATCATGGAAGGAGGCACTTTAGTTTTTACTACGGGACCTACGCCTAGTGCTTGGGGCACGACTGATGCCGAAATTCCAACGACTGCGATCACCGAGTCTTTGATCGTTCCAACCCCCTTTATTGCTTCCGGTGAGGCCGTATTTAAAGAGCAAACTAAGGTGAGTTTGGGAAGTGTGACTTCGGAAAGTTCTATTTATTACCGAATCGATGAGGGGCCCTTTACAGAATTTAAGGAACCCATTGTTCTTTCGGAAAGCGCTCAACTACAAACGTATGCGGTCCAAAAGAATGGGCAAATGAGCGATACCATCACGACCGAGTTTTTTAAATTAGACCCCAACAGGAGCATTACGCTGGAGACCGAATACGCCAATCAATACAGTGCGGGTGGGAATGACGCATTGATCGACGGACTCAAAGGAGCGCGTGATTTTAGGACCGGGGCATGGCAGGGCTATCAAGATACCGACGTGATTGCCGTAGTGGATTTAGGAAGCATTCAGCCCATTGATAGTATTAAAGTAGGGTTTCTTCAAGATCAACGCAGTTGGATCTTTCTTCCTACCGAAGTTGAATGTTTTGTCGCTACACAACCGGACCGGTATTACAAAAACCTTCCTACACACTATTTTAAAGCAGAGAAACCTTCCGAAGTCATCGATATGAAAACTGCAGGTTTTGACATGCGAGGCTATAGCGCGCGATACATAAAAATTATTGCAAAAAACGTAGGGCCTGTCCCCGATTGGCATTTAGGAGCACCTTATGATGGAAAAGCTTGGATATTTATTGACGAAATTGAAATTGAAACACCATGAAACGACGCGATTTTTTACACACCACCTCCCTTACCGGCATTGCCGTGGCTAGCGGGGCCGCCCTTATGAGTTGTGATCATAAAAACAAAGAGCAAAAGCCGGTTGTTTCGACTTCCGAAGAAAACGAGATAACCCCAATAGCCATTGCCACATGGAATGTTCCTGAGGCCGTTAACAAAGCGTGGGAAGTGATCGAAAATGGTGGAAGTGCTTTAGATGCTGTTGAACAAGGGTGTCGCGTTGAAGAAGCTAACGAAGAAGGCCAAAGTGTGGGTGTTGGAGGGTTGCCCGATCGCGATGGGAATGTTACGCTCGATGCTTGTATTATGAATGCTGAAGGAGATTATGGTGCCGTGGTATATCTCCAGAATATCAAACACCCGATCTCCGTCGCAAGAAAGGTCATGGAAGAAACCCCGCATGTTCTTATGGCGGGAAAAGGCGCCGAACAGTTTGCATTATCCAGCGGTTTTGAAAAAGAAAACTTATTAACTGAAGCTTCTAAGAAAGCATGGGAAGAATGGAAAGTGACTGCCAAATACAAACCCATTATTAATATTGAAAATCACGATACTATTGGAATGTTGGCGATCGACAAAGAAGGAAATATTTCTGGAGGATGCACTACCAGCGGACTCGCATACAAGATGGCAGGACGCGTAGGTGATTCCCCTATTATCGGTTCGGGATTATTTGTTGACAATGAGATTGGAGCCGCTACGGCGACCGGCATGGGAGAAGAAGTTTTAAAAACCGTAGGGAGCTTCTTAATAGTTGAGTTAATGCGTCAAGGTAGGAGTCCGCAACAAGCCTGTGAAGAAGCCATCGAAAGAATTGTTGCGAAGAACAAAGACCGGCTTCAAGATTTTCAGGTAGCATATATTGCCATCAATAAAAAGGGAGCGACCGGAGCACATGCAATTCATTCCGGGTTTTCTGTCACGAGTTACACCGCAGAGAAACAAGAAATCTACAACTCAAGTCATTATCTTTCAGACAGTTAATTTTACTACGTACTAACACGTATTTTTTCCCTATTCTATCTTTTTTCGTTTGCGTACCATAATTTTTATTAGCTTTGTGCTACATAAGTAGGTTGACACGCCTATAGGTGGGTCAATCAAATTTGGGGCGAAAAGTCATCACATCTGTGGTGGCTTTTCTTTTTTACTCCATATTGATTCCAAGGCCGGAATTCATAGGTTTTAAAATGTATGAAATCATAGAGGGATATCTTGTTCATTTCCAATATATTGCTTGTCATATGAACCAATTTGAATTCAATTATGAAGTCTTTTATCAAAGCATTTACAATTTGCCTACTATTTTCAATAGTAGCCACCTCCTGTAATGACAAATCTTCTGGTGATTATGCAGAAGCTAAAGATACAGCCGAAGCTTCTTTATCGAAAGAAAAAAGTATTGAGCGTGGCGAATATCTAGCGCGAGTAATAGGATGCGACCATTGCCACACACCGAAAAAAATGACCCCACAAGGTCCCGTGCCAGACATGGAGAAATGGATGATGGGATTTCCCGCAGACGCCAAACTTCCTGAAATCGTTCCTGAAGCCGTCGGACCAGGAAAATGGATTCTGATGCATGGCGACCTCACTGCAGCTGTTGGACCTTGGGGTGTAAGTTTTGGAGCAAATCTCACTCCGTCTGATACAGGTATCGGTTCTTGGACGTTCGAGCAATTCAAACGTGCGATGACAGAAGGAAAGTACAAAGGCCTAGAAAACAGTCGGCCACTCATGCCCCCTATGCCCTGGCAATCCTATCAGGAAATGCCAGACGAAGACCTACAGGCCATTTTCGATTATTTAAAGTCGCTGAAGCCTATCGAGAATGTCGTGCCTTCTTACATACCGCCGGATCGATTACAACAATAATATCATGTTATGGTTCATTTGCTGTCTTACCATTTTCTTCGGAATTTGGTAAGATAGTTTTTTACTGAAAATTCCGTTTTTTCTACCCATCTTGCTACCTTTGAAGGAATCATAACTCCTTCCTATGGCCGATCAAAAAAGACTCTTTCTGCTCGATGCGTATGCACTCATATTCCGAGGCTATTACGCCCTTATCAAAAATCCGAGAATCAACTCTAAAGGTCAAGACACTTCCGCCATCATGGGATTTATGAATTCCCTCTTTGATGTGATCCGCCGTGAAAAACCAGATCATTTGGCCGTATGTTTCGATAAAGATGGAAGCGCCGCGCGCACCGAACTATTCGAAGATTATAAAGCCAATCGCGATGAAACACCTGATGTGATCCGCCAATCCGTGCCGATCATTCAAGACCTACTGAAGGCCATGCACATTCCCTGTATCGAGATCAGCGGAATGGAGGCTGATGATATTATCGGAACCTTGGCAAAACAAGCCGAAAAAGAAAATTATCAAGTCTTTATGGTTACGCCAGATAAGGATTTTGCACAATTGGTTTCCGAAAACATTTTTATGTACCGTCCTGCTCGTATGGGTAATGCTATCGAGATTTGGGGCATTCCGGAAGTCAAAAAACGCTTCGGTGTAGAACGCCCTGAGCAGGTTATCGATTACTTAGGAATGATGGGCGATGCCAGTGATAATATTCCCGGTTTGCCCGGTGTGGGCGATAAAACCGCAAAAAAGTTTATCGCGCAATTTGGATCCATGGAAGGGCTGCTGGATAATACTGACCAGCTGAAGGGAAAGATGAAGGAAAAGGTAATTGAAAATGCGGAGCTGGGCCGACTCTCAAAAAAGCTGGCGACCATTTTTACCGATTGCAAAGTGACTTTTGATGAAAAAGACTTTGAGCTCTCGAAGCCGGACGCACAAAAAGTACAGGAGATCTTTGAAGAACTGGAGTTCCGAAGACTGCGCGATCAATTCTTAAAGTTATTCTCGGAAGGAGCTGCTTCGGAAGAAACCACGCAAGTAAGTTCTACAGAAACTGCGAAGAAGATCTCAAAAACCGCCGGTAGTGGTCAGTTTTCCCTTTTTGGAGGAGACGGTGACGCTTCCGAAGACATTCAGAAATACAACTCCCGAAACACCATCAAGGAAGTATCTCATTTCTATCAGACCGTGCAACCGGGAATGGGAACTAAATTATTTATCAAACAATTACTGCAACAGAAAAGTGTGTGTTTTGATACGGAAACCACCGGATTGAACCCATTAACTGCAGAATTGGTAGGAATTGCCTTCTCTTGGGAAGCAGGAAAAGGATTCTACCTTCCGTTTCCGGAAGATTTTGATGCAGCAAAAGAACTCATACAAGAGCTACTTCCCTTCTTTGAAAATGATTCCATCGAAAAAATCGGTCAGAATTTAAAATATGACATTAAAGTGCTCGACAAGTATGGGGTTCGTGTGCGAGGGAAATTGTTTGATACCATGCTGGCACATTACCTGATCAATCCTGATATGCGTCATAATATGGATGTGCTGGCGGAAACCTACCTCAACTACACCCCGGTTTCTATTGAAAGTTTGATCGGTAAAAAAGGAAAGAACCAAAAATCCATGCGCGATGTGCCGTTGGAAGAACAAACCGAATACGCCGTGGAAGATGCTGATGTAACGCTTCAGCTAAAAGAACACTTTGAAAAGGAATTGGGCGAAGCGAACACTCAGAAATTATTTGATGACATCGAAGTGCCACTTCTGCGAGTTTTGGCTGCGATGGAATTGGAAGGAATCCGACTGGATGAACCGTTCCTGAAAGAGCTTTCTGAAGCATTAGAGAAAGATATCCAACGACTTGAAAAGGACATTTATCAAGAAGCTGGGGAGGAATTCAATATTGGTTCTCCAAAACAGTTGGGAGAGATTCTCTTCGGAAAAATGAAATTGGTAGACAAGCCAAAAAAGACCAAGACCGGACAGTATTCCACTGCCGAAGATGTGCTGTCTTATCTCGCGAAAGACCATAAGATCATTCGTGATGTTTTGGAATATCGCGGACTCACAAAATTGAAGAGCACCTATGTGGACGCCCTACCGGGACAGGTGGAAGAAAAAACCAAACGTGTGCATACCGATTATATGCAAACCGTAGCGGCGACAGGACGACTGAGCAGCAACAACCCCAATCTTCAAAACATCCCTATTCGTACAGAACGCGGTCGCGAAGTTCGGAAAGCCTTTATTCCCAGAAATGAGGATTTCGTTTTAATGGCGGCCGACTATTCTCAAATTGAACTGCGGATCATTGCTGCACTAAGCGAAGAAGAGACTATGATCGAAGCCTTTCAAAATGGCGAAGATATTCATGCGTCCACGGCCGCGAAGGTCTTTAACGTGCCTATTGACGAAGTAACGCGTGAGCAGCGTAGCAATGCGAAAACGGTAAACTTCGGAATCATTTACGGCGTTTCTGCCTTCGGGTTGAGCAATCAAACAGATCTTTCTAGAAGTGAATCCAAAGAATTGATTGATACGTATTATAAAACCTATCCGAAACTTCGAAATTACATGAGCGAGCAAGTTGATTTTGCCAGAGAACACGGCTATGTACAAACGGTCTTGGGAAGGCGGCGCTACCTCAACGGCATTAACGGTAGTAATGCCGTTGTGCGCGGTGCGGCAGAGCGCAACGCGGTGAATGCTCCCATTCAAGGGAGCGCCGCAGACATCATCAAAATTGCAATGATCAACATTTATAAAAAGCTTTCAGAAGGAAATTTCCAGTCAAAAATGCTCCTTCAAGTCCATGATGAGTTGGTCTTCGATGTCCATAAAGAGGAACTCGATAGTATTAAAAAACTTGTGAAAACCGAAATGGAAAACGCCTACCAATTCGCAGTTCCTTTAGATGTTGAAATTGGCGTGGGCCAGAATTGGCTGGAGGCACACTAAACGACTACAAAACAAATCGATACGTAGCCTTCAACAGAAAGGTGTTTCTAGGTTGTTGTCCTAACAATTGATTGTCAATAATCGTCCCGAAATCATTTGAGGGGTCGCCAATGCCATTAATCCCTTGTGACCACACTAAAAAGATCTCCGATCCGGGAATGTATTCCCAGCGTAGTACCAAATTCGATCTAAATTGCACGAACGCAAAATCAGGGTCACCAAAACTATAATCGGTTACACCATCTTGATCTTCATCAACATCATACTGGCCACCATTAAATGAAATTTGATTGGTATCATACCAAGTAACTCGCTCTTTTAAGTTTTTGGCCGTTGGATTGTTCACATAATTGAAGTTGGTATATTTAGCATTGAAAATAAAGGGCTGCCCGTAATATTGAATGGTCAAGTTAGGGTTGATATTGAAATTCACCCGCAGTGTCGTACTTAAGCTTTCATTATCAATGGCTCCCAGAATGTAGCGAGGCGTTCCATTAAAGCTACTTTCGGTGACGTATTGTGTTTTATTGGGGTTTTGTTCGAACTCATTAATAAGTGATAAGCTTAATGAATTTAGTGGTTGATAGAAAAAGCGAAGCACATATCTTCGGAAGGAGAAGTTGTTTTGCTTGGCGTCTGAATGCACGTATCCTGCATGCATACTGAACTTTTTCCTGTTATCTGTTCCGGAGAATAAAAAGAAGAAATTCTCTTCGTTCCATCGCCACCTTGGTCCTCCTCGCAATACCGTATTGGAATAGATTCTAGGCTTGTGAGAAGCTCCTGCTTCTGTCCACCAATTATTCTTCCAGTTGATATATCCGTTGATCTCATATTGCATCCGGTTGTAATTTCCTTGGAAATCATAAGAAGAGAATTGGTTAAACCCTAGGTTTGCCTGTCGGTACCAGGAAGTCGATTTGTTCCAAAAATGACGAATGTTTGCGTACTGCCGAATATCGTCTGCTTGGCGTAGAAACCCAATATCATTAAGTTCTAATTCGGGAGAACGCCAATTTCCACCTACATTATAGCGCCAATTTCCTACAGCTCCTTTCCCAATTTCAAAGCGTCCTCCGGTACCCGTAAGTTCAGTTCTTGTAGGGTCTACCGACACATGATCGGCATCGGTACGCTGAAACAAATGTGTGATGGAGGTTTGGGTACGAGCGATCGCTTCGGCACTTCCTCTCACATTACTCATCACGGCGCTTCCTTCTACGTAGTATTTTCGCTCTTTCCAATTGTGCTTAAAGTCGATCCCTGTCGAATACGCATGTGAATGCAGAAAGGATAGATTAGGATCCATTCTGCGGATCGCCCCTGTAATGATTCCGCCGACATAACTATTACGATTATTAAAATCTTTTTGAACCCGCCCCACACCATAGAACGTCAATGGCTCTACCAAATCGCTGCGTTCTACTCCCACAGTATCTATCACTTCAGCAAATTCTTTTCCGGTAAGGCTAGCCAGACCTCCTACCGTCCAACCATCTTGGGTTTTCCCGCTGAACTTCGCTGCTCCAAGAATGGTAGTGTTATTGGGTTGATCTACAAAGGCAATATTCGGCCCGATCGCTTGTCCTTGCGGACTCCTACCAATGCGTCTGGAAAAGAATAAATTATCATCGTTACCAGCAAAGGAGAAGTCGAATACACTTTTATTTTCTACGAAAAATGGCCTACGTTCCTGAAAGAAGATTTCGAATCCGTCTAGAGCCACAGCCCCCGGATCGGCATCAACCTGACCAAAATCTGGATTAATCGTAAGGTCAAGGGTAAGATCATTGGTAATCCCAATTTTAGCATCCAATCCTCCCGTTAAGCGGGCATCATCTCCATCACGAAAGGGATTTCCTTGCTCTTCTTCATAAGTATCCAACTGCCCAACGACATACGGTTGAAGTTCCAACTGTTTTTGTGGCTTTAGGCCAACCAGTCCTTTTAACTCTCCAAATTCACTCACCCAGCCGGGCGGATTTGCCGGTAATGGTTGCCATGTAGAACGTTCTTCGTTATTGAAATATCTTCGGGTAGATTGGATGCCCCAAGTCTGCTCATAATCTGCTCCAAAACGCAACTGACTCAAGGGAATTCTGATTTCCGCAGTCCATCCTTCGGCATCTACTTGGGTGTCGGTATACCAAATAGGGTTCCAACTACTGTCGAAATTACCGTTGTTCGATATAAACTCATCACCTTTCACACCAGAGGCAGAAACGGTGAAAGAAAATCCGGTACGGTCATCACCGTAGCTATCAATATTGATCTCTACCCAATCGCCGGGGAAATCATCCCGCCGCCCCATGCGTTGCTCAATGGTTTCCGGATCTTTCTGATAACATTTAAAGGCTACATATAAGTTCTTATCGTCGTAAACAATCTTCATTTTTGTTTGTTCGGTAGGGGGCGTCCCGTTATCGGGTTGGAATTCGACGTACTCAGAGGTCCATTCCACAGCGTTCCAGGCTTCGTCATCAATATTTCCATCAATTTTAATAGGAACCATATTTTGAATTGAAGTGGTTGTGTAAGTGCGTTTTTGAAGTATTGTTTCGTTGGATTGTGCAAAGTTGATGGTCGTGAGAAATAGAAAGCCTATCAACAGGATTTGAGATTGAGATGACATAGAATTGGTTAGATTGACTGATGAATAGACCTTTAAAACGAACCAATGTGACACATTAGTTTAGGTTTTAAGGTTTTTTTAACAAATTTAAGAGGCATCTACCAAGTATCCAAGTGCGCGTATCTTTAAAGTAGCGAACAAAATGAAACTATTTTACAGCCGTCAACTTGTAATTCAAATATTTAGTTGTAAATTTGCAGCCCTTTTTGAGGGAAAAATAACAATGAGTATTAACTATTAGGACAAAAAACTAAATGGACACATTAAGTTACAAAACAGTATCTGCTAATAAAGAAACCGTTACAAAGGAATGGTTATTGGTAGATGCGGACGGGCAAACATTGGGTCGTCTTGCGAGCGAAGTCGCTAAGTTTCTTCGCGGAAAACACAAACCATATTTTACCCCACACGTAGATTGTGGAGATAATGTGATTGTGATCAATGCAGAAAAAATTCAACTTACCGGTAAGAAATGGCAGGATAAGACCTATATCCGCCACACCGGGTATCCAGGGGGTCAGCGTAGTCTGAGCGCCGAAGAATTGAAGTCGAAGCACCCAGAGCGGGTGATCGAAAAAGCCGTAAAGGGCATGCTTCCGAAAAATCGTTTGGGAGCGGATCTTTTTAGAAACTTGAAAGTGTATGCAGGTGCAGAACACGGTCAAGAAGCACAAAAACCTAAAAGCATTAACCTTAACGACATCAAGTAATGGATACCATACACAAAATCGGAAGAAGAAAAACAGCCGTAGCACGCGTGTATGTTTCTGAAGGAAAAGGAAACATCACTATTAACCGTCGTGAATTAGATAACTACTTCACTACGCCAACACTACGCTATAAAGTACAACAACCTCTAATGCTTACCGACAACGAAAAGTCATTCGACATTTCAGTAAATGTATTTGGCGGAGGTATTACAGGACAAGCAGAGGCAATTCGCTTGGCACTTTCCCGTGCGATGTGCGAATTGAACGAGGAAAATCGAGGCGTCTTAAAACCTGAAGGTCTATTGACCCGTGACCCACGAATGGTGGAGCGTAAGAAATTCGGACAGAAGAAAGCTCGTAAGAAATTCCAGTTCTCTAAACGTTAATTATTATTATCGAATTCCTTGGAAAGCTTATTTCCAAGGAATTCTATTTCGTTCATATTTTATTTTTAATCAAGCTGTTATTCTGTCGCAAGACAGAAAGTTAGTTTAGCATCTAAACCTGAATCCGAAATTGGAGAGGTTGCGACTACATTACAGAACGTAAACTATTACAAAAATGGCAAACAAAGAAGTCAAAGAATTACTTGACGCAGGGGTGCATTTTGGACACCTCACCCGCAAATGGAACCCGAACATGGCCCCATATATCTACATGGAGCGCAATGGGATCCACATCATCAACTTATACAAAACCGCAGCCAAGCTGGAAGAAGCCAACGAAGCACTTAAAAAAATCGCTTCTAGTGGTCGTAAGGTACTTTTTGTAGCAACCAAGAAACAAGCGAAAGACATCGTTTCTGAACATGCAAAGAACGCCAACATGCCGTACATTACGGAGCGTTGGCCCGGTGGAATGTTAACCAACTTCGTTACCATCCGTAAGGCCGTAAAGAAAATGGCATCCATTGATCGCATGAAACAAGATGGTACGTTTGACACCCTTTCAAAGAAAGAACGCCTTCAAGTAAGTCGTCTTCGTGAAAAGCTAGAAAAGAACCTTGGTTCTATCAGTGATATGAGTCGCCTTCCGGGAGCGTTGTTCATCGTAGACACCACACGCGAGCACATCGCTGTAAAAGAGGCACAGAAATTGAATATTCCAATTTTCGCTATGGTAGATACCAACAGCGATCCTCGTGAGATCGACTACGCTATTCCATCTAATGATGATGCGTCTAAATCTATCGAAAAGATCATCGGAAGTGTTTCCGGAGCGATCATCGAAGGACTACAAGAACGTAAAGCCGGAAAATCAGAAGACGGTGGTGATGAGGAGAAAAAAGCTCCTAAGAAATCAGCTCGTAAAAAAGTAACGGCTGCCGAAGTTCCTTCTAAAGATTCCGAAGACAAAAAAGCGATGAAAGAAGCTAAAAAACCTGTCAAATTAGAATCGAAAAAGGAAACGTTAGAAAAAGCGACCAACGAAGAAGAGTAAATATAACAATCACTTAATATGCTAAAGTCGTTCTATGTGTTTCTTTGAGGAATTCTTAGAACGACTTTTTCTACTAAAACCTAAATACAAAAAGCAATGGCAAAAATAACCGCTGCAGAAGTAAATAAACTGAGAAAAGCTACCGGAGCCGGTATGATGGACTGTAAGAAAGCTTTAGTTGAAGCCGATGGCGATTTCGACAAGGCAATTGAAATTCTACGTAAAAAAGGACAAAAAGTAGCTGCGAAACGTGCCGATCGCGACTCTAGTGAAGGTGCGGCGATCGCAAAAGTGAACGAGAATGCAAATAAAGGAGTAATCATCTCGTTGAATTGTGAAACCGATTTTGTTGCAAAGAACGACGACTTCGTTTCTTTAGCACACGACTTGGCGACTGTAGCCCTAGAAGCGGGTTCAAAGGATGCATTTCTTGCAGCTGACTACAACGGAATGACGGTTCAAGAGAAACTTACGGAACAAACCGGAGTGATCGGTGAAAAAATCGAAATCGGTGCTTTTGAAACATTAGAAGCTCCTTTTGTAGGTTCTTATATTCATGCTGGAAATAAGATTGCCGTTCTTACCGGACTTTCGCAGAATGCTGAAGGCGCTGCTGAAGCGGCCAAAGATGTGGCAATGCAAGCAGCTGCTATGAATCCAATTGCACTTAACGAAGAGGGTGTTGACGCTTCTATCGTTGAGAAAGAAATTGAGATCGCAAAAGATCAGTTACGTCAAGAAGGTAAGCCGGAAGAAATGCTAGACAACATTGCTAAAGGTAAATTGAAGCGTTTCTTCAAAGATAACACCTTGGTAAATCAAGCATTTATCAAAGACAACAAACAGTCGGTTGCCGAATATGTGAATACGATTGGAAAAGACGTAGAGGTAGTAGGTTTCAAACGCGTAGCGATTGAATAAGTATCGACTATAACAAATACCGTTAAAAAAACCCGCATCTTTCGATGCGGGTTTTTTATTGACATGATAGCCGTCTGTTAAAAATCAGTTCTCTCAAAAGTAAGGGTTCCAATGACAACGGCAGTAATATCTCCTCCAAGAGGAGGTGTGTTGATCAACTGTATCGTTCCCTGTGGAACCGTTGGATTGTTGTCAGCAAGATACGTATCACCACTATCGGTTCCGGCATCATATGCCACTACATTTACCGTGAGTTCATCGTACAATGAACTGGGACCTTCAATCATACTTACATCATTGATCGCTACAAACCAATCAGGACTTGGGCGGAGAGCAGAAGCAAAACTAATTGACGTATGAGTAGGGTCAATAGTAACCGTCACGCTTTGTGAGGTTGTTGGACCTTCACTCTGTGGATACGAAGTGACGAAAAAATCTACAGAATCTTCATCTCCGGCAGTTGTCAACTCCGAAATCAGATCGGCACTATCACCTTCCTCAGCGAAAACGCGTAAGGCGCCACTTGCCAAGGTTCCAGGTTGAAAAATTCCATTTCCTTCGTCGTGTACTGCCACAACCATTCCACTAAACATAGCTCCGCTTGGATAGTTGTCAGGATAATTTTCTTCTGTAAAATCAGGCGTAAAAGTTACTGTATAAGTGGCTTGGATATTCTGTATATCATCACCATCTCCAGTTGTGTTGGTATCATCGTCATTAGAACACGAAACTGTGCATCCTAATAATAATACCGCTAATGTTGCTTTAAAAATCTTTTTCATAATAGTTTTTTGTAAGGGATAAAAATATAAAGTTCTCAATGAAATAACGGAACTCTAGATAAAAAATTACCTTTATATTTGCACAAATTGGCCCTACATGCAATACAAGCGAATATTACTAAAACTCTCAGGAGAAGCCCTTATGGGTTCCAGAAGCTACGGGATTGATCCTGAACGACTTCATGACTATGCAAGTGAAATTAAACAAATTACAGACCGAGGGGTTGAAGTAGCCATCGTTATTGGAGGCGGAAACATTTTTCGCGGTGTCGCCGGAGCCAGTAAAGGGATGGACCGTGTTCAAGGAGATCATATGGGCATGTTGGCCACCGTCATCAACGGATTGGCCTTGCAAAGTGCTTTAGAAGATTCGGGAATCCCCGTGCGATTGCAAAGCGCTATCAAAATCAATGAAGTAGCAGAACCCTTTATTCGTAGAAAAGCCATTCGGCATTTAGAAAAAGGACGGGTAGTTATTTTTGGAGGTGGTACCGGAAACCCATATTTCACTACCGACTCAGCCGCAGTACTTCGCGCGATCGAAATTGACGCGGATGTAATTCTGAAAGGAACTCGCGTAGATGGTATTTATTCGAGTGACCCTGAAAAAGACAAAAAAGCGACAAAATTCGACTTCATCAGTTTTGATGATGTACTTAGCAAAGGCCTGAAGGTCATGGACACTACAGCGTTTACCTTGAGCCAAGAAAACCGATTACCAATTATTGTTTTTGATATGAACACCAAAGGAAACCTCCTAAAAGTTGTTTCCGGAGAAAAAATCGGAACCAAAGTAAATTTGTAACTTAGCCTGTAAGATTAGGCATTCTTTTTGTACTATAATCATGTTTCTGTTCAACAATTAGAACAGTCCTAGAAGCCACCTTTACAACATTTTACAACAATGGAAGAAGAAATAGAACTTATTATCGATAGCACCCGAGAAGCAATGGATAATGCTATCAAACATTTGGAAAAACAACTTATCAATATTAGAGCCGGGAAAGCGTCACCCTCAATGGTTAGTGGGGTTAAAGTTGATTATTACGGAACTCCTACTCCGCTGAACCAGGTTGCAAACGTAAACACACCTGATGGCATGACCATTTCCATTCAGCCATGGGAAAAATCATTAATTCCGGAGATAGAGCGCGGAATTCAAGTCGCGAATCTCGGGTTCAATCCAATGAACAATGGTGAGAGTGTTATTATCAATGTACCACCATTGACAGAAGAACGCCGTAAAGAATTGGTAAAACAAGCCAAAGCGGAAGCGGAAGAAGCAAAGATCGGAGTTCGAAATGATCGTAAAACAGCGAATCAGGATATTAAAAATTTAGATGCTTCAGACGATATGAAAAAAAATCTGGAGATTGATATTCAAGAAATGACCGACAAACATATCTCGAAAATCGATGCCATTTTAGAGGCAAAGGAAAAAGAGATTATGAAGGTATAACCTTAATATATCCTTAAAGAGAGCGGCTTCTAGCCGCTTTCTTTATACCTTTACTTAAATTACTACAACCATTCGAATGCGTCCCTTTCTTATTGTTCTCTGTTGTTTGGCATCAAGCATGCTTTGGGCGCAAGAACCGGCGATTAAGATCGCAGAAGACAGCACAAAAACACAACAACCCAAAAAAGAGAGTCCGTTTAACACCGGGTTCTTCCCCATCAGTTTTTTTGACGTTGACCTACGCTATCTTATCAAATACAACAATTATGAAGGGCTCCGCCTTGGTGTTGGTGGTGTCACCAATGATAAGCTCTCAGACCATTTTAAATTTGGTGGTCATTTTGCGTATGGGTTCAAAGATGATGACATTAAATTTAGTTTGGGGGGAAGTGTACGCGTACGAAAGGAATCTAAAACATGGATCAATCTATACTACATTGACGATATCCGAGAAATAGGTTCTTTTGCCTATTTAACTGATGCGCGCGTGTATTCTGTCTTCGAACCGCGATTGGTTAATGTTACTCAATTTTACAAACATCGTACGTGGCAAACCAATGTCCAGCATGAATTCACCCCAAGAATTCTGTCGGAACTACGTTTTGGTCGTAGTAGGATTGATAACATTGAAAATTACATTTTTTTGAATGACGGTGGGATTTTTCGAAATTATGAATTAGCCGAATTAACTGCTTCCATTCGTATTAGTCCGAAACGCGACTTTTTCACCCGAGAAGACGGCTTAGTAGAATATTTCGATGGGTTTCCGAAGATCAGCGCTCAAGTAACACAAGGTATTAAAGGAATTGCCGGAAGCGACTTTAATTACACCAAATTAGGCCTGAAATTAGATTATTATGTAAAGCGCACCAATCTTACTTCCACCAATTTCTTGTTGGAAGGAGATATCGCTTTTGGAGACACTCCTCTCACCCACTTATTTCACGCCTACCCCAACAGTCCGACAAAAGATGAAATCCTACAACGCTTTTCTGTAGCAGGACGCAGAAGCTTTGAAACGATGTATTTTGGCGAGTTTTTTTCGGACCGCTTGGCCACCCTACAAATAAAGCATAGCCTGCGTCGCTTCAATATTTCAGAACGCTTCCGACCTGAATTAGTGTTTATTACTAGGCACGCGTGGGGCGACCTTAACAATGCCGAACCCCATTTAGGGATTCCGTTTAACACCTTAGAAGAGTTCTACTCAGAGTCGGGATTCGAACTTAACAAACTACTCTTTGGGTTCGGGTTGAGTTTCGCCTATCGCTACGGATATTACCACCTTCCTGATCTAGAAGACAATATCTCGTTCAAGTTTACTTTCTATCTAAAATTATAAGCGGTACAGCAACCGTTTACCGAAAGGGAATTAGTACCTTTGCCCCGCCTTAACGTACTGGTTGTGGAAAAGCTTTTTAGTATTGGTTTTTGGAGTGTTGTGGCCCGGTTTATTCTTCGGAATAGAACCCTGATTTTGATTGCTATTGCGGCCTGTACGGTTTTTATGGCACTGCAGTGGAAACACATGCGCTTCACCTATACGGAAGCAAATTTACTTCCAGATGATCATGAGATCAACTTAGAATATGACCGTTTTTTGGAATTCTTTGGGGAAGAAGGCAACTTGATCGTTCTAGGAGTAAAAGACAGTTTACTTTTCACTCCTGAAGCTTTTACCGCCTGGAATACGCTCAGCAAAAAATTGAATACCTACGAAGAAGTAGAGCTTACTCTCTCTTTAGGCGACCTACAAAAATTACAGAAGAGAAAAGATTCAGCGGCTTTTGAATTAGTTCCTATCGCAGAAGACACCATCTGGAACGAAACCACATTATCCGCCTTTCAGCAGGAGCTCTTTTATAAAATGCCATTTTACGAGGGACTTGTTTACAGCCCTAGCAAAAAATCCGTTCGAACCGCTGTATATCTTAAGAAGGATATCGTGAATACGGCGGCGCGCAAAAACTTTATCGTCGCTTCTTTGATTCCCGAAATTGAAGCCTTTGAGCAGCAGACCGGTATCGATGTACGCACCAGTGGAATGCCCTACATTCGCACGCTCAATTCGCAAAACATTATCGATGAAATTGGTTGGTTTATTGGTGCGGCACTCGCAGTGACCTCCTTGATCTTTTTCTTTTTCTTCCGTTCCTTCAGAGCTACGTTAATTTCTATGGTGACAGTGATCATCGGGGTGATGTGGTCCTTCGGAATTTTGGGACTGCTACACTATGAAATTACCGTACTCACGGCTTTGATTCCCCCGCTGATTATCGTCATCGGAATTCCAAATTGCATTTTCCTTATCAACAAGTATCAACAGGAGATCAAACAACACGGAAATCAGGCCAAATCATTACAGCGCGTTATTGCCAAAGTAGGGAATGCCACCTTAATGACGAATGTCACTACGGCTTCAGGTTTTGCCACTTTTATACTTACCAACAGTAAGTTACTTTCTGAATTTGGGATCGTGGCCTCTATCAATATCTTGGTGATCTTTTTGCTCAGCTTATTCATCATTCCGATTGTCTACAGTTACATGGCCATTCCGAAGTACAAGCACCTAAAACATCTCAACAAAAGGTGGATTGGGCGGTTTGTAGATTGGATGGAAAAAATGGTGAAAGAACATCGCGTTGCGATTTATGCCATTTCAGTATTGCTTCTCAGTGCCGGGATCATTGGTATTTATAATATTAAGATTTCCGGAAGCATTATTGAGGACATGCCCAAAAAGAAGCCCTTTTTCAAAGACATTGCGTTCTTTGAGAAGGAGTATGAAGGCATTATGCCCTTAGAAATTCTAGTGGACACCAAACGCAAAAAAGGTGTGATGAAGCTCGCCACCTTAAAACGTATGGAATCGCTTCAAAACTACATTGATGAACTCCCGGAATTCTCGAAACCCATCTCTGTGGTAAACTTGGTTAAATTTTCGAAACAAGCTTACTACAACAATAATCCTGAGTATTACCAATTGCCGAATAGTCAAGAACGAACCTTCATTCTTTCATACGCTAAAGGAAGCGCTCAAGACACTAATTTGTTGCAGAGTTATGTGGATACCACAGGACAATATGCGCGGATTACCACCTTTATGAAAGATACAGAGACCGAGCGTTTTGATAGGATTGAAGAAGATTTGATATCCGAGATCGATAAGATCTTTCCTCCTGATCGTTATGAAGTCTCTGTCACGGGAAAAGCGCTCGTATTTCAAAAAGGAACCAAATATTTGGTGAACAATCTAGTGCTTTCGTTATCGCTCGCCATTTTGTTGATCGCGCTATTTATGGCGTGGATGTTTCGAAGCCTTCGAATGATTTTGGTGTCTTTAATTCCGAACTTGCTTCCCTTGATCATTACTGCAGGATTGATGGGTTTTTTGGGAGTTCCCATTAAACCTTCCACCATTTTAGTATTTAGTATCGCATTTGGAATTTCAGTAGATGATACCATACATTTCTTAGCGAAGTATAGACAAGAGCTCATCAGTAACAAATGGCGCATTAAAAAATCGGTGTACGCTGCCTTGCGCGAAACCGGTGTAAGTATGTTCTACACCTCCATCGTGTTGTTCTTTGGCTTCTCCGTATTTACCATCTCAAGTTTTGGCGGAACCGTGGCGTTGGGTGCGTTGGTTTCAGCCACCTTGCTCTTCGCGATGTTGTCTAACTTGCTATTACTTCCTTCCTTACTCCTCTCATTAGAGCGAAGCATCGCAAATAAAGAAACCCTTCGAAAACCTGCGCTTCAAATTCTCCCCGGAAAGGAGGAAGACGAGGAAGCAGATTCTTAGAATTCATTCATTTTATTTGCTGTATAAAAAAAGTATCTTTACCCCTCTAAAATTGTATGGCAATGAACTATCAAGATATCGCCTCTTTGTTACAAAGCGAACCGTCACTTATAGAAGTAAACGTCCGTGGATGGGTACGATCGTTTCGAAGCAATCGATTTATCGCCTTGAACGACGGATCTTCTCTACACAATCTTCAGTGCGTGGTTGACTACGACAATTTTGAAGAAGCGATGCTGAAAAAGATCACGACGGGAGCCGCTATTGAAGTGAAAGGACTCTTGGTAGAAAGTCAAGGAAGTGGGCAAGCGGTGGAGATTCAAGTTTCCGCCCTTGAAATTCTTGGGGAAGCCGATCCTGAAGAAGTAAAGAAAACCATTCTTTCTCCAAAGCGCCATACGCTAGAGAAACTGAGAGAACAGGCACACTTGAGAGTCCGCACAAATACCTTTGGAGCTGTCATGCGAATGCGATCCAAGCTTTCTTTTGCCGTGCATGAATACTTTCAGAAGAACGGATTTTACTATATGCATACGCCTATTATCACGGGAAGCGATGCCGAAGGAGCAGGAGAAATGTTTCGGGTTTCTAACCTAAGCCTTGAAAACCCGCCAAAGACCGAAGATGGAGATATCGATTTCAAAAAAGATTTCTTCGGAAAGGAAACCAATCTAACCGTAAGCGGACAACTGGAAGCGGAAACCTTTGCAATGGGATTAGGGAAAGTATATACGTTTGGGCCCACCTTCCGAGCTGAAAACTCCAATACGTCACGCCACTTGGCAGAGTTTTGGATGATCGAACCGGAAGTGGCGTTCTACGATCTGGCGGACAATATGGATCTGGCCGAGGATTTTATCAAATACGTACTACGATATGTTCTCGAGCATTGCGCTGATGATTTGGAGTTTTTAGAAAACAGACTGTTACAAGAAGAGAAATCGAAACCGCAAAATGAACGAAGTGAGATGACCTTACGCGAGAAACTTCACTTTGTGGTGGACAATAACTTCAAGCGTGTAAGTTATACCGAAGCGATTGAGATCCTCAAAAACAGTAAGCCCAATAAAAAGAAAAAATTCAAATACCCTATTGATGCATGGGGCGCTGATCTGCAAAGCGAACACGAACGGTTTTTGGTAGAGAAACACTTTAAATGTCCCGTGATTCTATTTGATTACCCTGCCACCATTAAAGCCTTTTACATGCGCCTCAATGAAGACGGAAAGACGGTTCGCGCGATGGATGTCTTATTTCCGGGAATTGGTGAGATCGTAGGAGGGTCGCAACGGGAGGAACGCTATGACGTCCTAAAATCTAAGATGGAGCAAATGGACATTCCCGAAGAAGAACTGTGGTGGTATCTGGAGCTTCGAAAGTTTGGAACCGCCGTACACAGTGGTTTTGGTCTTGGTTTTGAACGACTAGTTCAGTTTGCTACCGGCATGGGTAACATTCGAGATGTCATCCCCTATCCACGTACTCCGGGGAATGCAGAATTCTAGAAAAAGTAAATCATAACCTTATATTAAATCGCCTTGCTTTCTACAGAAACTAGGCGGTTTTTGTTACATTTATACCAAAGGTATACGCATATTTATGCTCAAGCAACAACTTAATTTTAAACTCTCTCAGAAGCTCTCGCCTCAGCAGATTCAGTTAATGAAACTGATCCAACTGCCTACGCAAGCCTTTGAGCAGCGTATTTCTCAAGAATTAGAGGAAAATCCTGCCTTGGAAAAAGGAAAAGAAGAAAAAGATTCTCTCGATGATGATTTCGATAATTCTGATGATTATGAGCAAGATTCAGAAGTAATTGAAACCGAAATTGATGTGGATGAGTATTTAAGTGACGATGAGATCCCTAGTTATAAGTTAGCGGCCAATAATTACAGTGCTGACGATGAAGACAAGCAAATTCCTTATGCTTCGGGCGTATCGTTCAACCAACATCTATTACGACAACTGAACACCTATCGCTTGAGCGAGGAAGAAGAAGAGATCGCACGTTTTTTGGTGGGAAGCATTGATGAGAGCGGATATATTCGGCGTGACCTTCAAGACATTGTTGACGATTTGGCCTTTACCCAAAATGTCTATACTTCCGAAGAAAAAATCGAAGAAGTCCTACAAATCGTTCACGATCTCGACCCGGCCGGAGTAGGCGCTAGAAACCTGCAAGAATGTTTGCGGTTACAATTGGAACGAAAACGTGAAACTCCGGCAGTAGCCCTGGCGTTGGATATTATCAATGAAGCCTTCGATCATTTCACCAAAAAGCATTATAAAAAGCTACTTTCTAAGTTTGATATTACTGAAGACGAATTGCGAAATGCCATCCATGAGATTGAAGGTCTGAACCCGAAACCGGGAGGCACCTATTCTGGGAATACCCGAATGGTAGAACACGTGGTTCCTGATTTCGCGATCAAAATAGAAGATGGAGAGTTGCAACTGACACTAAATGGAAGAAACGCTCCAGAACTGCACGTTTCCAGAGAATATACAAATATGCTGAAAGGCTATAAGGCCGCAAAAGAACGTTCAAAATCCCAGAAAGATGCTGTGATGTTCATCAAACAAAAATTGGACGCAGCCAAATGGTTTATCGATGCGATCAAACAACGGCAACAGACACTTTGGGTAACCATGAATGCCATCATGCAACATCAGTATGAGTATTTTATGACGGGAGATGAACGAAAGCTAAAGCCTATGATCCTCAAGGACATTGCAGATACGATTGATATGGACGTTTCCACCGTTTCTCGAGTTGCCAACAGCAAATATGTGGATACTCCCTACGGGACAAAACTGATCAAAGAGTTTTTCAGTGAATCGATGAAAAATGATCAAGGGGAAGATGTTTCTACCCGAGAGATCAAAAAGATCTTGGAGATCACCGTTTCCGAAGAGAATAAGAAGAAACCCCTCACTGACGATAAACTTGCAAAGATCCTGAAAGAAAAGGGGTACCCGATCGCGCGTCGAACGGTCGCGAAATATCGCGAGCAACTAGACATCCCTGTCGCTCGACTTCGTAAAGAAATTTAATGAACTTCCTATTACGAGCATCCAGTTATATCTTGCATCCTTTGCTGATGCCACTGTTAGGAACGCTCATTTACTTTGGTATGACGCCACGTTATGTAGAATGGGAGGTGGTTCAAGCGAAGGGCTTTGCAGTTGCTATTATTACAATATTTATTCCCATTGTAACCTTCTTTTTATTGAAGAACATGAATGTGGTAGATACCATTCATTTAAAAACGGCTAAGGAGCGGAAAGTCCCGTTGATGCTGCAATGTGTATTGCTGTTATTGATCATCAAGCTGGTCTTTGATCCGTACGAAACACCCGAACTCAATTATTTTTTCGTTGGAATTTTATTTTCAGCCATGACGGCTCTAGTGATGGTGTTTTTCTCTATCAAAATTAGCCTGCATCAAATGGGCATTGCAGGAATCACCATGTTTTTAATTGCGTTGAGCATCCACTTTAAGATCAATATGCTACTATGGATCGCACTTTTTTTTCTACTAAACGGTTTAGTAGCCAGTGCCCGACTTCAAGCCGAAGCACATACGTATCAAGAGTTGAGTTTTGGCTTTTGTATCGGACTTCTTCCTCAGTTGATTTTATTGAACTTTTGGCTATAAGATATAAAAGATAATTCCTAGCCGCAGCGTTCTGAAGTCGATCGCATTTCCTGTATCCGTCACGGCATCGCTAAAGAAGGGTGTAAATTGGTAATAGGCGTGTATGTTGAAGGTACCATAACCAAAGCTAAGGGTAGCTCCCATATGAAACGGATTGAACTCGGGAATGTCTGTTTGCACCACTTCATTCCCGGGTTGCATAAAGCGCGCTTTATACCAATAGGTGTATCCCAACTTGATACCACCATAGATACGCCAAAACTTAAAGGATTTAGAAGTAGAGGTACGCCATCTAAATTCGATGGGAGCTTCGAGAGTAGCGGTACTAAAACGGTTAAAGTCGTAGGGAATCTCATTCTCATCCAACACGTTGAATATGGTATTTTCGTCTGGATCTTCTCCGATAAATAAATTTTGACCGTAACGATTAAAAGAAACCCCGGCACCTACGGCAAGAGCAACATTTCGGCGTTTATTAAGCGGCATGTCTCTTAAATACCCAAAATTGATCCCCCCTGATAATCCACGTAAATTGACATTCGAAGGAACATTAAGTATGAGATTGTAGGTGGCGGAGAAATAAAACTGATCTTCACGGTACAGAGAATCTCTTTCAGACACGGGAATAATGTCCTCATCCTCTTCTTCCTGCGCCCAACAAAGGGACGGTGTCATAAGAAACAGAGTGGTGAAAAACCACCAAAGAAAAAGCTTCCGCATACTATAAAGATAACGGGAAAATTTAAAAATATGACATAAAAAAACGCCTTGATGACTCAAGGCGTTTTTCTTGCAATGAATATATTAATTTTCTAACTGATTACCAGGAGAGGTAATGTAGATAATTTTTAACATGTTCAAATCTCGCAACTCCTGTTTGATGTCTGAAACCAACCCAGTGTTCGTTTCGTTATCTACTTTGAGAGCCACCATTACTTTGTCTTGAAGTTCAGGACGCAATTGCGCACGTAATTCGTTCAAAGCAAATTTGATATTGTCAATATCGGTGTATTTATCACCAATTTGGATCTTCCCTTCGGTACCGTATTTATCTTGATACTGAGAGCTAGGCTTCCCGGCGTAGATAAAGATAGAACGGTCCTTTTTTAGCTTTTCCACTTGATCTCCTTTTGGTAGTTCCTGTTGAACAAGTAAGTTGTTCTCGCGTAATACGGTTACTACCATGAAGAAGAATAGAAGCATAAATACGATATCAGGCAAGGATGCTGTAGAAATCGCAGGAAGTTCTCCACTTTTTTTCTTTTTAAATTTTGACATAGTCTAATTTATATAAAGGTTATTCGCCCCGTTTCTTGGGTTCTGCTTCAGAGAGCTTCAATGGAATCATCTGCTGAACGTTTTCGAGTTTTTCTTGAATGTCTTCAGCTTTCGACCCTGTGATTTCTCCTTCATCAATCGCGCGTTTCATCTCAGTAAATTCCCAACCATATAAGCGCTGTGCTTCACGGTCTCGTAAGAAGTTATACGCAGCCACCAATTCATTTTGAACGGCAATGTACATTTCGTAAGACGTGAGTCGGTCGTTTTGAACAGAAATAACTGCTTTGTTCGGATTATCAGAAGACTCCGGAGAACGGGCTCCTTTACAGAAAGAACAATACTCTGCCGTTCCAGAAGGCGCTCCACCGTTGTCGATAAAATCGATGGCTGATTGACGCAAGTCTTTCAACTCCATCAATTCTTCTTCTACAAGGAGTTGATCATCCTTGTTCACGTTCACAATGAAGAGGTTTTTCTCTTTTATGATAACATCCTCGTCATTGGGGGGTTCAGGGGGAGGCAATTGTCTCGCGATTCCTTTGTCCTTTTCGATCGTGGTAGTTACCAAGAAAAAGATTAGGAGCAGAAACGCGATGTCTGCCATAGATCCTGCATTTACTTCAGGTGTTGATCGTCTAGCCATTGTTATCGAGTTGTCATTTTCTTAATTCCGCTGAATACCATCGCTCCAATCGCTAAAATTGCTAGGATGTAGAAAGTATACAAGCCGGTTCCTACCCATTTCGAACCACTTGCTGAAAGCATTCCACCTTCGCGTAGTTCGGTTTCCACTCCGTCTGAGAGGACGTAAGCGATCACAACAATGAGTGCAAAGGCTCCTACAGACATCAACGTTTTCTTGAGGTCGCCTGCGAAAATTCCTTTGAGTACAAATACAACCACAAAGAGTAGAACAAGGGCAAAAATAACGTACGCAACGTACATGATGCCGTCAACCCCTTCACCGGTTGCCTTTATTGCCTCATCTCCTTTGGCGATAATCATTCCGAGGAATATAACCCCAGCAACGCCAAGAAGAAGTGCAACTATTTTTAAAATTTTATGCAAAGCCATATTAATGGTGTGTTTTAGGGGTTATTGTTACTTTTTGTTTTTGTAGTCTACCAACATATCAATTAATGTGATAGAAGCATCTTCCATACTGTTTACGATACTATCGATCTTAGCGATAATGTAGTTGTAGAAGATCTGAAGGATAATTGCAACAATAAGTCCAAATACCGTTGTTAAAAGTGCCACTTTAATACCCCCTGCTACTAATGAAGGGTTCATGTCACCGGCAGCTTCAATCTTATCGAATGCTAAAATCATACCAATTACCGTACCCATGAAACCAAGCATCGGCGCTAATGCAATAAACAATGAAATCCAAGAAACGTTCTTTTCGAGTTGTCCCATTTGAACACCTCCGTAAGCTACTACCGCTTTCTCAGCAGCTTCAATACTTTCATCGGCACGATCCAGACCTTGGTAATAGATTGAGGCAACAGGACCTTTAGTGTTTCTACATACTTCTTTAGCAGCTTCGATTCCACCACTATTCAGTGCATCTTCCACGTTTTCTGCTAATTTCTTAGTATTTGTTGTGGAAAGGTTTAGGTAAATAATTCGTTCGATAGCAATTGCTAATCCAAGAATTAAACACAGTAATACGATACCCATAAAACCTGGACCTCCTTCGATGAAACGTTGTTTCAGCGCTTGGTGAAAGCCTGGGTTCTCATCGCCGCTGGCAGCCTCTTCATCCTGAATAATTGAAACGGTTGCCGCTGTAGACAACGATTGAACGTTGGTTGGCATTGTTTGGGTAGTAGTTGCGTTTGCGTTTAAAGTGCCTGCAAATACCATTGCGGCCATTGCCATAATAGAAAATAATTTTTTCATTGCTATCGACTTAAAGTTTGTTTTTAGTTAAAGGTTTAAAGATATAAAATTATTTGGTTAATCTGCAACAATAAATTATTACAGACTTAGTAATTACTTAGGTTTCAGCGATGTTTCCTGTAGGCTGTTTTACCCCAATTTTGGTAATTGTGAACCCTTTTACACAAGGAAATCCCACAATAAGGGTTGCTAAGATATAAATTATATAAAAGTGTGCTAGGGAATTCTTTTTAAATTCAAGTTGTGATGGTGGGAATGTTACGAATAGCGCAAGAGCAACATTCTAACAATTAGCGACATAAAAACGTTCAATATGCAATTCGAGAATTCTTCAAAAATTAAATGGATCATTCTTAAAAAGACTTTAAACACCTATTGCTTCGCAATAGTCAAAAACTCAAAACCTAAAGATTCAGGCAAGTTGTTGCAGGATTACCTCGCTGCGCTCGGTGATCCCAAGGTGAGGGACTTTCAACCAAATCGCTGCGCGATTTAAAAAAACCCCTATAAAAAAACGCTCAAGTGAACCTTCACGGGATTACCTCGCTGCGCTCGGTGATCCCAAGGTGAGGGACTTTCAACACCTATTGCTTCGCAATAGTCAAAAACTCGAAACCCAAAAGACTCAAGCAAGCTTGGACCTTATGGGTTTCTCCTTTTTGGTGTTGCAGAGAGGAAGGGATTCGAACCCTCGATCCCGCGATAGCGGGATACACACTTTCCAGGCGTGCGCCTTCGACCACTCGGCCACCTCTCTAAAATGAGACGACAAATTTCGCAAAAAATTTGACTTCCTGAAAGGAATTAACTGATTTCTCCGCGAAGCGAAGTTTCAAACAACATCTTAAAACTGTTGGAGGTAATTTGATGGCCCAACAGATACATCAACTTTGCAAGTGCTGCCTCTGTAGTCATGTCTTTTCCTGAAATAACTCCTAGTTTTTTAAGCCCCACACTCGTTTCATACAATCCCATCGCGACACTTCCGCCGCTGCATTGCGTTATATTAATGACTGGTATATCCTGAGCGATCAGTTTTTTTATTGCTCCAAGAAACCAAGGCTCGTTGGTCACATTCCCGCTTCCATAGGTTTCTAAGATCACTCCTTCCAATGCTGGGTAATCAAACAAATAATGAATGGTTTCAGGACCTATTCCGGGGAACATCTTGATAAGAAGTACATTTGACTCTAATGCAGTATGGACTTTCAGTTTTTTTCTTCGGTTAGGGCGATACAACGCATCGTCGTCGAACACCAGATGCACGCCACTTTCTGCCAGGGGCGGATAATTAGGAGAGTTAAAAGCTTCAAAATGCTCGGCATTGATCTTGGTCGTACGATTTGCCCGATACAATTTGTATTCAAAATACAAACACACCTCCGAAACTTTTGGATGATTCTTCTCGCGCCACGCAGCGATCTGAATGGAAGTAATTAGGTTTTCCTTGGCGTCCGTACGTAAATCTCCAATAGGCAGTTGTGAACCGGTAAAAACAACGGGCTTCGAAAGATTCTCTAACATAAAACTAAGTGCCGAACTGGTGTACGACATGGTATCGCTACCGTGCAGCACCACAAACCCATCGAAGGCATCGTAGTGCTTTTCGATCATTTGAGCCAGTGCCACCCAATAGGTTGGATTCATATTAGAACTGTCAATGGGCGTATCAAAACTTATGGTTTCAATGTCACAATCCAGTAGTTTTAGCTCGGGGATATGCTCTAAGAGTTCATCAAAATTGAAATTCCGAAGAGCGCCGGTTTCAAAATCCTTGATCATCCCAATGGTTCCACCGGTATAAATCAATAATATGCGTGGTGCGTGCGTCATTTATATCCCAAATATTTCTTTTGAATTTTCTGTTGTGATGCGAGCTACTTCCGCTTCTGAAAGGCCATAAATATCCGCCACTTTTTGACAGACTAAACGTACATAAGCACTTTCGTTTCGCTTGCCGCGATACGGAGCTGGGGCTAAGTAAGGGGCATCCGTTTCCAAAACGATATGCTTGATATCTATGGTATCTAAAAACGTATCGATCTTTCCATTTTTGAAGGTCACAACACCACCAATTCCCAGCTTCATATTATAGCGAATCGCCTGAAGCGCCTGATCGTAGGTTCCCGTAAAACAATGAAAAATTCCGAAGAGACGATCATCCTTACATTCCTCCAATACCTCAAACACCTCATCAAACGCATCTCTACAGTGAATGACGATAGGCAACTGATGATCTTTTGCCAACTGTATTTGTCTTCGGAAGGCTTCTTGCTGAATGTCTAGCGTAGTGGTATCCCAGTATAAGTCGACCCCAATTTCTCCAACCGCAATAAAGTTCCGCTTGCGGAACTGCGCTTCCACATGTTGCAATTCCGCTTCAAAATTTTCCTTTACGGAAGTAGGATGCAAACCCATCATTAGATGGACGTTGTCTGAAAATTCTTGCTCTAAAGCATACATTCTTTCCGTATAACTACTATCAATCGCCGGAATAAAAAAGCGTGTAACTCCTTTGTCGATCGCCCGTTGTATCATTTCTGCTCGGTCTTCATCGAATGCTCCGCTATATAAATGGGTATGCGTATCTGTCAACATGTTGCAAAGCTAATTATTTTGTTAGCTATCTTTGCATATTTCTATGAAAACAGACCTTCGACAATTCTTAGAAGCGGCGGGCTTTTATCGAATTCCATTACAGAAATTAGCAACAGGGCATTATAAATGTACTGTTCGGGTAAACGATATCCCCGGTATTTTCATTATCGACACCGGCGCTTCCTCAAGTTGTATCGGTGCTGCTCAAGCCGAAACCTTTCGTCTGGAAAAAGAAGACAGTGAAATCAAAGCAGCCGGGGCGGGGGCCATAAACATGCAAACCCAGTTAGCCAGAAGCAATCGTTTGCGTATTGGAGGTAAATCCATTCGCAATGTTGAATTGGTTATTTTTGATCTCACGCATGTAAACCAAGCCCTTGCTCAAGCCGAAGAAACTGCTGTAGATGGAATTATTGGGGCCGATCTCTTAAAAAAATATCGAGCCGTGATAGACTATGGAAGAAACGTATTGTACTTAAAATGAGTAGTTCTCGTAAAAAAAGTTAATTTTACGACATAATTCATTTTATTGAAAAGGACACTCACATATTTCTTGGTAGGATGTTCGGTAATTGCAACGGCAGTAGCCCAAGATCGCTTGGCACATTTTGAAACTGTAGTTAACACTTCAGAAGATCCTGTTGAACGGCTACACGCCTTGGATTCTTTGATAGGGCTGACACGGAATCAGGACGCAGATCAATTTACATATTACAGTTTAGAATATATTGAGCTTGCAAAACAACTTGACAGCATTGAGGCGGCTGCCAGGAAGGTTATTCACGTGGCACACACCTTTACCAAGATAAAGAATCAGCCTGAAACTACCTTAAAACTAACCAATAGTCTCCTCGCGAGAAAATATCAAATCAAAGACTCTTTCTTATTGGGAAGCTTATATCTGAAACGGGGCGGGGCGCAATTTGATTTTGATTTGAACAAGGCGGTAGCCGATTATAAACTTGCCGTTGAAAATTACGGGAGTGGTGATTCTTTGTACATAGCAGACGCTTATTTGTTCTTAGGACAAGCATATTCTAATCTTGGAAAATTTGTTCCTGCAGCCGAAAGTTTTCATCGCTCCTATGCCTATTTTGAAGCACTCAAAGATTATGAGTATATGCTGTATGCGCAACAAGGCATTGTTGTGATGTTTAGTATGAATGGCTTTTACGAGAAAGCCATTTCAGAAAGAAACCTTAGCATAGAAAAATATAAAAACCTAGGTCTTATTAAGCATCTAACGACCTCCTATTACAATCAGGCGTTAGACTTTAAAAAAATGGGGGACGAGAAAAAGCAATTAGAGTTTTTACTCAAGGCATATGATTCTATGATTAACTTGCCGGAAAATGATAAAACCTCTAACACCCAAATCATGCTCTATAGTGCGTTGTTAGAGTATTATAGTGAGATGGGTGATGTAGAGGAAGCTCAGAGATATTTGATTCTCATCGAAGAAACTTACATTGCCTCCAGTAAAAGTCCGCAGAATAAATCTTATTACTATGGAGCCAAAGCCCATCACGCTATGGCGACAGGGAGATATCGATCAGCGTTAGCATACGCCGAAAAAAAGCTGGAAAACATCTTATTAGTAAATTATGAAGACGACATTCTATCTTCGTATAAATTACTTCATGAGACCCACAAAGCCAACAAGAATTACGAAGAAAGCCTCCATTATTTAACCAAGTACGATTCGCTTCGAGGCGCTACATACAACAAGACTACGGCCAATTCGTTGGCGTATTATCAAACCTTGTATGAAACCGAAAGAACTACCCGAGAGTTAATGGCAAAAAACACCCGCATTCAATTGCTGGCAAAGGACAATTCCAACTTTAAAAAATTGGTCACCTTCGTAAGTATTGCCATGATCTTAGCCTTTGGTGTGCTACTCCTATACCGTAACCAACGCCACTTAAAAAACAAAAAATCATTGCAGGAGCGGTTTAGTCAAGCCTTGTTATTGTCGCAAGAGAACGAACGAAAAAGGATCTCAAAAGATCTCCACGATGGTTTAGGGCAACAGTTATTACTTATTAAGAACAAGCTGTTTACTCAAGGGGACAAGGAAACGAAAGCCATGGTAGATGCCACTATCGAAGAAGTTCGTGCCATTTCTAGAGACCTTCATCCGTTTCAATTACAAGAAATGGGGATCACCAAAGCTTTGGAGTTTACATTGAAACAAGTGGATGAAAACACAGCGCTGTTTGTTTCTTCGGAAATAGACAATATTGACAACCTGTTCAACCCAGAGCAAGAGGTCAATATTTACAGAATCGTTCAAGAAAGTTTGAGCAACATTATTAAACACGCCAAAGCGGAAGCGGGAAAAGTTTCCGTGGAACGTTTAAAGAACACCGTTAGAATTGTCGTGAAAGACAATGGTGTTGGGTTCGACTTCAACGAAAAATATCAAAATATAAAGTCCCTGGGACTAAAAACCTTATTAGAACGAACCAAGTTTTTGAATGGTCAAATGAAGATTTATTCAAAACAAGGCACGGGAACGGAATTAGAATTTAAAATACCAACGGTTTGAACCAACCATCTATCATAACCGCAGACGACCATCCTTTACTACTAAAAGGATTGAATGATTTTTTATTGGAAAAAAAGCACAATCTTATTGGCAGTGCTTCGAACGGGCGAGAAGCTTTTCAATTGATTGTAGAAAAACAACCTGAAATCGCCGTCTTAGATATACAAATGCCAGGCATGTCCGGTATTGATGTAGCGCGTAAAGTACGCGACCAAAAACTCAGTACAAAGATTGTTTTCATCACTTTTCATAAAGAAAAAGAACTTTATGATGCTGCTTTAGAACTCAATGTTTGTGGCTACATATTAAAGGAGTTTGCCATTGAAGAAATTGAAACCTGTATTCAAAATGTGTCGAAGGATCAACCTTTTTTCAGTCCGAAGATCAAAGAGCTTTTGGGTGCTGATGTTCTAGACAATGATTCGCTGACCTCCCTAACCCCTTCCGAAAAGAAAATACTGAAACTCATCGCCAGCGATAAAACCAATCGAGAGATTGCCTCTATTTTATTCATATCGCACAGAACCGTGGAGAAACATCGCAGTAATATCATCAATAAACTCCAATTAGAGCCCAAAACCAATAGCCTTTTAATCTGGGCGAAAGAGAATCACGGTAAGCTCATTTAACAAAATATTTAGAATTTACGTGTTTCCACGTATTTACTCGTATTGAAATATTTAGGACATTTATCCTATGAAAAATACGTTACAGATCGACCCGCTCCCTGCGCGAGACAAGAAAGCAAAAAAGGCAGTGTTTTTTGTTGTTTTTGCCTTTGTTATCTTAGTGGTCGCTCTTAACATTTTCCAATACTTTGTTTCATATACATAAGTTTTAAATACAGCTAACTAACCGAAAACCCCCAACATATGTTGGGGGTTTTTTCGTATATGTATTTAAAAAATATTGAGAAACTACAGCTCGAGTGCTTTTTTAACATCGTTATCCATTAACAGTTCTTCTGGACTTTCCAAGGCTTCCTTGATCGCCACTAAGAAACCAACCGATTCACGACCGTCAATAATACGGTGATCGTAACTCAACGCCACGTACATGATAGGTGCGATAGCAATAGCACCATCTTTAGCAATAGGTCGCTCTACGATATTGTGCATTCCTAAGATAGCAGATTGTGGTGGGTTGATAATAGGGGTTGACAACATGCTTCCAAACACGCCTCCATTGGAGATCGTAAACGTACCTCCGGTCATTTCATCCACAGTAATCTGTCCATCACGCGCACGAATTGCCAAGCGTTTCACTTCGCTTTCTACGCCTCTAAAAGTAAGATTTTCAGCATTTCGAATAACGGGCACCATCAAGCCTTTTGGACCTGAAACCGCAATGGAAATATCTTTATAATCGTAGGTGATCTTATAATCCCCATCGATCATCGAGTTCACTTCAGGGTACATTTCTAAGGCACGTACCACTGCCAAGGTAAAGAACGACATAAAGCCAAGGCTTACCCCATGCTTTTCCTTAAAGGTTTCTTTATATTCCTTCCGAAGGTCAAAAATAGGCGTCATGTCCACCTCATTGAAGGTGGTAAGCATCGCCGTTTCGTTCTTCGCTGAAACCAGGCGCTCTGCCACTTTACGACGCAACATCGAAAGCTTTTTACGTTCAGAGCCGCGACTTCCGTTGCCCGGAGTTCCCATGGAAGGCTGTGCGTTTTCTGCATCATTCTTGGTAATGCGACCATCTCTACCACTTCCCTTTACGGTCTTGGGATCGATCTCTTTTTCGTCTAAGATTTTCTTTGCCGCCGGCGAAGGGGTGCCGGTTGCATAGGTTTTATCTTGTGTTTGGTCTGGCGTACTCGATTTGGAAGGCGTTTCCGTTTTTGCTTCAGCCTTATCGCCGCTGTCTTTATTTTCGGCTTGTTGCTTGTCTAGATCTGGACCTGCATTCTCAGCACCTTTCTCGTCCCCCGGATTCTTATAGGTTTCAGTAGTATCGTCTCCACCGCCCGGTTTTTCAGCTTCCGTGTCGATCAAACAAACTACTTCCCCAACGGCTACCGCATCGCCTTCTTCCGCTTTAAGCGTAATAATTCCGCTGGCCTCAGCAGGAAGCTCTAGCGTTGCTTTGTCGCTATCCACTTCTGCAATGGCTTGGTCTTTTTCCACCCAGTCGCCATCTTCTACCAACCACTGTGCGATTTCTACTTCGGTTATGGACTCTCCCGGTGAAGGGACTTTCATTTCTAATGCCATAGTATTCTAGTTTTCCGAATTCGTTTCGGTTATTCGTTATCAGTTTTATTAAATACGTCCTCGATCACACGTTGATGCCTTGCTTTGCTTCGAACCGCGCTACCGGATGCCGGAGCCGCGTAAATCTTTCGACTGCAAACACGCCAGTTTCTCGCTTCTTCCAAATGCATCAACATATGTGAGTAGGCGCCCATATTTCTAGGTTCTTCCTGAGCCCAAACAATATCTGTTGCCTTCTTATATTTTTTAAGTGTTTTTTCTATTTCTTTCTTCGGAAGCGGGAACAATTGTTCCAAACGAACCAAAGCAACATCCTTTCGTTTCTCTTCTTCTTTCACTTCCAATAGATCATAATAGAATTTCCCGCTTACAAACACTAAACTTGTTACTTCCGAAGCTTTTGCGGTAGGGTCGTCTATCAACGTTTGGAACGTTCCTTCTGCCAATTCTTCTTTGGTAGAAACTACTTTCGGGTGTCGCAACAAACTCTTCGGTGTGAATACGATCAAAGGTTTTCTAAAATCTACCTTCATTTGTCTGCGCAACAAATGGTAGAAATTTGCCGGTGTGGTACAATCGGCGATGTACATATTGTCTTTCGCACACAATTGTAAATAGCGCTCCATACGGGCTGAAGAGTGCTCCGCTCCTTGTCCTTCGTACCCATGTGGCAACAACATCACCAATCCGTTTTGCAATTTCCACTTATCTTCCGCAGCAGAAATATATTGATCGATCATGATCTGTGCTCCATTGCTGAAATCTCCAAACTGCGCCTCCCAGATGGTCAATGTCTTCGGACTCGCCATGGCGTATCCATAGTCAAACCCAACGACGCCATATTCCGAAAGCAATGAATTATAAATATAGAAGTCGCCCTGCTTTCCCGAGAGATCATTATGCAACACAATTTCTTCTTCACTATCTTCAACCTTTACCACAGCATGGCGGTGCGAAAAGGTACCTCGCTCAATATCTTGACCGGTCATACGTACATCATACCCTTCTTTTAATAAGGTAGCATACGCCAACAATTCTCCCATGGCCCAATCGAGTTTGTTGTCGTCAAAATACATTTTATGACGCGCCTCAATGAGCTTGGAGATCTTTCTCAAGAATTTTTTGTCCTTCGGAAGTTGCGTAATCGTTTCTGCAATTTCTGTTAATTCTTTTATTGGGAATGTTGTATCTGTCGCGGCCATCATCTTATCCTCTTCCGCATAGTGGAATCCATCCCACTCGTCTTTCATGATCGCGGTGATCTCAGTCTTGTCTTCTTTTCGAGAATCCTCTAGTTTTTCCTCCAGCTTGTCTTTGTATTCCTGCTCTAACTGCTTGGTAAATCCTTCTTCAATAATGCCTTGCTTAAAGAGCTTTTCGGCATAAATGTCTCGCGGATTACTATGCTTTGAGATCGCTTTGTACAGTTTAGGCTGTGTAAAACGTGGCTCATCTCCTTCGTTATGACCGTATTTACGATATCCTAGCAAGTCAATAAATACGTCGCGACCAAACTCCATTCTAAAATCGAGCGCGAAAAGCACGGCGTGCACCACAGCCTCTGCGTCGTCTGCATTCACGTGAAGTACGGGCGAAAGGGTTACTTTTCCCACATCGGTACAATAGGTAGATGAACGGCCGTCTAGATAATTGGTGGTAAAACCAACTTGATTATTGACGACCAAATGTATGGTACCTCCCGTTTTGTAACCATCTAATTGTGCCATTTGAACGATCTCATAGACAATTCCTTGCCCGGCGATCGCAGCATCCCCATGCACTACGATTGGCAATACTTTCTTTAGTTCTTGTTTGTGATGGCGGTCTTGTTTTGCTCTAGCGATTCCTTGAACCACGGCCCCTACCGTTTCTAGGTGAGACGGGTTAGGAGCAATGTTCAGATTGATCTCTTTACCACTATCAGTGGTTCTTTTGGAGGTCCAACCCAAGTGATATTTTACATCGCCATCAAAAATATCTTGGGCGTAATCTTTCCCATCGAATTCGCTAAAAATGTCTTTGGCACTTTTTCCGAAGATATTCGTCAAGGTACTCAAACGCCCACGGTGAGCCATTCCCATCACAAATTCTTCTACCCCTTTTTCGGCGGCATTTTCTATTAAGGCATCTAGCGCAGGAATTAAACTCTCACCGCCTTCCAGACTAAATCGTTTTTGACCTACATACTTGGTATGCAAGAAATTTTCAAAAGAAACGGCTTCATTGAGTTTTTGGAGGATATGTATTTTTTGTTCTTTGGAAAATTGTGGCTGATTGTCATTAACATTCAGCTTTTTCTGAATCCACTCAATCTCTTCGGGCTTTCGAATGTACATGTATTCGATCCCGATACTATCACAATAGATACTATTGAGGTGCTGTAGGATATTCTCTAGGGTGGTTTCCCCTATTCCCAGGATTTCACCCGCTTTGAAGACTGTGGAAAGATCGTCTTCCGAAAGGCCAAAATTCTCAATGGCGAGGGTTGGGACATATTTTCTACGTTCTCGAACAGGATTGGTCTTTGTAAAAAGGTGTCCACGACTCCGATACCCGTCAATCAACTGAATGACTTGAAATTCTTTCCGAACGGATTCCGGAAGGGCTTCACCGGGAGCGATCCCAATGGCTTCGAGTGAATCACTTTCCAACCCAAAATCAAATCCCTGAAAAAATGCGCGCCAACTAGGCTCCACGCTATCGGGATATTGTAGGTATTTATCGTAAAGTGCTGCGATTTGTGCGGGATGTACCGCGTTTAGAAAAGAATATCGGTCCATAGTAGGAGTGCCCTGGTTCTGTTTTTTGAAACGGTACAAAAATACAATAATTCCAAGAACTACCGTGGGTTAACTCGCAGATTTATCGCCTTAATTCCTTAAAATTTTGTGAAGAGAATACGAAGATTTTAAACTGTACGTCGCATTAACCATTGTCCGAATTCACGCAAGGTCGCTTTATTGGTCTCTTCCATTTTAACGGAGCTCAACACTGTATTTGCCTTTTCAGTATAGAATTCTATTTCCCGTTGCAGAGCTTCATCTGCACCCGTATTGACAAAAATCCTCTTCACCGCCGCGATCTTCTCTTGAGGATCCTTTGGAGTAATACTGGAAAGGCTTTCCAGTTCTTTCGCCTGTAAAGGTGAAGCATTGTTCATGGCCGTAATGTATAGGAAGGTCTTTTTGTTCGCGATAATATCTCCCCCTACTTGTTTTCCAAAAGTCTTTGGGTTTCCGAAGGCATCTAAATAATCATCTTGTAATTGAAAAGCGATGCCCAAATTTCTTCCAAATTCGTACATATTATCTTTACAACGCTCACTCGCCCCAGCCACGATGGCACCCATTTTCATAGCAGCCCCTAACAATACGGCGGTTTTATAATCGATCATTTTTATGTAGGCCTCTAAGGTGACATCATCACGGGTTTCAAAATCAACATCGTACTGCTGTCCTTCACAAACTTCGATCGCTGTTTTGCTAAAAAGCTTTGCCAATTCCCGAAATCGCTCCGCAGGATAGGCCTCGAACAGCTGATACGCTAAGATCAACATCGCATCTCCCGAAAGTATTCCAGTGTTCACATCCCATTTTTCGTGCACCGTTTGATGCCCTCTTCGCAACGGAGCCTCATCCATGATATCGTCATGAATTAGTGAAAAATTGTGGAATAATTCTACCGCCAAAGCAGCTGGCATCGCCTGCTCACAATCTGCCTGAAAGAAATCACAGGTCATCAAAGTTAACGCAGGTCGTAATCGTTTGCCACCTAATTGTAGAATGTACTGTATGGGTTCATACAAATGCTTAGGTTCTTTATCGGGGATCGTGGCTTCGATATGCTTTTGTAGTCGCTCACCGTAAGATGTTAGTAATTCCATCGTGCAAATTTGCCGCTAAAATACGGGATTCAGCATAACTGCGCTTCAAAAAATCAAACGACTTCTACCGGGCAATGTTAAATAATTGTAAAACTTAGGAAACTTTTTTTGTTTTTAAAGTTTCCTCGCAATATCTTTGCGCCTGTTATGAAAGAAAAAATCATTGAAAAATCAGCTGAAATGTTCTTGAACCTAGGGTTTAAGAGTGTCACCATGGATGATATCGCACAGGAAATGGGGATTTCAAAAAAGACCATTTATTTGCATTTCAAAAACAAGACCGAGCTTGTCCATGAAACGGTGATGAGTGTATTTCACGATATCGTATGTGGTATCGATCACATTCGGGAGCAGTCGAAAGACCCTATTGAAGAGTTATTTGAAATTAAAAAGTTTGCCATGGTGCATCTTAAATATGAGAAAAGCTCTCCGCAATATCAACTTCAAAAATATTACCCAGAAGTCTATGCGGCTGTGACCGAAAAGAAATTTGAGAACATGAACGAATGTACGGTCGCAAATTTGGAACGCGGCGTCGCTTCAGGAGTATACCGAAGCAATATTGACGTACCTTTTATATCGCGAATCTACTTTTTGTGTTTAAGCGGACTTTCAGATGAGTCGTATTTTCCGACAGATCGCTTTCCGAAGATCAAAACCATGGCTGATTTCTTAGAATATCACCTACGCGGCATTGTGACCGCAAAAGGTGCCAAAAAATTAGACACCCTACTTAACCAACAAGAAAATGCATAGAATCTATTCTCTATTCATCGTATGTATCATCGGATTTTCTGCAACCGCCCAGCAAGGATCCTCTTATTCTTTTTCGCTTGAAGAGGCAGTTGCCTTTGCCCTTGACAGCAATTACACTGCGCTCAATGCCCGTCGTGATATCGCCAAGGCACTCAAGCAGAAATGGGAGACCACCGCAACCGGCTTACCGCAGATCAGCGCGAATATTTCCTATCAATACAATATTAAACAGCCGGTAACACTTCTCCCCGCAGAAATTACCGGTGGACCTCCGGGCACCTTCGTTCCGGTGACTTTTGGAACGAAGCAAAATGCGAATGCTGTGGCAACGCTAAATCAACTTATCTTCGATGGAAGTTATTTGGTGGGACTTCAAGCCGCGAAAGCGTTCTTGGATTTTTCTGAAAATGCTACGGAAAAAACCAATCTCGAAGTGCGCAAGGGGATTATTAATGCTTATGGCAGTGTTTTATTAGCAGAAGAACTCGTTGCCATTTTTGAAAAGAATAAAGCTGCTTTGGAAGAAAACCTTTTTGAAACCCGAAAGATCTATGAAAATGGTCTCACCGAAGAAGAAAGCGTTGAGCAATTAGAAGTGACCCTTCTTGATGTAGAGACACAATTGAGCAATGCGCGAAGAAGCGCGCTCATCGCACGACAAATGTTCAATGTAGCACTGGGAATTCCTACCGAAAGTTTGGTGATCTTTGAAGATGATCTGGATGAACTAGCGTTGAATAACAGCTCGCTTCAACTGTTGCAGGAAGATCTTTCCATCGAAAATAATGTGGATTATAAGATCGCGTACAACCTTACCGAGCAGCGCTCCTTAGAAATGAAATTGGAAAAAAGCAAGGCACTTCCCAGCATCTCAGCCTTTGTTAATTATGGTACTCAAGCTAACAGCAATGATTTTACATTTTTAGACAGCGATCAACGCTGGTTTCAATCGTCTGTGCTAGGCGTGAGTATGAACATCCCTATTTTCAGCAGCGGACAAAGAAGTGCGCGTACCCAACAAGCAAAAATCGCGCTGGAACAGGCTGAAACCGAATTAGAAGAAACCGTTCAAAACGTGCGACTTGCCCTAAATACAGCCCGCAGTAACTTTCAGTTTGCTATCGAAAAATATGAAAATGCCAAAAAGAACATCGCGCTGGCAGAACGTATCGAATCGAAGAATCAAGTGAAATTTACGGAAGGTTTGAGCACCAGTTTCGATCTAAGACAGGCACAAACACAATTGTACTCAGCGCAACAACAATACTTTCAGTCAATGCTAGACCTCATCAATGCAAAAGCTGAAATTGAAACCGTATTGAATACGCCAGATGTGCGCATCGATTCCGAAGAAATAAAAAAGAACTATTAAAAAACAGTTTTTCTGTTAACCAATCAAGACACAATAATGAAACATAGAACAAAACATATCATGAAAAATCTGCTCCTCTTATTTTCAGTCGGATTTCTGCTTTCCTCGTGTGGCGGCGGAGGTGATAACAACTCCTTAGAGGCAGTATTGTCTTCAGGTGATGTAGCGACGCTTCAGGCAAAGAAAGATGAACTGGTTACTCAACAGCAAGACATTCAGCAACAAGTAAAGCAGTTAGATGCCAAACTGAAAGAACTCAATCCTGAACGTAACGTACCTTTGATCACCACCTTTGTGGCCACAGACACGTTGTTCAAGCATTATGTAGAATTACAAGGTAGTGTTGAGACCAAGCAGAATTTGGTCATTACTCCCGAAATGGGCGGCATCCTAGAACGCGTTTACGTAAAAGAGGGTGACAAGGTTGCTAAAGGACAGTTACTTGCAAAGATCGATGACGGCGGATTAAGTCAGCAACTCGCACAATTGCAAGTGCAAGCGGATCTTGCCAAAACTACGTTCGAACGTCAAGAACGCCTCTGGAATCAGAAGATCGGAAGCGAAATACAATACCTTCAAGCAAAATCAAACTACGAAGGACAACAAGAAGCCGTAGCCCAATTGAAGCGTCAATTGGCAAAAGCCAATGTGCGCGCTCCTTTTTCAGGAACCATTGATAATGTGATCACAGAGCAAGGAAGCGTGGTTTCTCCGGGACAAACAGCACTAATGCGCTTGGTAAACCTAAGTGACATGTACATTGAAACCGACGTGCCCGAAACCTACCTCACCGATGTGACCGTAGGAAAAGAAGTAGAAGTGATGTTCCCGGTGCTCGGAAAAAAAGTAACGACAGAGATCCGCCAAACAGGAGACTTTATCAATCCCGACAACAGAACCTATATGGCCGAAATTGCGGTGCCCAATGAAGACAAAACCATCAAACCGAATTTAACAGCGCGTTTGAAGATCAACGATTACACAAAGGAGAATGCAATTTTGATCCCACAGAGTATCATTTCTGAAAATGCCGATGGCGAACAATATGTCTATGTCCTTACCGAAAAAGATGGAGACAAAGCGGTAGCGCAACGCGTGATCATTGAAACCGGAAAGACACAGGGAGATATTATTGAAGTCGTTAGTGGCTTGTCACCCGGAGTAGAGATCATCGATGAAGGAGCACGTAGTGTTAAAGAGGGGCAAACCGTAATGATCATCAACCAATAGAAAGGCGCACGTTTCATATTCAAAACGTATAAGAATGGCAAAAAAGAAAAAGAATACCGAGAAAGAATTTAAACTCTCCTCTTGGGCGATCAATAACAAGACCACCATTTATGTGATGATGATCTTGATACTGTTCTCAGGAATCTCAGCCTATTTCAGTATGCCCAGAGAGAGCTTTCCAGAAGTTCACGAAACAAAAATTTATATCAGTTCCTTATTCCCAGGAAATACTGCGGAAGACATTGAAAAACTCATTACCAATCCGCTGGAAGACAAACTTAAAACGGTAAGTAATGTCATAGAGATCACCTCTACTTCGCAAGAAGACTATTCTATGATCATTGTCGAATTTGATGAGGATATTTCGGTAGAACTCGCCAAACAAAAGGTGAAGGATGAAGTAGATTCAGAGACTTCTGGAGAAGATTGGCCCACCTTTAATGGCGCGAAAGTAGAGCCTAATATTTTCGAGTTAAGTCTTTCGGAAGAAATGCCTATCCTCAACATTAATATCTCGGGAAATTATCCTGTGTTAAAGTTGAAGGAATATGCCGAATATTTACAGGATGAAATCGAAGATCTGCCGCAGATCAAGAAAGCAGACATTCGTGGAGTGCAGGAAAAAGAAGTAGAAGTTGCGGTAGACATCTATAAGATGATGGCGAGTAACGTCAGTTTTCAAGACATCAGTAGTGCTATCGCAAACGGAAACATGACCATGTCTGCAGGTAATTTTATTGCCAGCGGGCAACGCCGAACCATTCGAATTCTGGGAGAGATTGATGAACCGGAAGAACTCAACAATTTTGTGGTTAAGAGTGAGAACGGCAACATTGTATATCTGCAAGATATCGCGGATGTGAGCTTTACGGAAAAAGATCGTACTACGTACGCCCGTGAATCAGGAGAACGCGTCGTGATGCTCGATGTGAAAAAACGATCGGGAAAAAATATGGTGGCTGCCGCGGAAGAGATCGAACTCATCGTGGAAGAAGCAAAAACGAATGTGTTCCCATCAGATCTTTCCGTATCCATTACCAACGATCAATCTTCGAAGACCATCGGACAGGTAGACGATCTGGTAAATAATATCATCTTTGGGATCATTCTCGTAGTAACCGTATTGATGTTCTTCCTTGGGTTTAAGAACGCACTATTCGTTGGGTTCGCAATCCCTATGTCGATGCTCATGTCGCTCATGATCTTAAATCAACTGGGCTACACCATGAACACGATGATTTTATTCGGACTCATCATGGGGCTTGGGATGCTTGTGGACAACGGGATTGTAGTGGTTGAAAATGTGTACCGTCTCATGGATGAAGAAGGCATGTCTCGCGTGGAAGCTGCCAAGCGCGGTATCGGAGAAATTGCTTTCCCTATTATTATTTCTACAGCCACAACGGTAGCTGCCTTTATTCCGCTAGGCTTATGGCCGGGACTCATGGGACAGTTTATGAAGTATTTCCCCATTACGCTATCGGTAGTTCTCGGTTCTTCCCTCTTTGTCGCCATCTTCTTTAACTCGGTTTTGGTGTCGCAATTCATGAAAGTCGAGGATAAGAATATGCCGAAGAAACAACTCATAAAAATATCGTCGATCGTTGGAGGAATCGGACTCCTTGTACTCATCTTCGGTGGAGAATATCGAGCCCTAGGATCTCTTATGGTCTTTACCGCCATTATGTTATGGGTATATCGTTTGTTGCTTCGCGGAATGGCAAATCGTTTTCAGAATAGATCTCTTGTCAAACTAGAGAATTGGTACGAACGACGCCTTACAGGGTCATTCAAAAAGAAACGCCCTTATTGGATCGTGGGTGCTACGTTTGTGTTGTTGATAGGCGCGTTTATGGCTTTTGGTGCTTCCGTAGCAAGTCAGCGTACGAAGATTGAATTCTTCCCAGACAACAAGCCGAACCAGATCATTGTCTATATCGAATATCCGCAAGGAACCGATATTGAAAAGACCAATCGTATCACGAAAGAGATCGAAGAAAAGGTGTACGATGTGATCAATAGTGAAATGTACATCGAGGACGGGCGCAATTTTATGGTAGAAAGTGCTGTTAGTCAGGTAGGAGAAGGTGCTGGAAACCCACAAACCGATGGAGGCTCTGCTGCCGAAATGCCCCATAAAGGAAAGATCACCGCTTCCATGCGCGAGTACAAATTTCGAAATGGAAAGGATAGTGAACTGCTTCGGCAAAAAGTGCAGGAAGCTTTAGTAGGCATCTACCCCGGAGTATTGATTTCCGTAGAAAAAGATGCCAATGGACCTCCAGCCGGATCGCCCATCAACATCGAATTAGAAGGAGAAGATTACAATGAGCTTATTGCTACCGCCGAACGGATGCGCGAGTACATCAACAGTAAGAATATTGCTGCTATTGATGAATTAAAGATCGATGTAAACAAAGACAAACCTGCCATGCAGGTGGTGGTAGATCGTGAAAAAGCGGGAGAACTGGGCGTGAGTGCCGGACAGGTTGGCCAACAACTCCGTAATGCGATCTTCGGAACCAAAGCCGGAGTGTATAAAGAAGACGGAGAAGATTATGATATCTATGTGCGTTTTGATGAAGAAAGTCGCTACAACACCAGTGCGCTTTTCAATCAAACGATGACATTCCGCACCAACACCGGTCAATTGCGAAATATCCCTGTTTCTGCGGTAGCGACCAAAAGAAACAACTCAGGATTCAGTGCCATCAAACACAGAGATACCCGACGTGTGGTGACGGTCTATTCGGCCTTAGCGCCCGGCTATACAGACGCGGGAGCCGTGGTGAGTAGAATTCAGGATGAAATGCGGTATTTCGAGAACCTTCCTGAAGACATCAAAATTGACTATACCGGTCAAATTGAGGAACAGAACAAACAAATGCAATTCTTGATGGGAGCGTTTTTTAGTGGTCTCGGACTCATATTCTTGATTCTTATCTTCCAATTCAACTCGATTTCAAAACCTACGATCATTATGTTGGCGATCTTTTTGAGTTTGATTGGCGTATTCGGAGGAATCGTTATCTCCGGAGCACCTTTTGTGATCATGATGACCATGATGGGAATTATTTCCTTAGCGGGAATTGTGGTGAATAATGGTGTCGTATTATTAGACTACGCGCAATTATTGATCGATCGGAAGAAAAATCAATTAGACCTAGATGAGGATGAATTCTTGTCGAAAGAAGACCTGCTTACCAGCATCATTCGCGCCGGGAAAGCACGTTTGCGTCCGGTATTGCTTACGGCCATCACGACCATACTCGGATTGATTCCGTTGGTCATTGGGTTAAACATCAATTTTTACACGCTCTTTAGTGAGTTCGATCCCAATATTTACTTTGGAGGTGATAACGTGATCTTCTGGGGGCCACTAGCGTGGACCGTGATATACGGACTCTTAATCGCAACGTTCTTAACCTTGATTGTAGTTCCCGTTTTGTTCTACATCGCAATAAGAATGAAGATGTGGTGGCGCGCCAAGCGAAACCCTTCCGAAGAACTAACCGTGTACGAAGAAGCACAGTTGGAAGCTGCTGAATAATATACGTCTAACATAATAGTTTTAAAAAACCCTTTCTTTTTTGAAAGGGTTTTTTGTTTCGGAAAATACTGCGAGTCTGCAGCTAATTCTTAAATTTGCACACTAATTTTTACGCAATGTACAGAACGCACAATAACGGTCAGCTTCGCTCTAAAGACATAGGAACCACGGTGACTCTTTCGGGTTGGGTTCAAAAAATTCGAGATAAAGGGTTTATGGTGTGGGTCGATCTTCGAGATCGCTACGGAATTACCCAATTGATCTTCGACGAAGAACGCACTCCCAAAGAGATGATGGAAACCGCTTCCAAGCTGGGACGGGAATTTGTGATCCAAGTAAGTGGCGAAGTGATCGAGAGGGAAAGTAAAAACCCCAATATGCCTACCGGTGATGTAGAGATCTTAGTACGCGAAATCACAGTGTTAAATACATCATTGACACCTCCATTTACGATTGAAGACGATACAGACGGCGGTGAAGATTTGCGTATGAAATACCGTTATTTAGACATTCGACGAAGTCCTGTACGTTCTAATTTGGTCTTTCGTCACAAGGTCACCATGGCCGTGCGCAATTATCTTTCTGGAAAAGATTTTGTGGAAGTGGAGACTCCTTATCTTATCAAATCCACCCCCGAAGGAGCACGCGATTTCGTAGTGCCTTCACGAATGAATGAAGGGCAATTTTACGCACTTCCGCAGTCACCACAAACATTCAAACAGCTATTGATGGTCGGTGGAATGGACAAGTATTTTCAAATCGTAAAATGTTTTAGAGATGAAGACCTGCGTGCCGATCGACAGCCGGAATTTACCCAGATAGACTGTGAAATGGCCTTTGTGGAACAAGAAGATGTGTTGCAAACGTTTGAAGGACTTACCAAGCACTTATTGAAAGACATTAATGGTGTGGAGATAGAATCCTTCCCACGAATAACCTACGATGAAGCCATGCGTCGTTATGGAAATGACAAGCCGGATATTCGCTTCGGAATGGAATTTGGTGAATTGAACGAAGTTGCGCAACACAAAGATTTCAATGTCTTTAATACTGCGGAACTGGTGGTAGGTATCGCTGTTCCCGGCGGAAACGAATACAGCCGAAAAGAGATCGACAAACTGATCGATTGGGTAAAGCGTCCACAAGTCGGCGCCCTTGGAATGGTCTATGTGCGATGCAATGATGACGGAAGTTTTAAATCTTCGGTAGATAAATTCTACGATCAGGAAGATCTTGCCGCTTGGGCAAAAGCCACCGGGGCAAAAGCAGGTGACCTTATTTGTGTCCTTTCCGGCGAAGCCAACAAAACACGTGCACAACTAAGTGCCCTCCGTATGGAATTGGCCGAACGACTCGGTTTGCGAAAGTCGGATGAATTCGCACCTCTTTGGGTCGTTGATTTCCCATTGTTAGAATGGGATGAAGAAACCGAACGCTACCATGCCATGCACCACCCGTTTACTTCACCAAAACCGGGACAAATGGAACTGCTTAAAACCGATCCGGGAGCCGTGAAGGCAAATGCTTACGATCTGGTCCTTAACGGAAATGAAATTGGCGGGGGTTCTATCCGTATTCACGATAAAGAAATACAGTCGAAAATGTTTGACTATTTAGGGTTTACACCGGAAGAAGCCAAAGCACAATTTGGCTTTTTAATGGATGCCTTCCAGTACGGAGCACCTCCGCATGGTGGTATCGCTTTTGGTCTCGACCGACTCGTGGCTATTTTGGGCGGACAAGAAACCATCCGCGATTTTATTGCCTTCCCGAAAAACAATGCTGGTCGTGATGTCATGATCGATGCTCCCGCGCCCATAGACAATGAACAATTAGACGAGCTGCATTTGCAACTCAACTTAAAATCGTAACTTTAAAATCCTGCATTTCGCAGGATTTTTTCTTGGAAAGATGAAACGACGTTCGGTGCTAAAACGATTTCTTATCTGGCGTTTGCGCCATATTCCGCAGCGGCAGTTTGTTTTTTTATTGAGCATCGTCGTTGGCTTTCTCTCCGGCGTAGGCGCCGTCTTGATCAAGAACGGAACGCATTTCATTCAACTTTTACTGGAAGGTGAATTAATAGACACCTACCAAACAGCTTTCTATTTTATTTTTCCGCTCATCGGACTTATACTAACCTATCTCGCCGTAACCTATATCATTCGAACCCCATTAACACAAGGTATTCCGGCAACACTGTTTGCGATCTCCAAACGAAAAGGAATCATGAAGCGATTTCAAATGTTTGGAAGTCTCATTACCGCTCCGCTTACCGTTGGATTTGGAGGCTCGGTAGGGTTGGAAGGCCCCACGGTCGCAACCGGCGCAGCGATGAGTTCTAATGTATCGCGACTGTTTCATATGGACCAACCTACGCGCACCTTATTGATTGGCTGCGCGGCGGCCGGTGCTATGTCCTCTATCTTTAAAGCACCCGTTGCTGCGATCATTTTTGCGGTGGAAGTATTTGCACTGGACCTAACATTAACTTCGTTGGTCCCATTACTATTGGCTTCCGTTTCGGCGATTATCACGTCTTATTTTTTCTTCGGAAATGATGTGTTGTTGCCGTTCCGCATCGAAGAGAGTTTTCAATTACGTGGCCTACCCTATTACATCGCGCTTAGCGTGGTGGCCGCCTTTGTCTCAATCTATTTTACCGAAGCCTACGCGCGAATACAACGTTTTTTCGAACGGATTGGCTCTCCTCTGAAGCGCTTACTGATTGGAGGCTTAGGCATCGGCGTATTGGTATATTTCATTCCCCCGCTCTACGGGGAAGGTTTTGATGTGATCAACAGTTTGGTACAGGGCAATCCTGAACGTGCCTTAGAAAACAACTTCTTTCATTTAGACCTCAGCAGCGTATGGATTGTCATCGGACTACTAGCCGGACTTGTACTATTTAAGGTTATTGCAGCCGGATTGACCTTTGGTGCAGGAGGTGTTGGGGGTATTTTCTCTCCTACGCTATTTATGGGAAGTATTATGGGGTATTGTTTCGCCCGTACCATCAATGCACTACCCTTCTTGTCGCACCGCATTTCTGAAAGTAATTTCACATTAGTAGGCATGACAGGACTGATGGCAGGGGTACTTCATGCACCACTTACGGCGATTTTCCTCATCGCTGAAGTGACCGGAGGCTACGACCTATTTATTCCTTTGATGCTTACCGCAGCCATATCCTTCAGCATCACCAAACATTTTGTACCACATTCTGTCTATTCTATGGAATTGGGTAAAAAAGGAGAACTCATAACTCATAATAAGGACCATGCCGTACTCACCTTTATGGACCTAAGTCGTGTGATAGAGACCAATTTTGTGGTAGTACATTCAGACATGTTGCTAAAAGATATTGTTTCCGAAGCGATTGTTAAGTCAAATCGAAATATTTTTCCAGTGGTAGATCGAGAATCCAAAGCATTGGAAGGTATCATTTTAATGGATGACTTGCGCCCTATCATGTTTGAACAGAAGTTGTATGAAGAAATAAGTGCTTCGGAACTCATGCAACATCCTCCTGAAATTATTATCTTGGGAGAAGACCGAATGACCGATGTAATGCAAAAGTTTCAGAATACAGGAGCTTGGAACCTACCGGTAGTATCAGAAAATAAATACTATGGCTTTGTTTCTAAGTCGAAATTACTCACGGCCTATCGCCGAAAATTAATTGCTTTTTCAGGAAGAACATGAGAATTGTCTTAATTGTATTGATCGTTTTAATCGCGGGAGGAACTTGTTTCGGGTTCTATATTCGTCCTGAAGACTATCGATTGGGCGAGCTTTGTATCGGTATTTCTATTGCCTCCCTGTTTTTTCTTTGGATGCCACTTTTTATCTTTCATCGGTGGCGGAAACGTAGCTTTAAGGACTATATGTTGACCAAAGAAAATATCGATAAGATGCGCGATGAAGGACGAAAGAAAAATCTGTAAATCAGGCAGTTTTTTCAAAATAGTTACGTTTTGGTAACCTACCGCTCAATATTTACCGTACCTTTACGCCCTATTATTAATTATTATTTTTTTTACAATGGAAGGAACAGTAAAGTTTTTTAACGAATCTAAAGGCTACGGCTTTATCACCAACGACGAAACCGGAAAAGACATCTTTGTACACGTTACAGGATTAAACGGGGAAGCGCTTAACGAAGGTGACAGAGTTGAGTATGTAGAAGAAGAAGGACGAAAAGGAATGGTAGCCGGGCAAGTGCGCGTAATCCACGATTAAGACATATATATCTTACCAATCGATTACAAACCCTCCCAATTTGGAGGGTTTTTTTATTAATTAAGGTTTCGTTTTTCAATAAAGAACTGCGTGAGCAATCTACTGGCTTCTTCTTCCATGACCCCTCCCTCGAGCGTTGTTTTTGGATGCAAGTTGGTATTCATGGCAATGCACCCTCGTTGTTCATCTCTAGCGCCGTAGACAATTCTTGAAATCTGACTCCAAAATAAGGCGCCTGCACACATTTGGCAAGGTTCTATAGTGACGTACAACGTACATCCTTGTAGATATTTCCCACCTAAATAATTGGCAGCTGCAGTAATGGCCTGCATTTCGGCATGAGCGGTAACGTCATTCAAGGTTTCGGTTAGATTATGCGCACGTGCTATGATCTGATTGTCAATGGCAATGACAGCACCAATGGGGATTTCTCCTTGATCATACGCAGTCGCTGCTTCCTGCAACGCTCGTTTCATAAAATAGGTATCATCAAAAGGCTGAATCATGCCCTAAAGATACAGGGTTTTTTGTTGCGAGCGATGCATCGTTTTTCGCTTCTGAATACGCTATCTTTGCTAGGTGTCTAAATCGCTGTTACATACTATTACCCTGCCTGAAGATTTGCGAACCTTGTCCCAAGAGGAGCTTCCAAAACTTGCCGAAGAACTACGGGATTTTATTATTGAAGTAGTGGCCACCAAAGAAGGGCATTTGGGCGCCAGTCTAGGCGTGGTAGAACTCACCATTGCTCTGCATTACCTGTTTAACACGCCCGAAGATAAATTAGTTTGGGATGTAGGACACCAAGCCTACGGCCATAAGATCTTAACAGGCCGAAGAGCTCAATTTCACACCAACCGACAATTAGGTGGCATCAGTGGTTTTCCGAAGCGAGCCGAAAGCGAATACGATACCTTTGGCACCGGACACAGCAGTACGGCCATCTCGGCCGCATTAGGCATGGCCACCGCAGCAAGACTTCAAGGAAATGACAAACGACAACATATTGCCGTGGTAGGGGATGCCTCTATTGCCAGTGGTATGGCTTTCGAAGCGTTAAATCATGCCGGTGTGAGCAACGCTAATCTACTGGTGATCTTAAATGATAATGCCATTGGGATCGATCCTAGCGTAGGTGCCTTGAAAGAATATTTTTTACAAGCTACGTTGGAAAAGAACGCGAAGCAGAATTCGGTTTTTGAAGCCTTTAATTTCGAATATTCCGGGCCCATTGACGGGCATGATCTTCCTGCTTTGCTTTCAGAATTAAACCGACTCAAAAATTTAAACGGCCCAAGACTGCTACACATCATTACCAAAAAAGGAAAAGGCTTAAAACAAGCGGAAGAACATCAAGTAACGTATCACGCGCCTGGAAAGTTTGATGCCAAAACAGGCGACCTCCTTCCGAAGCAACAAGAAAACCTACCCCCAAAATTTCAAGATGTTTTTGGAAAAACACTGGTTACCCTCGCTAAAACCAATGAAAAAATAGTAGGAATAACCCCTGCGATGCCTACGGGCAGCTCCCTTAAATTTATGATGGAAGCGTTCCCAGATCGTGCCTTCGATGTAGGCATCGCCGAACAACATGCCGTTACCTTTGCGGCCGGACTCGCCACCCAAGGAATGATCGTGTTTTGTAATATCTATTCAACGTTTTTACAACGCGCGTATGACCAAGTAATCCATGATGTGTGCTTGCAAAATCTTCCGGTGATCTTTTGTTTGGATCGCGCAGGTTTGGTGGGTCAAGACGGAGCTACCCATCACGGCATCTTCGATATCGCAGCCTTGAGGTGTATTCCGAATCTAATGGTTTGCGCTCCGCGGAATGAAATCGAGCTACAAAACATTATGTACACAGCGCAGTTAGGCCTAGAACACCCCATCGCGATTCGCTATCCACGCGGTCGTGGGACCCTAGTGGATTGGGAGCAAGGTTTTAAAAGCGTCTCTTTAGGAAAAGGAATCTGTCTTCAGTCGGGAACTGATATCGCCATTCTTTCTATCGGAACCATGGCTGTGAATGTTTCCGAAGCGATTAAAAAAACCCAAAAACCGGAAGCTATTAGCCATTATGATCTTCGATTTATAAAACCCTTAGATGAGGCCTTACTTCATAAGATTTTCAAACAATATAAAACAATTGTTACCGTGGAAGATGGTGTTGTCAAAGGAGGTTTCGGAAGTGCTATTGCTGAATTTGCCAGCGCACATCATTATCATCATCCGATTAGGATTCTTGGGATCCCTGATGTCTTTCCGGAGCACGGTTCCGTAGAAGAACTTCAAGAGCAATGCGGTATCTCCTCGCAAGCGATTTCAAGAACGCTGAACGAGCTACTTACAACTGTCCGTTAAGACGTTGATACAATTGCAAGGCATTGCCGTCAGTAAGTCGTGAAACGTAGTGGCAACTTTTCATAAGAAATTCATAGACACTGTCATTCCGATTCAGCTCTCCGTCAAAAGAATGTAACAACAAACGATCGTAGTGCCGCTCCTCCCCGTTTTGATAACGCTCAAAAGCCATCGTATAAGCGTCTAACAATTCAGAAAGCATTTTGTACCCGGCAATTTCTTTATCGATGACCTCCTGACTTTGATATACTTTTTCAACACTAATTTTTATGATATCATCAATTTGTGCTTTGTAAGAACTTTTATCGAGCAATGCTTCGGAAAAAGTTCCAGCTAGAATCGCCTCTTCGTGAGTTACAAACACTTCAACAGCTTCCTGAATAAGCGTGTTAACGGCTAAAGAACGCAAATAGGCCAAGCGATCAGATACTTTGGTGAGAGCGTGGTATTTTTCGGTTTGAATTCGATTTTGCACCAACTTGATCAAATACTCAAGTGCAAATTCTTCTTCGATCAAGCCAAGGTTGATACCATCTTCAAAATCAATAATGGTATAACAAATATCATCGGCAGCTTCTACGAGGTACGTTAATGGATGTCGGGCGTAGCCTTTCGGCGAATCAGAGGCACGTGATAATAATCCTAGTTCTTCAGCCACTTCTTGAAAGAACGGCAGGTCTTTCTGAAAAACTCCAAACTTTTTATCCGCAATATGAGCGGTGGGCTTTACAGGAAGCGACGGCTTTGGGTATTTCATAAACGCGCCCAAAGTGGCATAGGACAGTCGGAGTCCGCCTTGCACGCCATGCTTTGTTTCGGTGAGCATTTTAAAGCCATTGGCATTCCCTTCAAAAGCGACGAGATCTTGATATTCAGCGGCCGCTAGTTCGGCTTTAAAGCGTTTGCCATTTCCGTTACGGAAAAAATCTCCAATGGCTTTTTCACCGCTATGCCCAAAAGGGGGGTTCCCTATATCATGGGCCAGTGCAGCCGCAGCCACGATGGCCCCAAAATCATTGAATCGATAGCCAAGTGTTGAAGCCAAATGCGGGTGCTTCTCTAAGATCGCTTTTCCGGCGGCTCTTCCCAACGATCTTCCCACCACAGAAACCTCTAAACTGTGGGTTAAGCGAGTATGAACAAAGGATGTTTTCGACAATGGGATGACTTGGGTCTTGTCTTGTAAACTTCGGAAGGCAGACGAAAAAATGATACGGTCGTAATCTACTTCAAAACCAAGACGCGTCTCATCTTGTTCAATACGAAGGCGTTTGTTGGAATCTCCTTGTCTTTTCAAGGATAAAAGTTGTTCCCATTGCATCATAAACAGCAGCGATTTAAAGCGGCAAGATACTGATTTCGGAAGGACTCCGCTCGAAATCGATTTCGAAATTCGTATTAACATTTACATAACCTTAATGTTATGTAACATTAATCTGCGGTTAACAGCACCTTTACATTGTGTGTTCATCTTTGCCACAAGAAATTAAGCATCGAAATGAAACACTTTTTTACTGTTATATTTTTAGGACTCGCGTCACTCACATTTGCTCAAGGAACCGGTTCTATTGTAGGTCAGTTGACCGATAAAGATTACAATAATGAGCCCTTACCGTTCGCAAATGTACTTATAAAAGATACAGCAAAGGGAACGACTTCTGACATTGACGGATTGTACGCCCTTGAAAATTTAAGTCCGGGTACCTATACCGTGGTGTATAGTTTTGTAGGATATGAAACGGTAGAGATTGATAATATTACGGTAGAAGCCAATCGCGTGACTACGATAAATGTACCCATGGGCGCTAGTGCAGCTGCCTTGGACGAAGTGGTGATCACTACCACTAGAAGAAGAGATAGTGAAGTAGCCTTGTTATTAGAACAGAAAAAAGCGACCACCATTGTACAAAGCATTGGTGCCGAAGAACTTGCTCGAAAAGGAGTAGATAATGCCGCAGCAGCGGTCGCTCAGATTTCCGGAATTAGCCAACAGCAGGGAAGCAGCGAAGTATTTGTTAGAGGGTTGGGAGATCGTTATCAGAACACGACGATGAACGGTCTGTCCCTTCCATCTAATGATGTGAACAAGAAGAACATCAACCTAGAATTGTTCCCGTCAGAGATCATCGAGAGCGTTGCTGTAAGTAAGGCTTTCTCCAGCTATTTTTATGGCGACTTTAGTGCGGGTAATGTAAATATTACTTCCAAAGAATACACAGGGTCGGGATATTTGGCAATTTCTTCAGGTTCAGGATTTAACTCCAGTGCTATCGGAGAGAATTTCCTGCGCAGTGAAGGCCCTAGCTATTTTGGTTTCTACAACCGTTATGACAACAACCCTTTTGCTATTGTTTTATCGCATGGGGTAGATCCTCAAGAGGCTTCTTCACCAATTCCTTTTAATGGAGCGATTGAAGGGGGATATTCTTTCAATATTGACGACAATCAACGTTTGAGTTTCTTCGGAACGGCTTCGTTTACTAACAATTATTTCTATTCTGAATTTGAAGCCGTAGATTTTACCAACGACGTAAAATTGCGTTTCCCGAATGGGGAAGAATTTGAATATACTACCAACACTTCGGCGTTAGCCTCGATCATCTATAACAATGTAAGTGGGCAAAAAATAAAGTTCACTTCCTTATACTCCAATACCTCTAAAGACGAAGCGTCTTTCTTCGGAATTGGCGGACAAGGATTTAACCGAGACGGATTTAGTGGAAACGGTGACGGAGGTTTTTACCAATCGAATGTTCAGTTTGATCAAGACATGATCTTTGTAAACCAATTGAACGGTACGCACACACTTTCTGAAAATTGGTTGGCCGACTGGGGAATTGGTTTCAACAAAGTATTCTCAGACCAACCAGACAGAAGACGTTTGTCGTTAGAAGACTACCAATTCTTCTTAGATGATGACCCAAATACCAACGCCATTTTCTACGATAACATCGCTTTTGATAACCAGCGGTATTTCCAAAGTATCGAAGATGACGAATTGAACAGTTATCTGAACCTAAACTATAAGTTTTCTGAAGCGGTAAATGTGACTGTTGGATACAACGGACGAAGAAAAGAGCGTCGTTTCAATAACTGGCGTTACGGATATGAAATTTTAGACAAGAATGCGAATCCGGTGGTGGATCCGCTGAACTTAGACGATTTCTTCTTTGTTTCCAATTTCAATGTCCCTGAAGGTTCCGGATTATGGAACTTGCGTGTGGCGCGACAGCCGCTTGGTTTGGATGAGGTTCTTGGACTTACCAACGTACCGCAAGCATACGAAAACACCTATCGTGGAAACTTAGACATTCATGCCGGACTCGCAACGGCTGATATTCAAGTAGGGAAATTCCTATTTGTCCCCGGACTTCGCTTAGAGAACTGGTCGCAATCAGTAACCTACGATGTAATTAACCCGGTTCCCGGAGACCCTGGTTTCCGTACCGTAACAGAAAACCTATTGTTCCCAAGTTTGAACATCAAGTATGCGTTGAACGAAGACATGAACCTTCGTTTATCGGGAAGCCGTACTGCCTCTTATCCTGAATTTAAAGAGGCTGCCAACTTTGTGTACGAAGAAGTAACACAACGAATTGGAGGTAACCCGGATGTTCTTGGTAAAGCAGACGGAACCGGAGCGAGCTATTCTGATATCTTAAATGCAGATTTTAAATACGAATGGTTTCCAACACGTGGAGAACTCGTTGCGCTAAGTGTTTTTGCAAAAACCATTCAAGACCCTATTAACCGAGTGGTAGCGACCGATGCTACCGGTACTCAACGTTATTTCCGTACAGGAGATCAAGCGGAAGTATATGGTGTGGAATTAGAAGTTCGTAAGCACTTATTATTAGATGCCGATGAGAATCCATTGATCACCATTGGAGGTAACTTTGCGTATACCGACACCAAACAAGGCCTCAAAGATATTTCTACGGCCGATGGGTTTACCTTCGGAACCTCTTTTAGTCGTACCGAAGATGAATTGGAAGGCGCTTCTGCTGTTATCGCAAACGCCGATTTAAATTACTCGCCAACCTTTGGAACGTACAAACCAAAAGCTACGGTTGCCTTCTCTTATTTCTCAGACCGAATCTTTGCTTTGGGAAGTGGTGACTTAGGAAACATTGTTGAAAAATCGGTTCCAAGTTTGAACTTTATTTGGAGAAACTCATTTGGTGAGCATTTTGAAGCTAACTTAAGCGTAAAAAATATATTGAACCCTGAAATTAAAAGGGTTCGTGAAAACACCGGAGCTGAAGGAAGTGTCTTATTAGCACCCTTTGGCTTGGTAGACAACAATGGGGATGTAACCCTATTAAACTATACTCGTGGCGTCAGCTTCGGATTAACACTTAAATACAAAATATAACAATTAATTACTTATTTAAATTCACGCAATGATGAAAACTAATTTTCTTTTACTTATAGGCGTTTTTGCCTTAATCCTCACTTCTTGTGAGAGCGATGATACCGCTGATATCATCATCGAAGACAATAGCGTTACTACCATCAACAATGAAGGTGATGGCGGTGGCGGTGACGGTGGTGGTGCCGGAGACGAAGCAATTGCCTTAAGTGGAGTGTACACTTCAGACTTAAACTTAACCGCAGACAATGAGTACTTGGTAACCGGTGCTGTATTAATGGCAGAAGGAACTACCTTGAACATTGCTCCTGGAACTACTATTAACGTTGCCCCAGTAGGAGTACAAGCTTACATCGCGATCTTGCAAGGAGCACGTATCGTTGCAGATGCGAGCGCTGATAACCCAATTGTATTCACTTCAAATGCAGATTCTCCTGGTTCTGGTGATTGGGGTGGTATCGTAATGTGTGGTCGTGCGCCTATCAATTCAACTGCTGACGGTTCTACCGATACTTCTACTACTGAGGTAGGTGGACTTTCTTATGGAGGAAATAGCCCTGGAGATGACTCTGGTATCCTTCGTTATGTTCGTGTAGAATATGCGGGTGGTGCTGTTGACGGAAACTCTGAGTTGAATGGGGTATCTCTATATGCTATCGGAAACAATACTATTATTGATTATGTACAAGTATATGTAGGTTCTGATGACGGTTTCGAATTCTTCGGTGGTACCGTAAATGCTAGTCACTTGGCAGTATTTGGTTCTGAAGATGATTCTATCGACTGGACAGAAGGATACACTGGAAGCTTAACAGATGTTTATATTGAGCACACGGCAAGCCATGATAAGGCTTTTGAATGTGATGGATACAACACTGATTTCTCAAACGAAGGGGGTTATTTTTCTGCACCTAACGTAACGAATGTAACGATTGTTGGAACCAACGACGCTGACAACGAAGCGATTCGTCTTCGTGCCGGAACACAAGGAATCTTCACAAATGTAGTGATCTCTGATTTTGATGAAGGATTTGATCTTGATGGTGATATGGGTGACAACCCAACCGGACAAGGTGTTCTTGATGGATTGTTACAAGCAATGGATGTTACCTTTAACAACGTAACAACACAAGTAAAAAATGACACCGGATTTGACTTCATGGATAGTGATTTCTTAACAGGTGTTGGAAATGGAACGGGAACTGACTTCGCTACCTGGGGCGCAGGTTGGGCTCGTTAATATTCAATTTCATAACATAAAAAAAGCTCCCAAATTGGGAGCTTTTTTGTTCTTACGTATTGCGTTTAATTACTAACTACGCGGCTGTCGGTCAAGGTCCATGTGGTAACTTCACCAATTCTTGAATCGGTGTAGGTTACCTCTTTTTTGGTATTTCCATTATAGAAAGTCCACGTTCCAACTTTTTGCCCCTTGTTGTAGTATGCTTCTGCGGTTAAAGTGCCCGCGGGGTTAAAACTTAACCATTTTCCGTCAAGTTTACCTGTTTTGGTATAGCTTCCTTTTTGAGCAACAACCCCATTGTCGTGATACAACACAGCATCAATCTGATCTCCATTAAGTGTATAGGAGTCTTTTGGTGCTTCTTGGGCCATAGCCACATTCACGGTCAATAATAAAACGATCATCCAAGCTAAATTCTTCATAATAGGGCGTTTTGAATTAATATTTACTTTACAAATATAACGAATTATTTACATTCAAAATACATTTACGTAACATTTACATAACATTAAAACTATAACATCTTGTTTTTCAATATTTTACATTTTAAGATTTAACATTGGAACCTGAATAAGTAACTCTAAACAGCCCATGGATACTATTTATCTATGATTGAGATTTAATCCTTCGGTAAAACTCATAACATTTAGGTAACATTTGCTACAAAAATTAATTTCAAATTTGTTGTTCTAAGTACACAAGCTTTTATGGAAAACATTTACCTGATTATGCTTATAGCCCTTGCCGTATTGGCTATAGCTGACTTGGTAGTTGGGGTGAGTAATGACGCGGTTAATTTTTTGAATTCGGCCATTGGTTCTAAAGCCGTTACGTTTAGAACTATCATGATTGTTGCCAGCATAGGTATTGCCTTCGGAGCGCTTTCCTCTAGTGGAATGATGGAGGTTGCCCGTAAAGGAATCTTTGTTCCCGGCCAATTTTATTTTGATGAGATCATGATCATTTTTATGGCGGTAATGATCACCGATATCCTGCTTTTAGACTTTTTTAATAGCTTAGGACTCCCTACATCCACTACAGTTTCGATTGTTTTCGAATTATTAGGAGCCGCCGTCTGTATGTCGGTTATCAAGATCAACAACAGCGATAACAGCATTCTAGATATTGGGAATTATATCAATTCAGACAAGGCCACGGAAATTATTCTGGGTATTCTGCTTTCTGTAGTCGTAGCCTTTACCATCGGTGCGATCGTACAGTTTATTTCTCGTTTTCTCCTCACTTTTAATTTTGAAAAAAAAGCCTCTTGGGTGGCTGCTGTTTTTGGAGGATTAGCAACCACCGCCATAGCCTATTTTATCATCATCAAAGGGTTAAAAGGTGCTGCCATTCTACCGGCCTCTTTTAATGCGTGGGCTAATGAAAATCTTTGGCAGTTTCTTGGTGTGAACGCCATTCTTTGGACAGTCATATCTTGGATTGTGATTGCTGCTTTTAGAGTAAATATTTACAAAGTGGTCATTGTTCTGGGCACTTTCGCCTTAGCAATGGCTTTTGCAGGGAACGACCTGGTGAACTTCATTGGAGTTCCTATGGCCGCCTATCAATCCTATTTAGATTGGAGTGCTTCCGGAATTCCTGCGGAAGCCTTTAGCATGGAAAGCCTTGCGGAAAAAGTACCTACACAGCCCTTATTACTGTTACTCGCCGGATTGGTGATGGTCTTAACATTATGGTTTAGTGAAAAGGCCCGTCGTGTGGTAAAAACATCCGTAGATCTTTCCAGACAAGATCAAGTAAAAGAACGTTTTAGTCCGAATTGGCTGTCTCAAAACCTAGTACGTGGCGTTATTGCCATCAATCGTGGCCTAACCTTTGTTCTCCCTGAATCCTTTCAGAAAATGATGCAAAGGCGATTCACACTAAGTACTTCGAAGAAAATATTGGACAAGGACGCTCCTGCTTTTGACATGGTTCGTGCTGCCGTAAACCTTATGGTGGCCAGTGTGCTTATCTCGATCGCCACCGGTATGAAATTACCGTTGTCAACCACCTATGTCACCTTTATGGTAGCGATGGGTACTTCTTTGGCTGATAGAGCTTGGGGTAGCGATAGTGCCGTCTATCGTGTTGCCGGAGTGATCAATGTAATTGGCGGATGGTTTATGACTGCCATTACCGCTTTTACAGCAGCTGCAATTCTCGCATTTGTAATTTATAAGTTTGAAGGCATTGCCTTGCTGGTTTTATTGGGACTTGCTCTTTTCTTAATTATCAGAAACTATCGCAAGGCACAACAAAACACTCGTGAGATCAAAGAAGAGATTCGCTTTAAGAAAGCAGAAAGTTATTCTATTCAAGGCGTGATCGAAGAAAGTTCGAACAATGTTTCAACCGTGATGCGTCGCGGTAGCAAGTTGCTTACGAATACCTTTAAACACTTATCCAAACAAGACTTAAAAGGTCTTAAAAAAGACCGAAAATACGGAGAGAAACTCACTGATGAGATGGACGAGTTGAAAAGTCACGTGTTTTATTATATTCGAAATGTAGAAGCCGACACGGCTTCAGCAAGCACATTCTATCTCCTCATCCAAGACACGCTGGAAGATATCGTGCAATCCTTCACCTTTATCACAAAGACGAGCTACAAACATGTGAAAAACAATCACCGCGGACTCAAATTCAACCAAATTAGGGATTTGATGGAGATTGATGAGAAATTGAAAAGCTTGTTTGAAAGCATCACTGTTGAGTTTGATAATAATGCGTATGAAAACCTCCCTGCCCTAGTCGAAAAGAAGCAGGTCTTTATGGATTACCTTTCCGAAGAAATAGAGAAACAAATCAAGCGCACCAAAGACCCTGATGCAAGTGCACGAAACACAGCGTTGTACTTTAGCTTATTGTTGGAATGTAAAGACTTGGTGGAAGCTAGCACCAAACTATTAGAGCAATATTACATTGAATATTCCCGAACCAAAACTACGGGCATCCTTTAAATTGATATTCTTAAAATATCAAATCCTCGTAAAAAAAAGTGCTATCAAAATAGTAATAGTCTAAAGAGACGACAATCAAGTTGTGGATAAAATGAATAATCATTCCTAACCAAAGTGTCTTAAAACGAAAGCGAAGGTACCCTAACGCCATTCCGAAGGGAAATATCCAAAGCATTGACACAAAAGAAAAGTGAACCAACGCAAACAAGACGGCCGTGGCAATAATGGTAACGGTTGGATTTAAAAGTAATCTCAACTGATTAAACAGAAACCCTCGAAACGCTAGCTCTTCAAAAATTGGAGGAATAAGCACATAAAAGATCATCGCCCAAAGAACCGGATTTTCGTAGGTAAAATATTCCCAAAACACGTTATTGTCTTCCACTTCAAGAAATGAATTTATAACGTCCATCCCGTAATAAACTGAAAAGCCAGTAACTATTGGAAACAGTATCGATATGCCCCACGCCCAAAGAGGCACTCCCTGCGCAGTAAACAAGGCGAGGATCCTCTTCCAATCCATAAGACAAAAAATGATGGTACTGAGGATAAAAATACCTTCAACCCACAATTCGCGGGTAAGGGTGATTTCCTCTTCATAAATAAAAAAAGAAACAATAGTGTGAAGTAAAAAAAAGGCATAAAAAGCAACGATCAAATAGACCACTCGCCTTTCTTTACCTACTTTTTCAGGAACCAATGGCATTCCACAGTGACCACAAAATTTATCGTTGTCACTCATAGTGGCATTGCAATGACTACAATACAATGTCTTGTTATCTAATTCTTCTAAGTTCAATTGCTGAATGGATGCCTCTAATTAAAAAGATGACAACGATCACCTTTAGAATAATTCCTTTGTACATAGATTCGGGTTCCACAAGTGCATTGATAACAATCACGGTACCATACACCATCAATCCAAGTATCAATGCAATTAAAGGTTTTTTTTGTGACCAAAACCCCAACACTAAGTATGTCAAACATAAAATACCATTACTGATAAAAATATCTGTTGTAGCATTACCAAAATACATAATGATGGAATGAAGGAATGTGATCCCGGCAACCACATAAAGAAGCGTTCGCGCATTCTTTATCACTTTGGGTGCATCTTTAACTTTCTGTGCTTTCATGATCCGCTCCGAGTGAAACCTTGACTTTTCACCTGCCGTACCTCCTTGCGGATATCCACATTGTGTACAATATTTTTGAACGTCAAGGAGCGGGGTTTCACAATGTTGGCAAAGTAGCGTAGCCGTTTCCATAAGTACTTGGGATTAAGAGCGACAAAATAGTACAATTTATGAGTATCACAAAAAAAAGGAAAGCCATTACAGCTTTCCTTTATCAACACTTAAATGGAGGTTCTCTTTCGAGAACTTAAGAACCGCACATCAAACAATCTTCATCATCTTCAGCCTCACGAGATTGCGCTAACAAATCTCGTAATTCTTGTGCGGTTAAAGGTTTATCCCCGGCATTGGTCGCAGCAACTTGCGTTTCGGCGGCTTCCGGAACCGGTTGTTGTTTCTTCTTACTTTTTAAGGTGAACTTAATGGCATCTACGGCACTCTTTGTACGCAGATAGTACATCCCTGTTTTGAGTCCGCTCTTCCAAGCGTAAAAATGCATGGACGTAAGTTTTGCATAGTTCGCGTCTTCCATAAATAGATTCAGCGACTGCGATTGATCAATAAAATAGCCTCGATGCCGCGACATATCAATAATATCTTTCATACTCAACTCCCAAACGGTTTTGTACAGTTCTTTTAATTCCTGCGGAATCACATCGATATGCTGAATAGAACCATTGGCTCGCATGATCTCCTCTTTTAAATCATCATTCCAAAGGCCAAGATTTACGAGGTCTTCCAAAAGGTGCTTATTGACCACAATAAACTCTCCGGAAAGAACCCGGCGCGTATAGATATTAGAAGTATATGGTTCGAAGGCTTCATTGTTACCTAAAATTTGAGAAGTAGATGCGGTAGGCATTGGCGCGACCAAAAGCGAATTCCGAACGCCGTGCTTCTTTACTTTTGCGCGAAGTTTTTCCCAATCCCAGCGCCCGCTCAATTCGCTGTCTTCAATCCCCCAGAGGTTATGCTGAAACTGTCCTTTGGAAATCGGAGAGCCCTCGTAAGAGTCGTAAGCTCCGTCTTCTTTCGCTTCTTCCATCGAAGCTGAAATGGCCGCATAGTACAAGGTTTCAAAAATATCTTGATTTAACTGTTTAGCCTCATCACTGGTGAACGGCATTCGCAATTTGATAAACGTATCGGCTAATCCTTGTACTCCGAGTCCGACAGGTCTATGACGGAAATTAGAATTTGCCGCTTCCTTTACGGGATAGAAGTTTCTATCGATCACACGGTTGAGGTTCTTCGTAACACGTTTTGTTACATTAAATAATTCTTTATGATCAAACGCTCCATCTTTAATGAACATTGGCAATGCGATGGAAGCCAAGTTACATACCGCTACCTCATCCGGAGCGGTATACTCTAGAATTTCAGTACATAAGTTGGAGGAGCGAATGGTACCCAAATTCTGTTGATTGCTTTTACGATTCGCCGAATCTTTATACAACATATAAGGCGTTCCGGTTTCAATTTGAGACTCTAGAATCTTCTCCCATAATTCTCTGGCTTTGATCGTTTTTCTTCCTTTGTCTTCAGCTTCGTACTTCGCATAGAGCGTTTCAAATTCATCACCGTGACAATCAAATAATCCGGGACATTCATTGGGACACATAAGGGTCCAATCGCCATCCTCCTGAACGCGCTTCATAAATAAATCTGGGATCCACATAGCGTAGAAGAGGTCACGCGCCCGCATTTCTTCTTTACCGTGATTCTTTTTCAGATCTAGAAAATCAAAAATATCAGCATGCCATGGCTCTACGTAAATAGCGAAAGAACCTTTGCGTTTTCCACCTCCTTGATCCACATAGCGAGCCGTATCATTGAACACACGAAGCATAGGCACAATACCGTTGGAAGTTCCGTTGGTGCCCGCAATGTAAGAGCCGGTAGCACGAATGTTGTGAATAGACAAGCCAATTCCTCCAGCCGACTGTGAAATCTTTGCCGTTTGCTTCAGCGTATCGTAAATACCGTCGATACTGTCTTCCTTCATCGTTAACAGGAAGCAAGAGGACATTTGTGGTTTTGGTGTTCCGCTATTGAAGAGGGTAGGCGTAGCATGGGTGAAATATTTCTTCGACATCAACTCGTACGTTTCCTTCACCGCTTTCAGATCGTCTAAATGGATGCCTACGGAAACCCGCATCAGCATGTGTTGCGGACGCTCGACGATTTCGCCATTCAGTTTTAGTAAATACGAACGCTCTAAGGTTTTAAAACCGAAATAATCGTATCCGAAATCGCGATTATAGATAATTGTAGAATCTAATTCTTCGGCGTTTTCCTGAATGATCTGATAGACCTCATCACTAAGCAATGGTGCTTTTTTTCCCGTACGCGGATTGACATACTCGTACAAGTCGGTCATCACTTCCGAAAAGGTCTTCTTTGTGTTTTTATGTAGGTTAGAAACCGAGATACGCGCGGCCAGACGTGCATAATCCGGGTGTGAGACAGTCATAGTGGCAGCAATTTCCGCCGCTAAATTATCCAATTCGCTAGTGGTCACGCCATCATACAAGCCTTCGATCACTCGAAGCGCTACTTTTACTGGATCCACCAATTCATTGAGTCCGTAGCACAATTTACGCACTCTCGCCGTGATCTTGTCGAACATTACAGGTTCTTTCCGGCCGTCTCTTTTAATTACATTCATAGTTCTTTGTCCTTAGCTTTGTTAAACAATTAGAGATGCGTTTCCTAGTGTCACAGGGTCTCTGTCACATGGTAAACCGATTGTCATTGCGCCTATGGTGGGGAACCATCGCACTTTAGAAGTCGGCGTCGAAACTAATCTTATTCGAATCTTTGTCTTTATTGGTCACACCGGCCTTTTGATATTCTGAAACGCGTTTCTCAAAGAAGTTCGTCTTTCCTTGTAGGGATATCATATCCATAAAGTCGAATGGATTACTGGCGTTATATTCTTTTTCGCATTCCAATTCTACCAAGAGGCGGTCTGTTACAAACTCGAGGTATTGCGTCATCAGTTTGGCGTTCATCCCGATGAGGCTTACCGGAAGCGATTCGGTAATGAATTCACGTTCTATTGTTAACGCGTCTACGATGATTTCGCGAATGCGTTCTTTGGAAACTTTATGAACGAGGTGATTGTTGTGAAGGTGTACGGCAAAGTCGCAATGCACCCCTTCATCTCGAGAGATCAATTCGTTTGAGAACGTAAGACCCGGCATGAGACCTCGTTTTTTCAACCAAAAGATGGAACAGAACGCCCCGGAAAAGAAAATACCTTCTACTGCAGCAAAAGCTATGAGTCGTTCTGCAAAGCTTGGACTCTCGATCCACTTTAGTGCCCAATCTGCCTTCTTCTTAATGGCAGGAAAGTTCTCTATAGCTTTGAAGAGCTTGTCTTTCTCGACATCATTTTTCACGTAGGTGTCGATCAACAGCGAGTAGGTTTCGCTATGGATGTTCTCCATCATGATCTGGAAACCGTAAAAGAACTTTGCTTCAGAGTATTGTACCTCATTCACAAAGTTCTCGGCTAGGTTTTCGTTCACGATACCGTCACTGGCGGCAAAAAAGGCAAGGATGTGCTTAATGAAGTAGCGCTCATCATCGTTAAGTTTATTGTTCCAGTCGGAAAGATCCTGATGTAGATCAATTTCTTCCGCCGTCCAAAAACTTGCTTCACTCTTCTTATACCAATCCCAAATATCATGGTGTTGGATCGGAAAAATGACAAATCGATCTTTGTTTTCTTGCAATATGGGCTCTACTTCACTCATGTCCTTCGTTTTTATAAATCCTTAAAAAATCTCGTTACTAGGGACTAACAAATATGGAAAAAAATGAGCCGAAAATCGGTTATCTCCGTAATCGGTTGTCAACAAAGTTTTTAACAGCAGCGCATATTACTGTTCCTGTTTTTTTGTTAAAAACAGTGTCTATTTATTTGTTTATCAATACATTAAAACCAATAAGGCAGTTATCAACAAACACAAAGGTGACAAAGAAAACTAAGCCACTAGAGGTATGTTACCTGTAAGCGACCTTACTTGTAGTATGGCCTTAGATCTGTTCTTCGAAGCAGAAAAAAGAATCTTTGAAGTTCATAATTTTTTACATCTATCAATTCCCCATGGAGCCCAATTGTCTTTCGGGAAAAGAGAGAATTATGATCCCAAATCATCCATATCTAGATCGTCAATTGCCTTCCAGGTTTCGTCGAGGTCCATATTGGTACCACTGGCCTTTACATAAAAACGATCATTGTAAAAAAGTTGGATTTCGCTGGCGTTGTTGTTTTTTCGATACTCTTCAATTGCTTTCATGCCGTCCCGTTTTGTCGTACGACGCATTCTTGATTCATCTTCTTCCTCAAAATCTTGAGAAAACATCAAACGCATCCCGGCGGTAGCAGCTGCTCCGGTTTGTCCGGCCCCGTCGATGATCTGCACTCTAAATTTTTTAGATTTTGATTCGTCTGTATACGTCCCTTCAATCGTCGCAATTTGCATGTACGAACCTTGCCCGGCCTTATATCCTGTTCGGGTTAATCCGGAAAGTTCCTCAGGCAGCCATTCTTTAAAGGCTTCATTGGTAAGCGGTTCTTTTTCTTGCAGTTTTTTGATATCATCCTGCATATTGTTCAGCTCCTTAACAGCCTTCGTAGTATTAGAAACGTTTTGCTTTGTCTCTTTGATTTTCTTTGAAACAGGGTTATCACATCCTACGGCAACAACCATAGCAAGGGCTAGGATCCATGAATATTTCATAATGAAAAGGTTTATGGTTAATGGCAGTAAGGTAAAGATAATCAGAAAGGTACACAATGCCCCGAATGGGTAATCTGCGTCTTAGGAGTAATTTTCTGCTACTTTTTCCAGTTGGGAGTACCAATGGGGGCCAAATTTTCGAACCAAGGCTTCTTTTACAAACTTGTATACCGGAACTTTCAATTCTTTCCCTAGCACACAAGCGTCATCGCAAATAGGCCATCGATGATAATTGACGGCGGAAAATTCACTGTATTCCTGAATGCGCACCGGATACAAATGACAAGAAATTGGTTTTTTGAAATTGGTCACCCCCGCATTATAGGCTTGTTCAATTCCACAGGCGGCAATTCCATCTTCCGAAAAGGTTACATAGGCACACTCGGCGCCATTTACCAAGGGGGTTTCTAATTCATCAAGCGGTGAAACAATATGGGTTCCTTGGGCCTCAATGGCAGCAATGCCCTCCGGACGTAAAAAGTCTTTGATCTTTGGGTAGGTTTCGGCTAACAGCGTGACCTCTTCTTCCGTAACCGGTGCTCCCGCTTCGCCTTCTACACAACACGCCCCTTTGCATGCATTGAGATTACACACAAAATCTTTTTCTAAAACATCTTCAGAAACGATCGCTTTGCCTAATTGAAACATGCGGCAAAGATATTATTTTCACGTCTTCCTATGGCTTCTCTTTGATTTTTAATTTGAAGTTTCACCGCAAAAATCCTATTGGTATTTCCTACCTTTGCATTTTGAAATGAAGCCATCTTATGGAACTGGATTTTAAACAGATACTTACCGCCACCATGGTACTTTTTGCGGTGATCGATATTGTGGGAAACATCCCTATTGTTATTTCCTTACGAGAAAAATCGGGACATATTCACAGTGAAAAAGCATCGATCGTAGCAGCCATAGTGATGATCGTTTTCTTGTTCTTGGGAGAGAGCATTTTACGATTGATCGGGATCAACGTCAATGAATTTGCCGTGGCCGGAGCCTTCATTTTGTTCTTTATTGCGTTGGAAATGATCTTAGGCGTTACCTTGTTCAAAGAAGGTGCTACAAGTCCGGACCTTGCGTCCATCTTCCCACTGGCCTTCCCTATGCTCGCGGGTCCGGGAAGCTTGACCACTTTACTTTCGCTTCGAGCGGAATACAACATCTGGAACATCATTATTGCTATTGTCTTGAACATTGTCATTATTTATGCGGTATTGAAAACCTCTGGAAAACTGCAACGAATACTCGGAAAGAACGGAATTATGATCATTCAGAAGGTATTTGGAGTGATTCTATTGGCCATCGCCGTGAAGCTTTTTACGTCAAACATTCAAGAATTATTTAACTAAGAGATTATGAAAATTTTCAGATACGTTCTACTCGCATTAGCTGTTGGACTCATCATCTTCAACGCTACCAAACTTGATGGCGAACACTTGTTGGAAGGCGATAGCGCTGTAGCACTAATCGGAATTCTGGCGGCGGCTTGTGTTATTGTGCTGATCGTAATTCTACAGATCTCACTGCGTATTCAGAAGAAAACAAAGAAATAATGTTTCTGGAGTTATTGAGCTAGCCTTGCTTCTCGTTTTATGATGGTTTGGATCATTGGATCTCCTTGATTGAGGATCGATTCGTAGGCATTAGACCCAAACAATTGCTCTGCTATGTTGGCTTTGATCGATTTTTTCAGTTCTTCGGTATAATCGCTCATGTCAATTTGCGCTCTATCGAGTCTGGCATAGGAAATAAAGTCTTCCAACACGGCATTTTCTACTTCGTAATCTGCATTGAATTCGCGTAAATTCATTCCTTTAAACGCAGCGCGATTTGCTTCAAGGTATTCGAAGATAAAGTAAGACATATATCCATTTCGGGACACGTATTCCAGCGTTTTATTCTCAATACTGGTATCCTTCGGAACAAAAATATCTGGGATGATCCCTCCTCCACCATACACCACTTTTCCTTTTGGTGTTACAAATTTCAGAGAATCGGCCACTTTGATGCTATCGGCACTGATCAATTCGCCATTGCGATAGCGACGTTCGTAATCGCTGTAATAATCTTCCACCCCGTTGTCATACGGTTTTTGAATGGAACGGCCGGTAGGCGTATAATATCGTGCAATGGTCAAGCGAACGGCACTTCCGTCGCCCAATGCCATTTCGCGCTGCACCAAACCTTTTCCGAAGGACCGTCTCCCAACGATGAGTCCGCGATCGTTGTCTTGCAGCGCTCCGGCGACAATTTCGCTAGCAGAAGCCGAATTTTCATTGATCAACACATACACCATTCCATCTTCAAAATCACCTCGACGCGTCGCGTATGAATAGCTTTCTTCCCCTTTTTTGTTTCGGGTAATGAGCACGAGCTTGTCATCTTCTAAGAATTCATCTACCAAACGCTCTGCAGCATAAATATAACCCCCAGGGTTGTCTCTAAGATCGAGTACCAAACGTTCCATACCGTCATCGATCAGCGCTTCCATAGCGTCGTCAAATTCTTCAGGAGTCGATTCAGAAAAACGATTCACCTTGATGTACCCTAACTTATCAGTAATTTTATATGCAGCATCCACACTCACAATGGGGACTCTTTTACGCTTTACGCGTTTTTCAAAAATGCGGTCTTCACTTTTTCGGTACACCTTAAGATTCACCTTAGAATTGATCGCGCCTTTAAGATATTCTGAAATACTATCGCGGTCAATATTCTCACCGAACAACTTCTTATCATTTGCATATAAAATACGATCTCCTCCACGAATACCTACCTGTGCCGCCGACCCCCCTTCGATGGCTCGAATCACTGCAATGGTATCATTATACACATAAAAGCTAATGCCGATCCCTACAAAATTACCACGCATGTCATCGGCGGTTTCCTCGTATTGATCTACGGGGATATATACTGAATGCGGATCGAGATTTTCTAAGATTCCGTTCACCGTAACATCTACGATGCTATCGGTGTTCACCTTATCCACATATTCATAATCAATGTAATCAATAAGTCGGTTGAGCTTATCTTTTTTTGAATTGGTTGCGAAGATCTTTTCGTTACTGTCTTCGAAGTTCAGTTTAGAGCCAAGAAATACCCCCGCAGCCAATGCGATACCTAATAATAGTGGTAAATATTTCTTTAAAGGACTCATTACAATTTAATATCTAGATCAGGAAGGTGTGATATGCTAACGCCAGCTCGTTCTAAAAATTTCACTCCGCTGTTATCTTTATACAACTCATGATACACCAATCGCTTGATACCCGCTTGGTGTATCAACTTACTGCATTGCTGGCAGGGCGACATGGTGATATACAATGTAGCGCCATGACAAGATTGCGTGGAAGCCGCCACTTTTAAAATGGCGTTGGCCTCTGCATGAAGCACATACCATTTTGTTTCTCCATTTTCGTCTTCACAAACATTTTCAAAACCTGTAGGAGTTCCGTTATAGCCATCGCTGATGATCATTTTATCTTTAACGATAAGCGCTCCCACTTGTCTTCGTTCACAATACGATAATTTTGCCCATTCTTGCGCCATACGTAAGTAGGCAATATCATATGTTAACTGCTTGTCTCTGTTCATGAAAGATATTAGATAAGTAGCGAATTTAGCAGGAAGTTACAGGCTTTCAAAAAATACGGGTGTTAAATGTTTCCGAAGATTTAGAATATCCAATTCTCGACAAGCATGGGGATCACAAGGCCAATAACGATGGAGGAGATCACGAGGATCCAATCGCGACGTGCCATTCGGAAGAAGAAATGAAGCAGGCTCCCTAAAACCACCACGACAAAAACAACGATTACCTGAGAAAGCTCAATCCCCAAGGCAAACTCAAATAAAGGCGTCAAGCCGCCGTCTTGGTTGATCATATTAAAATATCTTCCGAAGCCAAATCCGTGAATGACACCAAAGAAGAGCGTAATAAAATATAACCACCACCCTTTTTTATGATCAGCAGGTTTATAAGCAGTGAAGATGGTATAGAGTGCGGCGGCTAAAATCGTAATAGGAATTAGAAACTCAACCCAAGCAGCGTCCACTTGTACAATATCGTAATGAGTTGCGATCAACGAAACGGTATGCCCCACAGTAAACGCCGTCACAAGCAACAATAATTTTCGCCATGCGGCCGCAGGATATCCAACGGTTAAGACCACTAAAAAAAGAACATGATCGTAGGCGGTCCAGTCCAGTACGTGGGTGATTCCGAGTTTTACATATAACCAAAATTCAGACATAAGCTAACAATTCATCTTTTATACATAGAATCGTAGAAATGTAAGTTTTATTTAGGGAATCACCTAAGAATTCTTCTTACAAAAACACAGGAACAGTCTTTTCTAATTATGCATCACAGAACGGTGTTTGTTCAATTGCAATAGGTAGCTTAATCCTAGCAATAGTAGCAAAGCCCAAACTAAAGGCACGAAGATCATTTGCTTTTGAGCTTCCTGCGAACAGTCAAAATAACAATCCTCCGCATACTTCCAAAAAAGAAAGCGAGCTTCGAGACGAGTAGGTGAGATTCTTTGGCGATGCCAAAGTTCCCTTCACGCTCCGCGTGAAAACAACAAAAACAAACCCTTCGCACCCTTCCAAAAAAGAAGCGAGCTCCTTTTTCGGAACTCGCTCAAGTTTAACTGTTTTTGTTGTTTATTGTACCTTGGGTGGGAATCGAACCCACACTCCCGAAAGAACTGGATTTTGAATCCAGCGCGTCT
>DFVG01000016.1 GCA_002379985.1 Flavobacteriaceae bacterium UBA4166
ACCGGTAACATGGAGCTTCAGTTAGATCGTAAGATCTCGAACCGACGTATCTTCCCGGCTATCGACCTTACTTCTTCAAGTACCCGTCGTGATGACCTGTTGTTGGATGAAAATGTGATCCAACGCATGTGGGTATTACGAAAATACTTGGCGGATATGAATCCGGTAGAAGCGATGGAGTTTATCAATGACAAAGTAAAACAGACGCGTAATAACGAAGAATTCTTGATCTCTATGAATGGATAACGAAGACGTTTACTAAACGAACTAAAAAAGCCCTACATAATATTGTAGGGCTTTTTTAGTGCTCTCTTAGGTTGCCCCTCGGCGGAGAACTTAAGAAACTACTCAAGCGCTCGCTACATTCCATTACCAATAAAAAAACCCTGCCAAAAGGCAGGGTTTGAAATATTTTGGAATATTTTCTTATTGCTTAACAACCTTTTGAGTAAGGGTTCCAGCAGAAGTATTCAAGTTAAGGATGTATACTCCGCGAGCAAGTTCACCAACGTTGATTTGTCCGTTCACAACTTGAACATTGGTAGCTTTTCCTAATACATCATAAATAACAGCATTTTGAATCTGAATGTTTGATGGAGCTTTGATGTTAATTACATCATTCGCTGGGTTAGGATACACAGAAATTACATTCGCTAAGTTGTCTTGAACGCTGAAAGTCTCCTCACCAACTAAGTTCATGATCAAAGATTGAGTCAATCCTAAGTCAATGAAATTTGTTGGAGCGTTTGCACCACAATCAGGAGCTAGAATGAAGTTGATTCCACTAGGTCCATCTTGATTTGCACCAAAACGCATGAAGTTAGTATCAGTTCCGTCATCAACTAAAACTGCTTCAAAAACGATATCATCTCCAGCAGGAATACTAGCTGTTAATGGCACAGAAACAATTGTTTCAGCGTCAGCGTTAGTAATAGTTACAGTAGCCGTTCCTTGAAGAGTTTGAGTTCCCCCTGGGAAAGCACCGCCATTGCTAGAGTAAACATTGAATGTTAAGTCAAAACCAGCTGGAGTCGTAACCGGTCCAATTGCCATTTCAGCATCAGTAACATCAAATTGACCTGTAATACCAAAATCGCCATCGAGATCAAACTCTGTAAAAATGTTGTTATTACGGAAGCTAGTTGGACTTGCACAAGCAATTTCCTCTCCAGTTACAATGGTTTGAGAGTTGTTGTTGGTGATGGTAATAGCACCACCTCTTACACCTGTTGTAGAACCTGCAGGACCATTAACTACAACGTTACCTGTAGCACCAGGACCTGTCATAGAAGTTTGTGCTTGCATTGCAAAACCTGCGGCAACAGCAGCAATGAATAAAGTAATTTTTTTCATAATTGTTAGATTTAAAGTTTAATATATCACTAACAAATATATAAAAGCATTTGGAATATTGTTTTATTTTAACCAATATTTCTAACTTATCCATTCTGAAATTCTTAAAGATGCCAACAACAACCTACTATTTTCTAGGAATTTTACTGACCCTCTTTATAGGGTGTGATTCTAAAAAAAACACCACTTCTTATGATTTTACCATTCCTTTTGAGTCTTCCGAAGGAACAAAAACTTCCACCTACCAAGAGGTGATAACCTTCTATGACCACTTGGCGGAAGTACATACTTCTATCGCAATGTACGAAATGGATGACACCGACAGTGGCCACCCCCTGCACCTGGTCACTTTTAACCCTAATCGTAGTTTTGAATCTGAATTTTCTGGATCTGATGAAAAAGCACTGTTGCTTATCAATAACGGTATTCACCCCGGAGAAAGCGATGGCATCGATGCCAGCATGATGTTGTTGCGAGATATGGCTGAAGGAAAGATCGAAATTCCAAAAAATACGATTATCGCCGTCATACCGGTTTACAATATAGGAGGGGCGCTACATCGAAATTCAGGCACCCGTACCAACCAAAACGGTCCTGAAGAATATGGGTTCCGCGGAAACGCAAGAAATTATGATCTCAATCGCGATTTTATTAAAGCCGACACAAAAAATGCTCACGCCTTTGCAAGATTGTTTCACACCGTCAATCCGGATGTGTTTATTGACACGCACGTAAGCAATGGTGCTGATTATCAATATACCTTAACCCATCTTTTTACACAGCACAATAAATTAGGAGGCGCGCTAGGCGCTTATCTTCATAACACGATAATGCCGAGATTAGAAGATTCCTTAGCGACTAAATCTTGGGACATCACTCCCTATGTAAACGTATTCAATCGAACTCCCGAAAGCGGTTTTTCTCAATTTATGGATTACCCGCGATATTCTACCGGCTATACCACCCTCTTTAATTGTTTTGGCATGATGATAGAAACCCATATGCTTAAGCCATATAAGCAACGTGTAGAGGGCACTTATGAATTGCTAAGATCTATGATCGCTATTACCGATGCGAATGCCTCAGAAATTAGATCCTTGCGGGCTGCAGCCACAGAAAAATATTCCGTAGGTTCTTTCTATCCAATACAATGGACCATCGACAGCAGCAAAACCTCTTCGCTACAGTTCAAAGGGTATGAAGCGGCTACGATAAAGAGTGAGATTACAGGGCAAAACCGACTCAAATATGATCGAACGCAACCCTTTACGAAAGAAGTAACCTATCAGAATTTTTATAAACCTACCGATAGTGTAACCATCCCAGAGTATTACATCATTCCAAAAGGATGGGGGCCTGTCATTCAACGGTTGCGAGCCAATGACATCGCTATGATCCCTTTTTCTAAAGACACTACGCTTCTAGCAACAGTATATCGCATTGCCGAGTTTCCAACATCGCAGCGCCCTTTCGAAGGACATTATATGCATTACAATACTGAAATTACAGCTTCCCGTGAAGAAGTAAAAGTTTCCAAAGGAGATTATCGCGTATCGACCCAACAACGCGGCGTTCGGTATTTGATGGAAACGCTCGAACCCGAAGCTACAGACTCCTTCTTTAATTGGAACTTCTTTGACACCATCTTACAACAAAAAGAAGGGTTTTCCCCCTACGTTTGGGAAGATAAGGCTCTTGAATTATTAGAAGAGAATGCAGAACTAAAGGCAGCGTTTGAATCTAAAAAATCAACCGATGCTGATTTTGCTAAAAATTGGTACGCGCAATTGGATTGGATTCACAAGAGATCTCCAAATTATGAAGCTTCACACTTGCGGTACCCGATCGTTCGGGTGGGTGGTTAAATATTCCTTCGGAAAAAGAAGTTTGATGTTTTCGTACGAGTCTTGCAACGCCTTCTGGCTTTTCTCAAAATTTTTCCATTTGGCTTTTTTTATACCTTCACTTTTTTCGGGGCTCAATTCCCCCTCAAAATCGGTATACATCTCGTACCAATAGGTGACCTTCAACTTAAACCGCCCATTGCGCTTAAAAACGTGATAGGTTTTGGTAATAAAACGTCGAATTTCTAAGCCTTCTACGCCCGTCTCTTCTTCTACTTCTCGAATGGCCGCTTCTTCATAGCCTTCATTCTTTTCGATTTTTCCCTTCGGAAGATCCCATCGATCGTTTCGGTGAATAAATAAAATTTCTCTGTTTGAATTATACACCATCCCTCCCGCAGCTTCTACTACCGGTAATTTTTTCCGAAGAAATCGCTCTAATTTTTCTGGATTCTTGTGATATAGATTCACATACGTAAGCTTCCCTTTATTGATCTTTTTGATCAACTTCTTAAAACGAGCTAACTTTAAGGGAATTGCGGTATACTGACTGCCAATATGCTTCTCAGTAGAAAGAATTATTGGAATATCTTTTACAAAAACTTTATACATTTGCAGTATGGTGTTACACAAAGAAACAGCTCAAAAAACGGCTGAATTACTGTTGCAAATTAATGCAATAAAATTGCAACCACAAAACCCTTTTACGTGGGCCTCTGGATGGAAATCTCCAATCTATTGTGATAATCGCATTACCTTATCCTATCCACACATCAGAAACTACATTCGTGAAAATCTCGCGAAACAAATAGAAGATCTGTACGGAAAGCCCGATGTGATCGTGGGCGTGGCTACCGGCGCCATTGGCATCGGCATGCTTGTTGCCGATTATATGAACCTTCCGTTTTGCTACGTACGTCCGGAAGCCAAAAAACATGGACGGCAAAATAAAATTGAAGGACAAATTGAAGCGCGACAGACCGCCGTGGTGGTAGAAGATTTGGTAAGTACCGGAAAAAGCAGTCTACAAGCCGTGGAAGCGCTACGGGAAGCAGAGGTGACCATCAAAGGAATGATCGCCATTTTTTCCTATGGTTTTCAGATTGCTGACGAAAATTTCAAAAAGGCAAAGGTTTCCTTGAATACCTTGAGCAACTACGAAAACCTCCTGCAAGAAGCGGAAAGATCTCAATATATATCAGCAGAAGAAGCCGGCACCTTGTCACGATGGCGCGAAGCTCCCCAAGATTGGAACCCCTCTTAAAAATTGTACATGCTATGGAATTAAAAAGTAAGCAAGTAACCGTCAACAAATCGGCAGAAGCCCTCTGCGATTTTCTCGCAGATGTTAAGAATTTTGAACAGTTAATGCCTGAAAACACGTCTAAGTTTGAAGTTATTCGCGACGATGCGTTCGTTTTCGCACTCAAAGGAATGCCTGAAATTGCTTTGGAAGTAAAAGAAATAAATCGCCCCAATCAAATTGTATTAGGAGCGATGAGCGACAAACTTCCCTTTACATTAACGGGCCACATCCAACCGGTTACGGAAACCTCATCTTCTATTGAATTACTTTTTGCGGGTGAATTCAATGCCATGATGGCGATGATGATTAAAAGTCCGATCAACAAATTCTTAGGAACTCTCACAGACAAGCTGCAAGAACTTTAATACTGCAGTTTGATTTCTTTATGCTGAAAGTTCCGCAGCGTCCCATGGTTATCTTGAACTATTAGGGAACCCGTTTCTGTGACACCTTTGATCGTGCCTTGAAACAGGGTTTCATCAGAAGTTTCAAAAGTGGAAACGATATCTTTTCTAAAAAGATGCTGCTCATAACGTTGTTTAAGTTCCTCAAAAGATTGAGATTCTAAAGATTTCAGCAAGGACATTACTTGGCTACTCACACCCTCAAAAACATGTGTTATCGCATACGACTTTCGGCTTTGCAAATACATAGAGGTGGCTTGCGGAAGTTCCGGAAACTTAGATTGATTAACATTGATTCCTACGCCCACAACAGAGACCAATTCTTGCGACCCCTGCCATCGATTTTCGATTAGAATGCCGCCTAACTTTTTCGAGTCTGACAGAATGTCGTTTGGCCATTTCAACTGTACGTCATGCACACCCAAAGATTTTAGCGCTTCAAAAACCGCTATGGCCATCCCTAATTGTAGCTTCGGAAGTAGGGAAACATCCACAGAAGAAAATCGTTTTAACACACTACAAGCAAGGCTTTCCCCCACATTAGAAGTCCAAGAACTCCCTTGCTGTCCGCGCCCTTGGGTTTGATTTTCGGTCCATACCACTACTTCATTGGCGTCAGGATTTTCTAGGGCCCATTCCTTTAAATAAGAATTGGTAGAAGGGGTGGCATCAAGTTTGATTACTTTCAAAGGATTATAATTGTGTTAATCTTAGCGATTGGAAGCGATTCAGCAACCAAAAAAATAATAACTTTGTGAAAATAATCATTTTTAATGTCTGAAGAGAAAATAGGAACAGATCAACTGATCACACATATCATAAAAGGAATTGAAGAAGTAAAGGGACAAGACATTCAAATCTTAGACCTGCGAGAGATTGAAAATACAGTTTGTGACTATTTTATCATCTGCAATGGTACCTCAAACACTCAGGTGAACGCTATTGTCAATTCCATTCAGAAAATCGTAAGCAAATCATTGAAAGAAAAACCATGGCATGTGGAAGGAAGCGATAATGCCGAATGGGTGCTGATAGATTATGTTCATGTGGTGGTGCATGTTTTTCAAAAACACATCCGTGAATTCTACGATATTGAAGGTCTCTGGGGAGATGCTAAGATGGTCACCATTGAAACAACGTACTAAAACAACACTGCCCCATGGCAAAAGAGAATAAAAAACCTGAAAATAAACGACCCAAATTCAACGCCTATTGGATCTATGCGGCCATCATCCTCATTTTCCTAGGAATTCAATTTTTTGGTGGAAGCAGCCTAACTCAGCCTGCGAAAACAACATTGGCTGATTTTAAAGGCTACCTCCGCAACGGGGATGTTGAAAAGATTGAAGTGGTCAATAAGAAAATTGCAAAAGTGTACCTGACGCAAGAAGCGCGTAAAAAAGAAGTACACGCCAGCAAAACATCTGAATCTTTCCTGAAACCGGGCGCAAACGACCCTACCTACCAATTTGAGTTTGGGGATCTGCAGAATTTCGAGAATAGCATTAACCAAATAAAGGAAGAGAACAATCTTGATACGAAGATCGTTTGGGATACCGACAGTAACATGTTGGGCGAACTGTTCCTCACCCTACTCCCATTTATCGTTATTATCGCGATCTGGATCTTTATCATGCGACGTATGTCTTCAGGTGCCGGAGGGGGTGCCGGTGGGCAGATCTTCAATATCGGTAAATCCAAAGCCAAGCTTTTTGACGAAAAGACCGATGTAAAGACGTCATTTAAAGATGTCGCCGGACTCGAAGGTGCAAAAGAAGAAGTTCAAGAGATCGTGGATTTCTTGAAAAATCCAAAAAAATATACCGCCCTTGGAGGGAAGATTCCAAAAGGTGCCTTACTGGTAGGGCCTCCGGGAACCGGTAAAACCTTACTGGCAAAAGCCGTAGCGGGAGAAGCTAAAGTACCCTTCTTCTCGCTTTCGGGGTCAGACTTTGTCGAAATGTTTGTAGGGGTGGGTGCGTCACGTGTTCGCGACTTGTTCAAGCAAGCGAAAGAAAAATCGCCTTCTATAATTTTTATTGATGAAATAGATGCTATTGGTCGTGCTCGTGGAAAAAGTAACTTCTCCGGAAGCAACGATGAACGCGAGAATACCCTGAACCAGTTGCTTACCGAAATGGATGGTTTTGGAACGAATACGAACGTGATCGTCATCGCTGCGACCAACCGTGCCGATGTATTAGATAAAGCCTTAATGCGTGCAGGACGTTTTGACCGACAGATCTATGTGGATCTTCCCGATGTTCGCGAACGAAAAGAGATCTTTGAAGTACACCTTCGTCCCTTGAAGAAAGATGATTCTTTGGATACTGAATTCCTTGCCAAACAAACCCCGGGATTCTCAGGAGCCGATATTGCCAACGTGTGTAATGAAGCTGCCTTGATCGCTGCGCGGAAAGAAAAGAGTGCTGTAAATCGGCAGGATTTCTTAGATGCAGTAGATCGAATTGTTGGCGGACTCGAAAAGAAGAATAAGATCATTACCCCTGAAGAGAAAAAAGCCATCGCCTTTCACGAAGCGGGCCATGCAACCGTGAGTTGGATGTTAGAACATGCGGCACCTTTGGTAAAAGTAACGATCGTGCCAAGAGGACAGTCCCTGGGAGCAGCTTGGTATCTTCCGGAAGAGCGATTGATCGTACGTCCCGAACAAATGCTGGATGAAATGTGTGCTACCATGGGAGGGCGTGCTGCAGAAAAGGTAATCTTTGACAAGATCTCCACCGGAGCTTTGAGCGACTTAGAGAAAGTGACAAAGCAAGCAAGAGCCATGGTTACCATTTATGGTTTGAATGATAAAATAGGAAATCTAACCTACTATGATTCCTCTGGTCAAACAGACTATAACTTCAATAAACCATACAGCGAAACCACGGCCGAATTGATCGATAAGGAAATATCGAACATCATCGAAGAACAATACCAACGTGCCGTTGCCCTTCTTGAAAAGCACAAAGACAAGCTTACCGAATTGGCAAATGAATTGTTGGAAAAAGAAGTAATCTTCAAAGAGAGCTTGGAGCGTATCTTCGGAAAACGACCTTTTCAGAAAGAAAAGGAAGAAGAAAAAAATAAAGAGGAAGTGAAAGCTACAGCGGCCAATACTGAGCATACCGAAAACGATGCTCCTGACACCGAAGCTGCCGCTTCTTAACAAAATATTCATAGCACCCTTTTCCCGAAGGGTGCTATTTTCCTACAGGACTATCTGCTACTTGTTACGATTTTTATATCTTTGAAAAGAACCGTAAAATTCCTCAATTAAAAACACTTATGAGTCTGTTAAAGAGACTTCTAAACCCAAATTACAAATCAGAAGAAAAGGCGAAGAAAGGTCAAAAGTCTGATACCAGTAAATATTTCCCCGAAGAAAAGCTTCCGGTGGATGAGCGGTTTACCTATAACTTTAACAAGAACGGAGGAAAATTTTTGTATTGCGAAGACCTTCAGGAAGTACTCGAAGCTTTTGATAATATCTTGATGGAAAACGATTGGTACGAAAAAGAAGTGTTCTGCCTCGACGACACCCTCAGCCAGCGCTTTGACGGCTACAATCTAACCTTCAACAAAAAACTTTCCGCTACATTTTTCTTGTCAAAATGCGAATCCTTAGTAGCGAACAATGGCTCTATTTTACTAAGTTCCAATCAGATCAAGGAAAAGAAGCTTCAGGAACTTCCTTCCAATTTTGTCATTTTCGCAACAACGAGCCAGTTGGTCGAAAACATCAGCGAAGGACTACGGATCATCAAAAACCAAAACAAGCGACAAATTCCCAGTAACATTACCACCATCCAAGACTTCGAAACCGACCGGGAAAAAGACTTCATGAGTTATGGAAGTAGCACAAAAAACTTATATTTGCTGCTACTCGAAGACCTCTAACCTATGAAGGAAATTATCGTGCGCTCTTTGTCGGGGGCACTCTATATCTCATTGATCATTGTCACCATGTTTACATCACGTGAATGGTTTATGGGACTCTTCCTCGTCTTAGGATTGCTTACCCTCCGAGAATTTCTTCGACTCGTTCATTTACGAAGTTACATTGCCTATCCGCTGTTCTTTTTGTTTCTCTTTTTCTTGAGCTACAACATCTTTGATCGTAACGCGGTGTATTTGTACTTGATCCTCGCTTGCTTCGTTAATTTATTTCTGCTGAAAGACTTATTGGTAGTATCAAGCATCCCAATGTTTGGAAAGAAAAAATACATCAGCCTTATTTTTTATCTGATCGCAGGATTTGTATTTCTCACCTTGATCCCCTTTCGGAAAGGACAGTTTGTGCCATTAATCGTTATCGGGGTTTTTATCCTTGTCTGGGCCAATGACACCTTTGCCTATGTGATCGGGAAAAGTTTCGGAAAACATAAACTACTCGAACGCATCTCCCCGAAGAAAACCATTGAAGGATTTTTAGGCGGACTCGCAGGGGCTATTTTGGCAAGTTTCTTTATCTTTAAGTATATCGAGTATTTTTCCTGGAGCGTTTGGATCGCCTTGGCGGTTTTGGTAAGCTTCACGGGCACGGTAGGAGACCTGATCCAATCCAAATTTAAACGTCAAGCGGGCGTAAAGGACAGCGGACTCATACTGCCGGGACACGGTGGGATTTACGATCGATTGGATAGCATGGTGTTTGCCAGTCCGTTTGTTTTTGCATTTTTAGAACTCTACGAATATGTTTCATAAAGAAGGTTATAAAATCATCATCGTCTCATTGGCCATCTGCATTGCGTTGAGCATTGCCGCCGATTATTTTGTGTCGAATTCTGTCATTCGAGGCGGGATCATCATCGCGCTGATCGTACTACTGCTCCTTATTCTACAGTTCTTCAGAAACCCAAAACGATCATTTTCCTTACAAGAAGATCATGTGCTTTCCCCTGTAGACGGAAAAGTAGTGGTGATCGAAGAAGTATTCGAAAAAGAATATTTTAACGAAAAACGATTACAGATCTCTGTCTTTATGTCGCCACTGAACGTTCATGTAACGCGCTATCCGGTGGGCGGCAAAGTGGTGTATAGTAAATACCATCCCGGAAAGTATTTGGTTGCTTGGCATCCAAAGTCTTCCGAAGAAAACGAACGAACAACAGTGGTTGTCAACGCTCCTTCTTTTGGAGATGTGCTGCACCGCCAGATCGCCGGAGCTTTGGCGAAGCGAATTGTAAATTACGCCAAAGAAGACCAGAACGTGACACAGGCAGACGATAGTGGTTTTATTAAATTTGGCTCTAGAGTTGATGTTTTTTTACCCTTAGATACAAAGGTGAACGTAACCCTTAACCAGAAAGTCAAAGGTGGCGTTACGGTGCTGGCAGAAAAATAAGTGAATTCATGACCTCGGAAGAACTCGATAGGGCATTCCATAAGGCGGTACAGAGCATCAATGCGCATACCGAACCGTTTCCCGCTGATGTATTACTGAAATTGTACGCCTACTACAAACGCGCTACCGATAATGATGATCTTACCTCCAGTAGCAAGCCGTTGATCGCAGCCTTTAAAGCAAATGCTTTATTTCAGACGAAAGACCTTTCAAAAGAGGAAGCAAAAAAATTATACATTGAAACCGTAGACCATTATTTTTTATACCGAAAATAAAAAGGCGACCTTTCGATCGCCTCTTCGTTCGTGTTATAGAAGGTTTAGGCTTGTTGCGCCTTATTGAATTTTATCTCATACGTATCCATCGCCTCGCGTATGTGCTCCACATTATTTGAAGCTTTCTCATGAGCGGTTTCCATAGCCTTTTCCAAATCTGCATCAGGATGCTGAAATAGATCGGTGATCACATGATTGATCTTATCTAAAATACTTTCCTGACTGTTCTTGATGTCTTCCAACTTATTAAGCATGGCTTGCATCTGGTCGTACTTTGCTTGGTCCATAATATTTGGTTTTCAAGCAAAATACCTAGGAAGCGATCTCATTCCTAGAGAATTAACGTGATTTTAAAAGAAATTAAGGGCCTTTAACACATTTTAAGCCCCGAGTGCTTGTAAACTGGCCTTTAAGGTTTCAATCTTCGCAAGGGCATCGGCTTCTTTATTGCGCTCCAAAGTCACCACTTGCTCTGGTGCATTACCCACAAATCGTTCGTTGCTTAATTTTTTCTGAACCGATCGTAGAAAACCTTCAGTATATGACAGCTCTTCTTGAAGTTTTGCGATCTCATCCTCCACATCAATGGCGCCTCCTATTGGGACGAAGTATTCATTGCTTTTTACACGGAAGGTCAAAGCGCCCTCTAAAGCACTATCAATACGGTTAAAACTTGAAATATTCCCCAGCTTCTGAATTAAGGGATCCATGGCTTCGGAAACCTTTTCAGAATTGATCACAGACATCTCAATACTATCCTTAAACGAAATGTTCTTTTCCTTCCGAAGCGTCCGAACACCAGAAACTACTTCCGAAGCAAACGCAAAATCAGAAATCAGTTCTTCATTATACGAACGGATTTCAGGCCACGCTGCGACGATCAAGGCTTCTTCCGAAGATCGTTCTTTAATATGCTGCCAGATCTCTTCAGAAACAAACGGTACGAACGGATGCAACACCACAAGATTGTCTTCTAGCAACGCAATGATACGATCATAGGTTTGTTTTGCCATGGGCGCACCATATGCAGGTTTTACTGCTTCCAGTAGCCAAGAACAGAAATCATCCCAAATCAACTTATAGGTGGTCATCAACGCATCGCTAATACGGTATTTCTTGTAATGATCTTCCATTTCGGCCAAGGCCTTTTGGAACTTCGCTTCGTACCAGTCTAATGCGATCGTAGCACTGTCGGCTACAGGTTCGGTTTCGGAAACTTCCCAACCGTCGATCAAACGGTAGGCATTCCATATTTTATTGACAAATCCGCTTCCTTGTTTACAAAGATCTTCATCGAACATGAGGTCGTTTCCGGCAGGAGAACTTAGAAGCATACCTACGCGCACCCCATCGGCACCGTACGTTTCCATGAGTCCGATTGGATCCGGAGAATTCCCAAGCGATTTGCTCATTTTACGACGTTGCTTATCGCGAACAATTCCGGTGAGATAGACATTCTGAAACGGTTTTTCCCCTCGATATTCATATCCGGCAACGATCATACGCGCTACCCAGAAGAACAGGATTTCGGGAGCGGTAACAAGATCGTTCGTAGGATAATAGTAATTAACTTCCTTGTTTTCGGGTTCTAAAATACCATTGAACACACTCATGGGCCACAACCAGGCAGAAAACCAAGTATCTAAAACATCCGGATCTTGCGTGAGATCTGTTACAGATAACTGATCGTTCTTTGTAGCTTCTTTGGCCAATTGCAACGCCTCTTCCGGTGTTTCGGCCACCACAAAATCATCCTTTCCGTCACCGTAGTAGTAGGCTGGAATTTGATGCCCCCACCAAAGTTGCCGACTGATATTCCAATCCCGTACATTCTCCATCCAATGGCGGTAGGTATTGATAAACTTTTCAGGAACTAATTGCACTTCTTTCTCCAATACAGCCTTTAGTGCCGGCTGCGCCAGTTCCTTCATCTGTAAGAACCATTGATCACTCAGTTTCGGTTCGATAACAGCGCCTGTACGTTCGCTGGTTCCTACTTTATGCGTATGCTGCTCGATTTTTTGCAGCACTTCTTTTTCTTTTAATTCGGAAACGATCTCCTTCCGTACCACAAAACGGTCTTTTCCTTCGTAATGCATTCCGAAGCTATTCAGCGTAGCGTCGTCATTGAAAATGTCGATCACCTCAAGCTTGTGCTTGTCCCCAAGCATTTTATCATTCTCATCATGGGCGGGCGTCACTTTAAGACATCCCGTACCAAACTCAACATCTACATAATCATCTTCAATAATTGGGATCACCCGACCACAAATAGGAACGATTGCCTTCTTGCCTTTCAGGTGCGTAAAACGTTCGTCATTGGGGTTAATACAAATGGCCGTATCGCCCAAAATGGTTTCGGGACGTGTCGTGGCGATCGTTAGTGTATCTTCGGAACCTTCAATTTTATAATTCAGGTAATACAGATTTCCCTGCTGTTCTTTGTAAATTACTTCTTCATCTGAAAGTGTGGTCTTTGCTTGCGGATCCCAATTCACCATTCGAAAACCACGATAGATGTTTCCTTTTTTATATAAATCTACGAAGACCTTGATCACAGAAGCCGAAAGTTCATCATCCATGGTAAATCGTGTACGTCTCCAATCGCAAGAAGCTCCTAGTTTCTTTAGTTGCTCCAGAATAATGCCTCCGTGTTTATGCGTCCAATCCCAAGCATGTTCTAAGAATTCTTCGCGGGAAATATCGGTCTTTGCGATGCCTTCTTCCATCAACTTGGCAACCACTTTCGCTTCAGTAGCGATAGATGCATGATCGGTTCCCGGTACCCAACAAGCGTTAAATCCTTGCAAGCGTGCGCGACGAATCAAGACATCTTGGAGCGTGTTATTGAGCATATGCCCCATATGTAGCACGCCGGTGACATTGGGAGGTGGAATTACAATGGTATAGGGGGTTCGCTCATCTACTTCTGAGTGAAAATACCCCTGCTCCATCCAATAGCTATACCACTTATTTTCAATGTCTTGTGCTATATATTTTGCCGCTAACGCCATGTTTGGTCTGATTTTTGAAAACGTATAAGATGCAAAAGTAGGGATAACCGTATGATTATAAAAGTGGATAACTTATTTTGCGCATTGTACAAAAGTTGCCTACTTTTACTAACCCTAAATAAAACATTATGAAAAAAGTAGTTTTAGTAGCCATTGCTCTTATTATTGGAATGGCAGTACAAGCACAGGCGAAGATCGATTTCAAGAGTGAAACGATCGATTACGGAACTATTGCCAAAGGTAGTGACGGGGTGCGTGTGTTTGAATTTACAAATACAGGTGATCAACCATTGATCATCAGCGATGTGAAATCCAGCTGTGGCTGTACCGTACCTAAGAAACCGAATGGTGCTGTAGCGCCAGGCGAATCTAATACCATTGAAGTAAAGTATGATACCAACCGTGTAGGACCTATTCGAAAGACCGTAACCGTATATTCGAATGCTTCTGAACCGGTGAAAGCACTTAAGATCAAAGGCGAAGTTGTCGCCGATGGAAAAAGTGTTATGGAAAAGACCCACTAAGCATCATTGCTTGAAAAGAGAAGCCGCACTCACGTGCGGCTTTTTTTATTGTGTAATACGGGTATCAAATGCCGCAGGAGAGCACGTTTTTATATAATTTTTTTCGCACCTTTGTTAAAATAGTCTGCGCATGCCAAACGTATCCAAAAAAGGGCAACAGATGCCCGCGTCACCTATCAGAAAATTAGTGCCTTATGCTGAAAAGGCATACCAACAAAATAAAACGGTGTACCACCTTAACATCGGGCAACCGGATATCAAATCGCCTCAAATTGCGATGGATGCGGTGGCACATCACTCCTTAAGTGTCTTGGCATATACCCGCTCGGAAGGATCACAACCGTATCGCGAAAAGATCGCCGCCTATTACCAAAGCAAGAACATCCCTGCCAACGCTAACGATATCATTGTCACAACAGGAGGAAGTGAGGCGCTTCTCTTTGCGATGGGAAGCATTGCAGATATTGGAGACGAGATCATCATTCCAGAACCTTTCTATGCAAATTACAACGGTTTTGCAACGGCATCGGGAGTAAGTATTGTACCGGTGATTTCTAAGATCGAAGAGAACTTTGCCCTCCCTCCTATTTCAGAATTCGAAAAACTTATTACCGAGAAAACGCGTGGCATCCTTATTTGTAATCCGGGTAATCCCACCGGCTATTTATATACTCGGGAAGAGATTAATCAATTGGCGGCCTTAGTAAAGAAACACGATCTTTTCTTGATCGCAGACGAAGTTTATCGTGAATTCACCTATGAGGGGCTAAAACACTATTCTATCCTTGAAGCTGAAGGCATGGAGGAATATGGAATAATAGTAGATTCCGTTTCCAAACGCTACAGCATGTGTGGCGCTCGAATTGGTTGCTTGGTCTCAAAGAATAAAAAAGTTATAGATACCGCCCTCAAATTTGCGCAAGCAAGATTGAGTCCGCCTACGTTTGCACAAATCGCCAGTGAAGCGGCCTTACAAACACCACAATCGTATTTTGACGAGGTTATTTCAGAATACGAAGATAGACGAAATACGCTGGTAGCACTGTTAGAAGACATACCCGGATTAAAGGTAGGACACCCAAAAGGTGCTTTCTATTGTATTGCCGAACTTCCTGTAGCCAATAGCGATCACTTCGCACAATGGTTGCTGGAGGATTTTGATCTAGACGGCGAAACGGTTATGGTCGCTCCGGCAGCAGGGTTTTACTCCACTGAAGGGGTTGGTACCAATCAAATACGCATTGCGTATGTGCTTCAGAAAGAAAGTTTGATCAAAGCCGTTAATATTCTCAAAGTAGCACTGGAACAATACCCGGGCTAATGCAGGTTCAAGAAAACTATTCCCTAAAATCCTACAACACCTTTGGCATTGCTGCCAAAGCGCGTTTTTTCGTTTCTGTGGCAACGATTTCAGAATTGAAAGAAGCCCTAGCTTCTCCCCTACATCCTACCAAGTTCATTTTAGGGGGCGGAAGCAATATGTTACTTACCAAAGATATTGACGCGCTGGTGATCCACATAAGCCTCAAAGGAATTGAGGTCCTTTCCGAAGAAAAGAACCACGTTACCGTTCGTGTCATGGCAGGAGAAAACTGGCATGAATTTGTTTTGTATACTTTGAAACAAGGGTGGGGCGGACTCGAAAACTTGTCACTGATCCCCGGCAATGTAGGCACAGCCCCTATTCAAAATATTGGCGCCTATGGTGTTGAATTGAAAGACCGAATGGTTTCCTGCAAAGCGGTTTCCGTAGCCGATGGATCAGAACACACTTTTCCACTAGAGGCGTGTGAATTTGGCTATCGAAATTCAATTTTTAAGCATCGCTTGAAAGGCCAATTTGTGATTACGGAAGTCGTTTTTCAATTGACCAAGCACGAACACGATCTTCATACTGAATACGGTGCCATTCGAGAACAATTAAAAACACTAGGAATTACAGAAGCGACACCAAAAGACATCGCTGAAGCCGTGATCGCCATTCGCCAACAGAAACTTCCGGACCCCAAAACCTTGGGCAACAGTGGTAGTTTTTTTAAGAATCCTGTTATTTCTAAAACTGATTTTGAACGGTTTCAAACGCTTTTCCCGGAAGCCCCCTATTATATAGTTTCAGAAACTGAAATAAAGATTCCTGCGGGCTGGTTGATCGAACAAGCCGGATTCAAAGGAAAACGCTTTGGCGATGCCGGGGTGCACAAAAACCAAGCGCTCGTGCTAGTAAATCATGAGAACGCTACTGGCGAAGAAATCTGGAACTTGGCCATGAAGATCCAGAAAGCGGTACACGAAAGATTTGGGATCACTATTGAACCCGAAGTGAATATTATTTAGTTCTCTACCAATACGGCATCCAAAATATGAACGGTTGCATTTTCTCCTTCAATATCCGTCTTTCCTAAGGTAGCAACTACCCCCGATTCATCTTTTACCTGCAAATCACTTCCTTTTAATTGAACAATTAAAGTAGTACCTTCCAGCGTTGTTAGTTTGACACTTCCTTTGGCTTTGGCTTCTTGAAATAATTCAGAAGAACTCTTTTTCCCTTCCACCATATGATGCTGCAAAAAGGTTTTTAGTTGTTCTTTATTCTTTTGCTGAAGCAGATTGTCCTTTACGGAAACCGGAACTTTTCCAAAAGCTTCGTTACTAGGAACAAATACGGTAAAAGGTTCGGTTCGGGTACGCAGCATATCGGTCATTTCGGCACTCACCAGCATCCCCATGAACATTTTTGCGTCTTGGGTATTCATCAATTTTGGAAGAATGCTGTTCAAGGTTTGCTCATCAGATTCTGTAACTACTTTTCGGGTGGGCGCCTTTGCATTCACCTCTGTTGATTCCATCTCGGGATTTTCATCTTTAGGGTCTTCTTTGCAAGCAAAGAATACGGCGAAAAAAGTAAGGAGAACAAGGGTAAATAGTGGCTTCATATTTGTATAGTTTAATGGGTTAAAATTAACCAAATTACGAGCATATCACAAAGAAAGATTGTATTTTTGCACCCTAAAATCAACGCATGGGACTACTTTTAATCACATTAGCACTTCTACTGCTGGCAGTCGCTGGAATTGCCATAAAGATTTGGGGAAAGAAAGATGGCAAGTTTGCCGGAACCTGTGCTAGTCAGAGTCCGTTTTTAAACAAAGATGGAGAAGCATGCGGGTTCTGCGGCAAAACGCCCGATCAATTTGAAAACTGCACAGAACAACCTCATCAATAATTTGCTGTGTTGGACGCCATGACACTTGTGTACATACTTGCTGTCTTGGTAGGGATCAACGTCTTTTACTATATTTTCTTTTCTGTTTTCTCTTTTTCTAAGGCTTCGGAAACGTTGGCTTTAAATAATACTGAATTTCCGGTCTCTCTGATTGTTTGTGCAAAGAACGAAGCAGACCATCTTCAAGAACATATTCCGCTATGGCTACAGCAAGACTACTCCAACTTTGAGCTCATTCTGGTCAATGATGCTTCCCGCGATGAAACACTCGAAGTGATGGAAGCTTTTGCTGAGCAAGATGAGCGTGTCAAAATTGTGAATGTGAAAAATATTGAAGCGTTTTGGGCGAATAAAAAATACGCTCTTACCTTAGGTATAAAAAAGGCTGTCCATACGCGCTTGGTATTCACCGATGCCGATTGTAAGCCGGGAAGTGATCAGTGGTTACGTTACATGGTATCACATTTTTCAGAAGAGAAACAACTCATTTTAGGCTATGGTGCCTATCAAAAATCCTCAGGGTTCCTCAACAAGTTGATTCGCTTTGAAACGGCACTAACAGCCCTACAATATTTTGCGTATGCGCTTCGCGGAATACCCTACATGGGCGTCGGAAGAAATCTAGCGTATACCAGTCACCTTTTCTATGACAACAAGGGATTCATGTCGCATGTGAAGATTCCTTCCGGAGATGATGACCTCTTCGTGAACGAAGCAGCTACCGCTAGCAATATCAGTATTTGCAATGCTTCCGAAGCTTTTACCTATTCAACTCCAAAAAAAACGTGGCAAACGTGGTGGTTGCAAAAACGAAGGCACATCACTACAGCCTCTCATTACCAATTAAAACACAAGGCCCTACTTAGTTTTTTCTTTTTAGGCAATCTCCTCTTTTGGCCGGTATTAGCGATTACCTTTTTTACCGATCTCTGGTTTTGGGGACTCGCACTCTTGGCACTTCGATTGGCGCTTCAGTATGCTGTCTACGGAAAGGCCTTTCAAAAACTCAAAGAACCTGATTTGATTCTATGGCTTCCTATTCTTGAGGTCTTTCTAGTATCCTTTCAATTGAGTATCTTTATTTCCAATACCGTTTCAAAACCTCCACGTTGGAAATAGACGACCAAACCATTCTGCATCACATTCAAAAAGCAAAACAAGGAGAAGCCATCGGCTTTACCTTCCTCTTAGATCATTATTGGAATCAGGTCTACGGATTTCAAATCAAACGCGTTAACAATGAATATGAAGCGGAAGATATTACCATTGAAACCTTTTCGAAAGCGTTCGATCGCATCGAAACTTTTGATGAAAATTATGCATTTGCCACGTGGTTGATCGCTATTTCAAAGAATATTCAGATTGATCGAAGCAGGAAAAAGAATGCCAGCTTGTACGAGAATACCACTGATACCAGTGACGAACAAGTACAACGCATTCCCGATCAAGCTCCCACCCCGGAAGACATTCTCATTAGAGAGCAAAATTTGGCACAATTGCTACGGTATATCAAGCAACTAAAGCCACATTATCAAGACGTGATCAATTTGCGCTATTTTCAAGAACGGAGCTACAAAGAGATTTCTGAGATCTTAGAAGAGCCACTGAATAACGTCAAGGTGCGACTCTTACGCGCAAAGAAATTACTTGCAGAGATTATTCATCAAAACGATACGCGGTGACCTCGCTTTTTAGAAAACTGGGACCCGGATTTGTCTTTGCCGGCGCTGCCATCGGCGTGTCGCATTTGGTACAATCTACCCGTGCGGGAGCCGATTTTGGATTCGGACTCCTTTGGGCGCTGCTTCTTATCAATGCTATTAAGTATCCCTTTTTTGAATTTGGACCGCGGTATGCAAGTGCCACAGGAACCAGCCTGATCGAAGGCTACAGAAAATTGGGAAAGGGGATGTTACTTCTTTATTACGTGGTCACTTTTGCTTCTATGTTTACCATTCAAACCGCCGTAACCATCGTTACCGCTGGAATTGCTTCTTCTCTCTTCGGAAGCGGCTCGTTGGTGCTTTGGACGGCCATAGTCACCGGCATTTGCACCTTCATTTTGTTATTGGGACGTTATAAAGCCTTAGATCATTTGATGAAGATCATTGTGCTATGTCTTACCGTAAGTACGATTGTCGCTGTGCTACTTGTTAGTCCGAGTGCTCATCACATCACCTTCGAACAAGTGCTTCCTACCGATGCTATTTCCATCGCCTTTTTAATTGCTTTTATGGGTTGGATGCCCGCGCCACTCGATATCTCTATTTGGCATTCAACTTGGACACTTGAAAAGAAAAAAATGGACACTTCCATCAACGAAAAACAATCACGCTTCGATTTTAATGTGGGCTATATCACGACCACCGTTCTGGCTATTGGATTTCTTGCTTTGGGAGCTTTGGTCATGTATCAATCTGGAGCTTCCTTTTCGAGTAACGGCACAGAATTCGCTAATCAATTAATTAATATGTATGCCTACAGCTTGGGAGATTGGGCACGATTGATCATTGGGATTGCGGCACTTACTACCATGTTCAGCACCACATTGACCACTCTAGATGCTTCTCCCCGCGTTATGCATTCCGCTTCAGAAATTCTATTCAAGAAAAGCTGGAAGCGCGGCTACCTATTTTGGCTTTTGGTTTTAGTGGGCGGTACGTTAGCAATTTTTTTCTTTTTCGTTTCTGAAATGGGAACCCTTATCCAAATTGCAACGGTGCTCTCGTTCTTAACAGCACCCTTTTATGCCATCGCTAACTATATATTACTCACCGGAAAGCATACACCGAAAGCAGCAAGGCCTTCTATGCTGTATCGAAGCTTTGCACTAGTGGGAATTGTTCTGCTCATAGGGTTTAGCGGTTGGTACATAACTACTCTATTCTGAATCTTTTTTGGCATAAATTCTTTGTATCTTTGTAACCACTATGAGCACAGAAACCTTAGCACCCCAAAAACCTGCGCCAAAACCGAAATGGCTTCGGGTAAAATTGCCTACCGGAAAAAAATATTCCGAGCTACGAGGGCTTGTAGATAAATATGATCTGCATACCATTTGTACGTCTGGAAGCTGCCCGAATATGGGCGAATGTTGGACCGAAGGTACCGCTACCTTTATGATCTTGGGAAATGTATGCACACGGTCTTGTGGTTTCTGTGGTGTGAAGACCGGTCGACCCGACACCGTTGCCTGGGATGAACCCGAAAAAGTAGCACGCTCTATCAAGCTCATGGAGATCAAGCACGCGGTAATCACTTCGGTAGATCGTGATGACTTAAAAGACATGGGATCAATCATTTGGGCAGAAACCGTACAGGCGATCAGAAGAATGAACCCTGAAACTACTTTAGAGACCTTGATTCCGGATTTTCAAGGAGTCACTAAAAATATTGACCGAATTATTGCCGTTGCCCCTGAAGTAGTGTCTCATAACATGGAAACCGTCAAGCGATTGACCCGAGAAGTTCGAATTCAAGCAAAATACGAACGCAGTCTGGAAGTACTTCGGTATTTAAAAGAGCAGGGCATCAAACGCACCAAAAGCGGTATCATGCTAGGTTTGGGAGAAACCGAAGAAGAAGTCATTCAAACCTTAAAAGACCTTCGAAGCGTCGACCTGGATATTGTGACCATCGGCCAGTACCTACAACCTTCTAAAAAGCACCTTCCGGTAAAAGAATTTATTACTCCAGAACAGTTTAAAAAGTACGAGACCATCGGACTCGAAATGGGCTTTAGACACGTAGAAAGTGGTGCGCTGGTTCGTTCTTCTTATAAAGCACAAAAACACTTAACGTAAGCGGTGACAGCAGCGCGTCCCATACGGGTTGGCATTAACGGCTTCGGTCGTATTGGAAGGACTTTATTCCGACTCCTACATACGGTGCCAGATATTGAAGTGGTGCAGGTCAATGATATCGCTTCCGCGGAAACACTGGCGCATCTTCTAAAGTATGACAGTGTACACGGCATGCTTCCCATGCCTGTATTTGCCTCTGGGGAAGACCAAATAACGATAGGCGATCAAAACATTTCATTTTCTTCCGAAGCAATCATCAAAAACATTCCTTGGAAGAACCTTGATGTTGTGATTGAATGCACCGGAAAGTTTAAAATCAGAGAACAACTTGAACCGCATTTGGGGACAGAGGTGTCGAAAGTCATTCTTTCGGTGCCGCCGCAAGATGACGCGATAAAAACGATTGTGCTTGGTGTAAATGAAGGGCTGATAACAGAGGAAGATACAATCATCTCTAATGCGTCTTGCACTACCAACAACGCAGCTCCTATGCTGCAAGTGATCCAAAACATTTGTGGGATCGATCAAGCCTACATCACAACGGTTCACTCGTATACCACAGACCAGAGCTTACACGACCAGCCCCATCGTGATCTACGGAGAGCACGGGCCGCTGGCCAGTCTATCGTACCCACTACCACCGGGGCAGCCAAGGCACTCACAAAAATCTTTCCTGAGCTATCTGACGTTATTGGGGGATGCGGTATTCGCGTTCCGGTGATCAACGGCTCCTTGACAGACATAACCTTGAATGTGCAACGTGATATCTCAATAGCAGCGGTGAACGAGGCATTTCAGAAAGCTTCCGAAAACGAATTAAAAGGGATTCTACAATACACCGAAGATCCCATTGTTTCTGTGGATATAAAAGGCAATCCCCATTCCTGTATTTTTGATGCAGGAATGACCTCAGTAATAGGCCGTTTGGTTAAAATTATTGGGTGGTATGATAACGAGGTAGGCTATAGTTCAAGAATTATTGATTTAATCCGCCTAATATCGAGGAAATGACTATATTTATCGCTGAAGTACACAAACTGTATGCACGCTTGCACACGAAGCAGTAAATGGGTTTGCTGCCTGCTTTTCCTTATTTTATCCACTGGGGTGTCCCTTGCGATGCAAACCAGGAAGGATTCTTTGGCTCAAGTTTCTACCTATCGCCAAAAAGCGAAAACAGCTATAAACAATAAAGTGTATGATCAAGCCATTGAGGAATTGGCTCGCGCCAATACCCTTGTTTCTTTTATGCAAGATCCCTTGGCAAAAGGCGCCGTAAAGCTAGATCGCGGAACGTTGTTTTACGACTTGCATCATTTCGACAAAGCAAACTCAGAGATCATACAAGCCATTATTTATTTAAAGGAAAGCAAGAATGATAGTTTGCTAGCAGAAGCGTTTACGCTACAGAGCTTTATTTTGAGTAACATAGGAAAGTATGATGAGGCCAACTCCTTTGCAAAAGATGCAAACACATTGTACGCACAACAAAATAACGAGACTGGACAAGCGAAGGTACTCGTGGCACAAGGGTTTCTGGAATACAAGATGAATAACTTCAATAAGGCCATTAATTATCTGGATGCTGCACTGCCTACATTACAAGAATTTGATGAGCACCGATTGTTGGCTTTTGTAAAAATTAAAATAGCCGACTCGTATCTCAACCTAGAAAATGCTACTTCGCAGAACAAGCTACAGCAGGCAAAGATGGCGCTGGCTGATGCTACTGCATTGATAGAGGCACACGGACTGGATAGACTTCGGATTGAAAGTTATAAGATAAAAGCCTACATCGCCCTTCGGGAAAATAACATGTCGGTTGCCGAAGAAAATTTGGCACGCTATGAATTTCAGAATGACTCACTACAGCAAGTGTATTTAGCAGCTGTTGCCAAAAGTGTAGATACTGAAAGTAACGTGGGAGACCTAAATGAGATTATCGCTACCCAGCAAGATGATATTGACAAAAAACAGAAGTCGATCAATTTCAGTAGGATGACCACCGGGTTAAGTATTGCCTTGATCGTTATTCTTTCCCTATTAACCTTATCCTTATACAAGAACAATAATCTTCGAGCTAAGGCCAACGAATTACTTCAAGATAAAAACAACGAATTGCAACTGGCCAAGGAAAAAGCAGAAAAAGCATCCTTGGCGAAGGCCCAATTTCTCTCTACCATTACGCATGAACTTCGAACTCCGTTGTATGCGGTAACCGGACTTACCCACCTGCTTTTGGAAGAGAATCCAAAACCCGATCAGAAAGATCATCTAAATTCATTAAAGTTTTCCGGAGAATATTTGTTGTCGCTTATCAATAATATATTAGACCTCAACAAATTGGAGGCCAATAAGGTTGAAATTGAAAAAACCACTTTCAATCTCAAAAAACGTCTTAATGATGTACTGGTTGCATTAAAAAAATCAGCCGAAGACCGTAAGAACAACCTTCATTTCGAATTTGATGAGCGCATCCCGAATAAGTTGGTAGGAGACCCACTAAAACTATCACAGATCTTGATCAACCTGGTGGGAAATTCGGTAAAGTTCACTCAGAATGGGGATGTGACCGTTCGCGTGAAGTTATTGGAACAATCCGGCAACAACAAGGTAAAACTTCACTTTGAAATTGAAGACAACGGGGTGGGGATTTCGCGCAAAAAACAAAAAAGCATTTTTGAAACCTTTTCGCAAGCCTCGCTTCAGATCAATAGAAAGTTTGGCGGTACGGGATTAGGGCTTTCCATAGTGAAGAACTTATTGGAATTAATGGGAAGTAAGATCCACTTAGAAAGTCAATTAGGAAAAGGATCAAAGTTTTGGTTTGACATAGCCTTTGGTGTTTCCGAAGAGTTCCAGGAAGATAATAATCCACGAAACATCATTTACGATGTAGATTACGTGGCATTAGAGAACAAATCAATCTTAGTGGTTGAAGACAATAAGATCAATCAAATGATCACCAAGAAGATCCTCGAGAAGAACAAAATGGAGTGCAAGGTAGCCGACAATGGTATTGATGCCATTGAAATGATCAAGGCCGAAAACTTTGACGTGATTCTCATGGACATCCATATGCCGGGGATCAGCGGAATTGAGGCTACACAAAAGATTCGTGAGTTTGACAAACAGCTTCCTATTATTGCATTAACCGCTGTTACCATCGATGAGAACTTAGACGATTTCTACCGGGCAGGCTTTAATGAGATCATTCCGAAGCCTTTCAAAACAGAAGAATTCTTCGAAAAGATCTACCGAACGCTTGAGAATAAAAAGATACCGGTCAAATCTTAGTACTCCCGCATTTTTGAGAGTACGGTTTCTTGAAAATACTGCTCTTGTTCGTTAAGGATCACTGTCTTTATGGGCAGATAGTACAAAGCGTATTTTGACACTTTCCCCTGTAGCCTCATATAATCCTTTTCGGTGGTGAGGATGAGTTCTTCCTGAGCTATTTTTTTTATTTCCGAAGCGGAAAAGCTGTGATGATCAGGAAAATTCCAATGCGTAAAAGAAAAGGCCTCCTGCTCTAAGAAATCAACTAAGGGTTGTGGATTCGCAATACCTGTGACTAACGTAAAATGCTTGTCTTGTAGGTAATGCAACGGAAGCGATTCTGTAGTACTGTAAATATTCAGGTCGTACCCGATCTTAGAAAAAAATAGAAGTTGTTCCGGCCGCAATTGCAACTTATATTGAATTTCCTGTAGTTTCGCATACGGCACTTTATGCGGACATTTGGTTACAACGACAATGTCTGCCCGACGAATTCCCGAAATCGGTTCGCGAAGATTTCCGGTAGGCAACATCAAATCGTCTATATACAGATCGTTGAATGGAGTCAACACCATATTTAAAGATGCCTTCACCTTTCTGTGTTGAAACGCATCATCCAACAAGATCACGTCTGCCTTGGTTCGCAATTGTTCTATCCCTGTTCTCCTATCGGCACAAACGGCTACGGTTACCTCCGGGAAGTTTTGCTTGCACTGCAACGGCTCATCGCCTACTTCTTCTGCGGTACTTGTTGTATTCACTTCGCGAAATCCACTTGTCTTTCGTTTATAACCCCTACTTAATACCGCGACCTTAAAATCTTCTTGCAGAAAGGAAATTAAATAAGCGATCATAGGAGATTTTCCGGTTCCACCCACAGATAAGTTTCCAACGCAAATAACCGGTAGATCGTAAGAAGTGCTGGATAACCAATCTAGATCGTATGCTTTATTCCGAATCCAAACAACCGCCCCATATAGCAGCGAGAAAGGAAAGAGCAATTGGCGTAGCAACTTCATGGATACGAAGATATACTTTTTCTATCTTTACCCTAAAATACGAAGGCATGAAGATACAAGAGGTACTAAATCATCTTCAAACATTAGCACCCCTTCCCTATGCGGAAGATTTTGATAATACCGGACTCCTAGTAGGTGACGCACAGGCAGCTCTTACCGGTATCTTAGTAACGCTAGACACGCTAGAAGCGGTGGTTGATGAAGCCATTACAAAAGACTGTAATTTGATCGTGAGCTTTCACCCGATTATCTTCTCGGGCCTCAAAAAGATCACGGGCCGTACCTATGTGGAACGCGTCGTACAAAAAGCCATTAAACACGATATTGCTATCTACGCCATTCACACGGCCCTGGACAACGATTGGAACGGAGTGAATGCGAAGATCTGTGAAAAGTTGCAACTGAAGAACAGACGCATCTTGCTTCCGAAGCAACGTCATATTCAGAAGCTGACCACGTACGTTCCAACAGATCATGCTTCAGCGCTAAAGGAGGCACTATTTGCAGTGGGCGCCGGTTCGATTGGTAATTACGATCATTGTAGTTTTTCTTCGGAAGGGATCGGAAGTTTCCGAGGAAACGAAGCGGCAAATCCAACCATCGGTAAAAAAGGCAAAACCCATTATGAACCGGAGCAACAAATTGGCATTACATTTCCGAAGCATCTACAAAAAAACATTATTAATACACTAAAACAAGCGCACCCCTACGAAGAAGTAGCGTATGAAATCGTTACCTTAGAGAATACCCATCAACACATGGGTATGGGCATGATAGGCTATTGGGACGAAGGCCTTTCGGAAACTAAGTTTCTTGAGTTACTTAAGGACACGTTTCACTGCGGATGTATCAAACATTCAAAATTATTGAACAAACCGATAACCGCTGTAGCCGTGTTGGGTGGTAGCGGAAGCTTTGCCATTGACGCCGCTAAAGCCGCCGGAGCGGATGCGTTTGTTACAGCCGACTTAAAATATCATGACTATTTTAAAGCAGAAGGCAGCATTTTATTGGCCGATATCGGTCATTATGAGAGCGAACAATTCACAAAAGAGTTATTAGTCGATGCCCTTAAGGAAAAAATTACTAATTTTGCAGTCGTTTTATCGCAAATAAACACCAATCCTATTACTTGTTTTTAAACTATGGCAAAGAAAACCGAAATCACTGTAGAAGAGAAGCTAAGAGCCCTGTACGATCTGCAATTGATCGATTCTCGAATTGATGAGATTCGCAACGTACGTGGAGAGCTTCCTTTGGAAGTTGAAGATTTAGAAGATGAAGTGGCCGGTATGAATACCCGCTTGGATAAGTTGAAGGGTGACCTAGAAGTCATCGAAGACCAGATCAAGGATAAAAAGAATTTGATTGAAGAAGCGAAGTCGCTGATCAAAAAATATACCTCACAGCAAGATAACGTTCGAAACAACCGTGAATACAATTCGTTGAGTAAGGAAATTGAGTTTCAGGAATTAGAAATTCAATTGGCTGAAAAGCACATCAAAGAATTCAAAGCGCAGATCGAACAGAAAAATCAGGTGATCGATGAAACGAAAGAGCGATTAGGAGAGCGCGAAGAGCATTTAAAGCACAAGAAAGACGAATTGAATGAAATTCTTTCTGAAACAGAGAAAGAAGAAAAGTCGTTGATCAAAGAATCTGAGTCGTACGAGAAGAAGATCGAAGAACGACTTATCAAAGCCTACAAGCGTATCCGTACAAATGTGAAAAATGGACTCGCCGTAGTGCCGGTAGAACGAGGTGCTTCGGGAGGTTCTTTCTTTACCATTCCGCCACAGGTGCAAATGGAGATCGCTTCCCGCAAAAAAATCATCACGGACGAACACAGTGGTCGAATTTTAGTTGACCCTGCCTTGGCGCAAGAAGAACAAGAAAAAATGGAAGCGCTTTTTGATAAAGTAAAGTAATTCAAACGCATTCAATTATAACAAAGCCTTCACAGTACGTGAAGGCTTTTTTTATTACTTTATCCGTGTAAGGTTGAAGAGAATAATCGACTCACCCAAAAATTAATTATGATGAAAAAAGCATCCCTCCTAGTACTGGCATTCCTGGCACTGACCTTGCCTGCAGCGTGTCAATCAACGAATAAAGAAAACAAAAAGACTGAGGCTGAAGCACAAGCCAATGTGACTCCAGTAGAGGTTCCTTCTGAAAACGGTTATGAAAAAGCCTATTTTGCCAGCGGTTGTTTTTGGTGTGTAGAAGCGATTTACGAAAGCGTAAAAGGCGTTAAGGAATCCATTTCCGGATATAGTGGTGGTCACACCGAAAATCCTACTTATGAGTCGAGTAACACCGGTAGAACAGGACATGCAGAAGCGGTAGAAATCATCTACGATCCCGAAGTAGTTACCTTTGCAACCTTAGTCGATGTATATTTCGGATCCCAAAATATTACACAAGTCAATGGTCAAGGTCCCGATCGTGGTTCGCAATATCGTTCCATTATTTTTTATCAGAATGATTCTCAGAAAGAGATCATCGATCGGAAGATCGCTACTTTAGAAAAAGAGCTGGGTGAAGGAAAAGTAGCCGCCCAAGTCTTACCATTTCAAAAATTTTGGATAGCCGAAGGATACCATCAAAATTATGAAAAGAACAATCCTGGAAATCCATACATACAAAACGTATCGATTCCTCGCTTACAACGTTTTCAGAAGAAATTTCCTGAATTACTAAAAGAGGATGCCGCACATTAATTAAAGCGGTTTCTTGGCGCCAATTTCATAGACTAGTGGGAAGAGCTTGTCTGAGCGTTCATAGAGTCCATTTGGTTGTTGCACTAAGTCAGGGAACACATTGTACGGACTCCCCTCAAATTCGTTAAAGCGTTCAAGAGTAAGCCCGGCCTTTAGTAAAGCACCGATCACCTCGGCCAACCCATGATTCCATGCATATTCTTCGCTAATTATCGAAGACTCCTCATCAGCATAAGTACCCTCATATTTCTCGTAGATGGCTTCTTTTTGTTGGTAGCCATAGGTCATTTCAGGTGGCGTCTTCAGATAATCAAACATCCACGGAATCGGATGAAATTCTACCATATAAAAATAACCCCCGGGCTTTAGGCGTGCGGCGATCATTTCCGCCCAAGGCGTCAAATCAGGAATCCAACCGATCACCCCATAGCTTGTATAAACAATATCAAAGGTTTCTGTTATGTATTCAGACGTGTCCAATACATTACAACACACAAAATTTGCACTAATATCCAATTCATTCGAAAGCTGTTTCGCGAGATCGACCGCTTTATCTGAAATATCGATTCCCGTACACTGCGCCCCCATTCGTGACCAACTTAACGTATCCAAACCAAAATGACATTGCAAGTGTAGTAGGGACTTGCCGGAAACATCTCCTAAAGCTTCCATTTCGTAAAGTTTCAGCGACGTTTTTCCTCTTTTAAACCCCTGCAGATCATAAAAATCGCTTTTCGCATGGAGTTCCACTTTTCGATTCCATGTTTCTCTATTTATATTAAAGGCTTTATTAAGGTCCATAAAACAAAGATGCGTAATTATTCAAAAAGATTTAACACCCTACGTTAAACTAGGTTAAACTTTACCATGCAAACCATGTTTAAAGTAACTTTAATGTATTAACCACAAACAATCAACCGTTATGAGAGACATAATTTGGCTTATCGTAGTCCTATTAATTATAGGATGGCTTGTAGGGTATTTTGGCTTCGGAGAAGCTGTAGGTAGCCTCATTCACATTCTACTTGTGCTAGCAATCATTGGTATTCTTTACCGATTAGCCACAGGGAGAAGACCTTGATTACGAATACAAACTATTAATTTAAAACCAACCTTTAAATAATTTTATTATGAAGAAATTGATGTTATTATTATTTGCTGCCGGAATTTTAAGCACCGGATTTATCAGCTGTAGAGAAAATAAATCGGTAGGCGATGAAATTGAAGATGTCGCTGATGATGTTGAGGATGCTGTAGATTAATTTCTACAGCCTGCCAAAAGGAAGCCCTGTTGAAGATTCAGCAGGGCTTTTTTAGTTCCCCACGAGAGAATTGATTAATTTTGAGAGAAACAAAACCAACGCTATGAAGTATTTCCTTTTCCTTCTCCCACTATCATTTATGTTTCTGGCTTGTCCTGCAGACCCCTCAGAAAAATCTGAAGACGAAATTTCACAAACAGAAACGCTTACCACCGCAGAACGTATTGCCCAAGCGCACGGGCTAGATAATTGGCATGAAGTTTCCGAAGTAAACTTCACTTTTAATGTCGATCGTGGTGAACAGCATTTTGAGCGCAGCTATATCTGGCGACCGAAAGAAAAAAAGATTACTTCCTTTACGAGCAATGATACATTAACTTATGTACAGTCTAAGAACTTAGACAGTATTAAAAAACAACGCGATCAGGCGTTTGTCAATGACTCTTATTGGCTTTTAGCTCCTCTAAAGCTGGTTTGGGATGAAGGCACCTCTATTTCAGAAGAAAATAAGAGCATTGCCCCCATTTCCAAAGACACTTTGAATAAAATTACCATCACCTATACTGGTGATGGTGGCTACACTCCTGGAGATGCCTACGATTTTTATTACCAAGCCGATTTTACCATCCAAGAATGGGTCTTCCGCAAAGGGAACGACACCGTTCCTACCATGGCAACCACTTTTGAAGACTATAAAAATATCAACGGTATGAACCTCCCTACCATGCATCAGGATTCTACCGGTGCTTTCAAATTGTATTTCACCAATCTATCGATCAAAAAGTAAATGGAGAACACGCTTTCGTACGCTCAGCAGCAAGATCAACAGGATCCGCTTCGTTCCTATCGGGATCGTTTTTTATTTCCGAAAAATGACAACGGAGATCCTTTATTGTATTTCTGCGGAAATTCTCTCGGACTCCAACCCAAGAAAACACAAGAGTATCTTTCACAAGAACTAGAGGATTGGGCAACATACGGAGTAGAAGGGCATACCGATGCGCGCCATCCTTGGATGCCGTATCACGAATTTTTGACGGAACAAATGGCGCAGATTGTAGGGGCGAAACCCGAGGAGGTTATTATCATGAACACCTTGTCTGTAAACCTCCACTTGATGATGGTTTCCTTTTACCAACCTACTGCAGAACGGTATAAGATCATCATTGAACGCGATGCCTTCCCAAGCGATAAATACGCGGTCGAGAGTCAGTTGCAGTTTCATGGGTTTTCTCCGGAAAACGGACTCATACTTTGGGAGCCTCGGGAGGGCGAGGAATTATGCCGATTTGAGGATTTGGAAAGCATTCTGAAAGAGAAAGGCCACGAGGTAGCCTTACTGCTCATCGGAAGCACCAATTATTACTCGGGACAATCCTTTCCGTTAGCTGAAATTACGGAGCTTGGTCATCAGCATGGAGCAAAAGTTGGTTTCGACTTAGCCCATGGTGCCGGTAACATCCAACCCAGTCTACACGAGGTGGGCGCCGATTTTGCCGTGTGGTGTACATACAAATATCTCAACAGCGGCCCGGGCAGTTTGGGAGGTTGTTTTATTCACGAAAGACATCTAGACAATACAGGCCTACCCCGTTTTTCCGGATGGTGGGGCCATGACAAGGCTACGCGTTTTAATATGCGCCACGATTTCAAACCCATTCCTACTGCCGAAGGTTGGCAATTAAGCAATCCGCCTATTCTATCAATGGCAGCCATTCGTGCGTCGCTGGATATTTTTGCCGAAGCGGGTATGGAAGCCCTTCGGAAAAAATCCATTCAATTAACCGGATATTTGGAATTCCTGCTAGAATCATTACAAGACCCTAAGATCAATCTCATCACTCCAAAAAACCCTAAAGAGCGTGGATGTCAACTTTCCATCCAAGTAAAGGATGCTGATAAGAAGCTGCACGAACAACTCACCAAAGCTGGCGTGATCAGCGACTGGAGAGAACCCGATGTAATTCGCGTAGCTCCTACACCCCTTTACAATAGTTTTGAAGATGTATATGAATTCGTGAACCGTTTAAAACGCATACGAAATGAAAGATAGAGTTCTTATCGTTGGAGCAGGTCTCTGCGGAAGCCTTCTTGCCCTACGAATGGCGCAACGAGGTTTTCAAGTAACCCTAGTTGAAAAAAGACCGGATTTACGGAAAGTACATCAAGATGCCGGCCGATCGATCAACCTAGCCTTAAGTGATCGCGGATTAAAAGGATTACGCTTAGCCGGGGTTGAAGAAGCAGCTAAAAAATTATGTATCCCAATGCACGGTCGTATGATACACGATGCCCAACAACACAAGTTTTTGAGTCCGTATAGCGGTCGAAAAGAAGAATACATCAATTCTGTTTCCCGTCCCGGTCTCAACAAATTATTATTGGACGCTGCGGAAGCGATGCCAAATGTGAGGATCTTATTTAATCATGGATGCCGTTCGGTAAATTTACAAGAGGCCACCGGAATTTTTAAAAATTACGATACCGGTGAAGAAGTAAAACTTACCGGAAGTGTGCTTCTTGGAACTGATGGAGCCGGTTCTGCCGTACGGAAGAGCATGTTCTTACATAAAAAATTTCTATTCAGCTTTTCGCAACAATGGCTGACACATGGATATAAAGAAATATCCATTCCCGCAGCAGAAGACGGTGGCTATCGAGCACACAAGAATGCTTTACATATCTGGCCGCGAGGCGAAGATATGTTGATCGCCCTTCCTAACTTGGATGGTAGTTTTACGGTAACCTTATTCCTTCCTTATAAAAACGCTGACTACTGCTTTGAGACGTTGACCACCCCCGAACGCGTTGAGGAGTATTTTAAAAAGGAATTTCCCGATGCGGTTGCACTCATGCCAAATCTGGCAGAAGAATTCTTTGAAAATCCTACGGGGCCTTTAGGTACCATTAAATGTGCTCCTTGGAGTAGCTACGGAAAGACATTGTTATTAGGAGATGCTGCTCATGCCATCGTTCCTTTTTACGGCCAAGGGATGAATGCTTCGTTTGAAGATGTGGTTGTCTTTGATGCGATGATTGAAAAACACGAAGGTAACTGGCAGCAAATTTTTGAAGCTTACGAAGCGGCACGGAAAGAAGACACCGATGCCATTGCCGATCTTGCCGTAGATAATTTTCACGAAATGAAGGAACATACCGCTAGTGATCTCTTCCGCCAAAAACGCAAATTAGAGATCGCTTTTGAACAAGAATTCCCTGAAAAGTATCATTCAAAATATTCGCTGGTCACCTTTAACGAAGATATTACCTATTCCGAAGCTATGAGAAGGGGTCGGGCCCAAGATAAAGCGATACTCAATCTATTGAGTGACGGAAAGATAACCGATGTTATGAGTTTGAGACAAAGTTTAGAACTCGTGCTAAAAGAAACCGAAGACATCCTGCACGACGATGAAGTGGCAGGAAATTTAAACTAACACTATGGAACATTCAAGCAGATTAGTAGATGGTAAAGCCACCCCTCGCGGGGCGTATCCACATATCAAACGTGTGGGCGATTTTTTATTTCTTTCAGGAACGAGCTCTCGTTTACCGGATAATAGCTTTGCCGGTGTTCGGCAAGTGGATGAAATGGGCAGTATGGAACTGGATATTAAAGCACAAACCCGCGCGGTATTGGACAATATGCAAGATTATCTTGCCACAGAAGGCGCTACGCTAGCCGATGTGGTGGATGTCACCACCTTCTTGGTGAATATGAACGACTTTGCCGGTTATAATGAAGTGTATGGCGAGTATTTTAAGAAAGAAAGCGGTCCGGCTCGAACCACGGTTGCGGTGCATCAATTGCCACACCCGCATTTGGTTGTGGAAATAAAGGCGATGGCCTATAAACCGCTATCGTAATGTTACAGCTACAAAATTATATCAATGGCAGTTACACCGATCCGGAAAACGGAACGTGGATCGATGTGTTCAACCCCGCTACCGGAAAAGTGTATGCGAAGTTAGCCCGTTCGGGGGAAGAAGATGTTGCTAAGGCATATGCGGCAGCAGCGAAGGCTTTTCCCACTTGGAGCGAAACGACCCTCCAAGAACGAAGTCGGATCTTATCGAAGATCGCAGATCTTATTGAAGAACAACTCATCCCCTTGGCTGAAGCAGAAAGTCAAGATAACGGAAAACCACTCTCGTTGGCACTCTCTGTAGACATCCCCAGGGCCTCGTCCAACTTTCGATTCTTTGCACATGCCATTACTCAGTTTGCTTCCGAAGCACATGAAAGCATTGGCACCCAAACCATGAATTTTACGTTGCGCCAACCCATTGGCGTGGTAGGCTGTATCGCTCCTTGGAATTTACCCTTATATCTTTTTACTTGGAAGGTGGCTCCTGCGCTTGCAGCGGGTAACACCGTCGTCGCCAAACCTAGTGAGATTACGCCCTTAACAGCCTATATGTTAGGTAAGATCTGTACAGAAGCCGGACTACCGGAAGGGGTACTTAATATTGTTCAGGGGTTGGGTAATGAAGTGGGCGAAGCCATTGTGACGCACGCCCATATCAAAGCGATCTCTTTTACGGGAGGAACAAAAACAGGTGCGCATATTGCCCGTTCAGCAGCGCCCATGTTCAAAAAGCTATCCTTAGAACTTGGGGGGAAAAACCCAAATTTGATTTTCGCTGATTGCGATTATGAAAAAATGTTGGCAACCACCGTACGTTCTTCCTTTGCCAATCAAGGACAGATCTGCCTTTGCAGCAGCAGAATTTACGTACAAGAAACGTTGTATGAGCAATTTAAAAAAGACTTTGTTCATCGTGTGCAGCAATTGGTGGTAGGCCCGCCAAAGGCTTCGGAAACACAATTGGGGGCCGTGGTATCGGAAGCCCATCGAGATAAGATTGAAGCCTATATAAAGCTAGCGACTGAAGAAGGAGGTACGATCTTATGCGGCGGTGAACGCGTGACGGTAGACGACCACGAAGAAGGTTACTACCTGCAACCAACGGTGATTGAGGTTACCGACAACCAATGCCGGGTGAATCAAGAAGAGATCTTTGGACCGGTAGTGACTCTTATGCCCTTTACCGATGAAGCCGATGCCTTGCAAAAAGCGAACAACGTTCCGTATGGATTGTCAGCAACCGTATGGACGCAACATGTGGATACCATGATGCGCGTTAGCCACCAATTAGAAGCCGGGATCGTTTGGGTGAATACTTGGCTGAACCGCGACCTCCGTACGCCCTTTGGCGGCACCAAAGATAGTGGTGTGGGTCGTGAGGGTGGTTTCGAAGCGCTACGGTTTTTCACAGAACCTAAAAATGTATGTATTCAATACGGAAAAAGTTAAGCCGTTTCATTTGTACAAGGCCTCGAAAAATAATATCTTAAGAAAAACAATCCATTGAAATGAATATAGATCTTACAAATAAAAATGCTTTGGTTTGCGGAAGTACTGCGGGAATCGGGAAAGCCTCCGCCAAGGTATTGGCAAAATTGGGGGCTACTGTTACCTTGGTAGCTCGTGATGAAGCGAAACTGAAAGAAACACTCATTGAATTGCCTCACGAAAAGGGACAAAAACACAATTATTTTGTGGCCGATTTCTCGAAACCGGAAGAGGTAAAATCGAAAGTAGCGATTGCCGTAGAAAACAAAGTGTTTCATATTCTGTTGAATAATACCGGCGGACCGAAAGGCGGACCTATTTTTTCTGCAGATACCGATGAATTTACACAAGCGTTCTCACAACATCTGGTGTGCAATCAGATATTGGTGCAAGCCGTGGTTCCGGGCATGAAAAAAGCCGATTACGGCCGTATTATCAACATCATTTCCACTTCGGTGAAACAACCTATTGACGGCTTGGGCGTAAGCAACACCATCCGCGGTGCGGTAGCCAATTGGAGTAAGACCTTGGCCAACGAACTGGGTCCTTTTGGAATTACGGTAAATAATGTCCTTCCCGGATTTACGGCAACCGACCGCCTAAAAGATATTGTTGCCGGAGCCTCAAAACGATTTGATAAGACGGAAGAAGAAGCCGCTGAATTCATGAAAGGGCTCGTTCCGGCACGACGTTTTGCACAACCCGGAGAGATCGCCAACGCGGTGGCATTTTTAGCGAGTGAAGCCGCCAGTTATATCAATGGAGTGAATCTTCCGGTGGATGGCGGAAGAACCAAGAGCTTGTAATTAACCTTGCGTGAGGGAGTGACGCGGCATCCTTTTTCTTCGGAAAAAGATACAGCAGAACGCCCGACCGTGCCGAAGGCGCGGGCATGCCCTAAAAGACATCATGATGAAACGTAAACTTCGCATCAACGGCCATTCGCACCTGCTTCCCTATCCGGAAGAAATTCCACAATTCATGAAAGACAAGGGTATTTTTTGGGTGGATAAGGACCGAAAGTTTATGCTTCAGAAGAATTGGAGTCGGCCTGTAACAGACTCCAGTTTTTTTCTCGATGAGAAGCTCGCCTGGATGGAGCGCTATAAGATCGATCATGCGGTAGTATTGAATTTGTCACAACTGTATGGAAACGGACTGCGGGTGGAAGAGATGAAACAGGCGTTGCGTTTTCAGAATGATTTTAACGCAAAGGTACAGCAGGATAATCCTGCTAAGTTTACCTGTGGTTTTGTAGTGCACCCCGGTTTTGTAAGAGGGGCGTTGTGGGAGATCGAGCGTTGTGTGGAAGAATTGGACATGCGACTGTTGTGTTTGCCAACGCACTACATGGACACCATTGGTACTTGGCGTTGCATTTTTGACGAGGAAAATGAGCCTATCTTTGAGCTGGCAAGCAAGTACAATCTCGCGGTAGAAATCCATCCCTATGACGGAGAAAAGTTCATCAAGTTAGAAAATACCGCATGGCGCTTCCATCTTATTTGGATGTTAGCGCAATGTGCAGACGCCTATCATTTCTTGACCTTAAACGGGTATGCAGATAAATTTCCGAACATGCGCACGTGTTTCGCCCATGGCGGACAATTGGCACAGATCAATCTGGGGAGACGTATTCAGGGATTTGATGGCCGCCCCGATCTTTTTGAAGGAAAGGTGCATCCCCGAAAATCAGTAGGCCATAAGAACATCTTCTTTGACACCTTAGTGCACGACACCGGCTCGTTGAAATTATTAGTAGAGAACCAAGGATCTGACCAAGTATTGGTGGGATTAGACGACCCTTATCCTTTGGGAGAAATGGAAAGCGCTCCGCAATCATCCTACCCCGGCAAGATCTTAGACCTTGCCAAAGAACGCAATATTGTGACGCAGGAAGAGGCTGATGCCATGTGGCAGGACAATGTAATACAATGGTTGTGTGGCGATGATAAAGAAGCAAAAGAAAAATTGGTAAAACGCATCTTGTCTTAATGGATTTCCTACCGGAACATATCAGTGAATACGCCGAAGCCCATAGCCAGTCGGAACCCGAACTACTACAAGAGCTGCAGCGAGAAACATGGTTAAAGGTAATGGCACCACGAATGCTAAGTGGTCACTTACAAGGTCGATTGCTCAGCATGCTTTCCAAACTCCTGCGCCCGCAAAACATTTTGGAAATTGGTACTTACACGGGCTATTCTGCCCTTTGTTTGGCGGAAGGGATGGCGAAGGACGGAACACTTCATACTATTGATCACAATGAAGAGTTATATGATTTTCAACGAAGGTATTTCGATCGATCTGAGTATGGAGATCGTATTGTGCAGCACGTTGGAAATGCACTGGAGATCATTCCATCGCTTCATGAAACCTTTGATCTGGTATTTATTGATGCCGATAAACACAATTACCCGAACTATTTAGAAATGCTTATTTCTAGCTTAAAACCAGGAGCGGTGCTCCTTTCTGATAATGTATTGTGGAGTGGGAAGGTGACGGAAACGGTGCAAGAAGACGATGCCGACACCCAAGCGCTGATCCGATACAACAAAATGCTGAACGAACACCCGAAACTAGAAACGGTATTATTACCCATTCGGGATGGCCTCAGTATTGCGAGGGTACGCTGATCAGGGAATAAACAACTTGTTCTTGATGGCGTAGATCACCAAGCCTGTTCGATTGCGCAAGTTTAGTTTTTCAAAAATAGAGTTGCGATAGCCTTCAATGGTCTTAGGGCTTAAACACATCACATCTGCAATTTCTTTGTACGTCATTTCTGTACAGGCATGTTTGATAAATTCTAACTCTCGTTCTTTTAACAAGGTTTCAGGAGATTGCTTTTCTGAAAGCGAATCCACAAGGAGTTTGGCCACGGTATTGGTGTGATAATACCCTTTTTGCACAACTTCTGTTAAGGCCTGTTTGAGTTCCCCCTTCTTCACATCTTTGAGAAGATAGCCCTTGGCTCCGGCGCGAAGCATCTTGAGAATGGTCGTTTCGTCCTCCTCAATGGATAGCGCCAGTACGTGTACTTGCGGAAAGTGTTCATACAAGTGTTGTGTGGTTTCGATCCCATTCATGATAGGCATGTTCACGTCCATGAGTACCACATCGGGGATATTTTTAGGGGCTTTGAACTTTTCTAGAAGTTCTGATCCGTTTCTACAGGTATAGAGTACAGAGAAGGTTTCAAACTCATTCACCAAACTTCCCAACGCTTGAGACAACAATTGGTGGTCATCTACTATCACAACCGAATACTTCATAATTTCCTTTTTAAGGTTAGGTAAAAATGGGTACCCCTTCCTTCAGACGATTCGATCTGCACTTCGGCTCCAATCAATTCTGCCCGGTGTTGAATATTCGTAAGCCCAATGCCTCGATGAGCTTTTCGTTCTGTTGGATCAAAACCTACTCCATTATCACTCGCTTTGATCACAAGTGCCGCTTCCTCATAGTGTACGCTGACCTCTAATGAAGTGGCCTTCGAATGTTTTACCGTATTGGTAAAAAACTCTTGCAACATCCTAAAGATAATAACTTCTATCTTAGGATCGAGTTCAAATCGATGGTTTGATGTGTGTAATGAAGCATTCAGATATTGCATTCTGTTGAAACGATCAATTTCCTGAGACAACGCATCTACCAATGATAGGCCCTTTATGGTGTCTGGATTAATAGACTTGGAAAGGCTTCTCAATTCAGATAAACTTTTAGCAATTGTATCTGATGCTTCCTGAACATAGGGAGATGTGTGAGACTCCCGTTGCAGTTGAATGCGGGCCAGTGTGAGCAACTGACCGATGTTATCGTGCAACTCCCAACTTACATTGCGCAGTGTTTCCTCACGTATTTCATTTTGAATGGTGATCAAGGCCTCCCGGAATCGGTTCTCAGCTTCTTGTTGTTCCCGCAATAATCGATTTTTTCGTTTCTGAAATAACACAAAAAGCAAGATCATCGTTAGCGCCAAACAAAATGCTACGATGGAAAAAATGACCAAAAATGAAGTTACTTGTTGTTCATCCATATGAATCCAATGCTGTAACAGCCGTATAAGATGATATTCAAACTTACTAACACAATAAAATATCCTAAATCTTCAACACCAAGGTATTCTGATAAAAGCATGAGTGGTAATATGCCAATATAGAATAACAGCAAGGCCGTGGACACCCAAAATTCTAATCGATGCTTTACAACCAACACCCAATCTGCACGAAGCAACTGATAAAAGTGAAGACAAGCCAAACTCAGTATACCGATGGAGGCGGTAACAAAAGCATATCCTTTTCCGCCATACAGCTCTTTGTGATATTCTATATAAAGAGTGACCGCTAGATATAGCAGTGCTAACACCCAAACAAAACGCTTGGCCACTTTGGTTCTTAATACGGTATGGTACCAATAAAAATAAAAAAGAAAGCTCATTACGGTAAACACCGGATACACCCAAGGAATTTGAATGTTGGCAAGATCATTCATCAAAGGCTGAACTAGTTCAACCAAAAATGTAAGCCATAATAATCCTAAGAACAACTTCTCATGCCATTGGCTCAGTTTACGATAATGCCAAGTGCCTATGAGGGCTGCAATCAATTCAATACTTGGAAATATATACGACATCTACATACTTATTCCAAATCGTTGGGGGGACGACCGCCATTTCCAAAATTGAGTGCCTTCAAACTATCGATAACCTCGTGTTGCTCTTGCACCGGTAGAATACCTTGTGGTTTTACCTGTCCTTGAACACTTGCCGTGGGAACCAAAACTACAGTTGAAAAGCCGGGATCGGGATATTCAGAACGCTCCGGATACGCAGCAAAATGAATTCGAATACCGAGGTCTTCTCTTCCTAGCTTTTTTCCTTCTTGTTCTACATATTCAATATACTGCTTCAATGTTTTCAATGAGAAATGAAAGTCACGTGTATCTACAATATCAAGAGAATCGTTAATAATACCGGCCCGAGTTCTGATGAATTCATTGGTTAATTTTTCAGCTTCTTCCAAAGAAATGGATTGCTTTGGAGGATCGGCAGGTCGCTGTTTCACATCTTCACATCCGTAAAAAGTCACGGAAGAAACCACGAATACAGCTAAAAAGGGGAGCATAAATGTTTTCATAATATGTTGATTTTTAGGTTATCGTAAAGCTACAATTTTATCTTTAGGTAGCTGCATCGATCAAATCATGAGCTTTACACAAGTTTTTAATACACTGTATTTCATATGGTTGCAAAATTTCGGTGTAAAAAAACAGGAAAAATCCTGTATACTGTGCCTGATTTTTCCCTGCGGTACCTTGGGGGATTTTCAACATAAAATAGGGTCGGCTTACACCGACCCTATTCGCTTCAAATGTTGAAACTATTATTGTACTGCTTCTAAGGCATTGATATTTCCATAGCCTTTGGTGCTATCCCGATTGGGGTAAAATTCAGCACTTTGCTTTAGTTTGTTGAGCACCTGACTGCGCGACCATCCCGGATGACGTGACCAGATTAAAGCGGCAATCCCTGCAGTGGTCGCCGTGGCTACAGACGAACCTCCTACATAATCGGTATCGCCATTATAGAAGCCTACAACCGTTCCGGTACGACTATTGTCGTTATCGCGTTCCATCACGATCGTAAAGTCGATTTGACTTCCGTCATGGCAAGTATCACACTGCTGATAGGTACCGTCATCCGTAATTCCAGTTACGGCTACCGTTTCGCTCATACTCGCCGGGAAAATTACCGGATACCAATTGGTGAAGTCTAAAGACGTTCCACCGGCAGCAAAGATCAGCTTTCCTCTAGAATGAGCATATCGTACCGCATCGCGAACGTTGCCAATAGACCAAGGATACCCAATAGACATAGAAATGATCTTTACATCGCTTCGATTTCCTAGTTGAATCAAGGCATCTTTCACTCCTTTTCGCTCGTGATAATCATTCAATACCACGTCCTCGGTCGCACGGTAAGAGACCAAATTACAATTATAGGCCACGCCCACCGGAAGATTATTGTTGTTTCTAGGTGCCGCAATGGTAGCTCCCATGCTGGTACCATGTCCACATTTGTCATGCGGACCGTCATAGTTGCTAGACCACGGCCAAACCGAATCAATAAAGGTTCCGTATTTCTGAATCGTTCTACCCGAACTGTAACCGTCATTGAACTGATTTCCCAGTAATGGCTGACTCTGTGAAACTCCTGTGTCAATAAGTCCGACCGTAATTCCCGCCCCGGTGCTGTACGCCCAGGCTTGTTCAATTTGATGCTCGTCATACGTCCAACTCACCAGAGCTCCGGGAGCGATGGTGCGATAATCAGCAGGATTTAGTGTTTGTCCATTTTTATCGCAACCACTGGACGAACGTTGATTTTGCGGATAGGCTTCGTTTGAAAAGTAGGAATATCCGTTAGGTTCCAGATACCGAATATCGTTGCGCTCTCGCAAAGCGGAAATCGTCTTTAATTGCGTTACCTTGAGGTCGATAACATTCAGTACAGCATCATCTTCAACTACGGCTTCTTTACGGTTTATGGCTTCGGAAGACAGAACACTTGATATGATTGCCGTTTTGGTAGCGGTAAGTTGCGGTGAATCGCTGTTGCGGAAACTTTCGTTGGCGTTTCCATATCCAATGGTAAGTAACTCGTTACCATGTACCGTGGCACTCCACAATACTTGATCGGAAACATCGGCCCAATCAAAGGTACCGGTAGTTTTTAGTCGCTCATGAATAATGGCATTGATCTGGTCAATACTCAAAAGTTCTTGAGAAACGTTTGCTTTAAGATCGGTCTGGGGAGTGACCTCTGGCATGAGGGTCTCTTCCGAACAGGAAGACACCACAAGGAGCATGGCGCTTATCGCCATGATACGTTGAAATAATTTCATGTTTAGTGAATTTTAGGTTAATGCAGCTTCAAATTACAAAAAATTCACTTCCCCTAATGATTTTTTGCAAAGTTGATAACTTCCGTACGCGATTAAAGATCCTACGACCGCTCCAACCAACAGATCACTAGGATAATGGACTCCCACGTAAATACGGCTCATCACAAACAAAAGAGGCCAAATAAAGGCTGCTAGGATCCATTTAGTATGCTTCCGAAGGGCTAAGGCTACAAAGACGGTTACTGAAAAGCTGGACGCCGCATGACCTGAAAAGAAACTATAATTAGAAGGGGTTTGTAAGACTTTGATGAGTTCGCCCAAGGCTTCCACATTATTGGGGCGTAACCTCGCAACACTTTCTTTTACAATATCAACAGAAAGAATGGTTGTTCCGAAGGAAAAAAGCAAGAAATAGATCACCCCGAATCCCATTTTAGGTTTGTAAAAGTAAAGGATCAGAATAAAGAAAAGAATGAAAAGAGGCGTCCACGTTTCAATTTGTGTGACGAACAGCCAAAATCCGTCGAATTCTTCAATACGTAAATTGTTGAGAAAAATAAAGAGATCGCGATCCCATTGTTTGAGGGTGTCCCACATCTATAAATCGCGTTTAACCGAACCGGCTACATCATTGATATCTTCTTTTACCTTATCGATCTCTTTCCGCACATCTTTGGTAATATCCACATCGACTCCATGCTTTTCGGCACTTTTAGTTATCTCAGATTTGATATCGTTGGTAGCATCTTTGATCTGTCGCATTCCCTTCCCTAAACCACGCGCGATTTCCGGAACTTTATCTGCTCCAAAGACCATGAGCACGATAAAGAGAATAAAGGCAATTTCTGCGCCGCTAATAAACAAAGGAAAACTCGCTCCAATCATATTACAAATATACGATTCCTAACGATTCACGGTAAGCATATGGTATATTATCCCATAAAAAAAGCCTCACTCTTTAGTGAGGCTTTTTGCAATGACGAAACCTTATTCGCCTTTGACTTCTTCTTTGAATTTATCGAATTCACCCAACTTCTTTCGCTTGGGCCATGTGTTATTGGACGTATCAATATCGGCCGTCTCCTCATCAGGGTCCACAACGATCTTCGTGATCTCCTTATCGGAAGCGATCACTTTACCAACACTCTTATCGTTCTTTCTCCAAATCTGTGCAGGATAGGTGATACGTTCTGTGGAACCGTCACTGTATGTGTATTCTGCAATAATAGGCATGGGGATTCCACCTGGCTTTTCAAAAACAACCTCATAGAAGAATTTAGGCTTCTTGAGGTTTGCTCTGTCCGAAGCGTCCACGTTATCCATGATATACTCCTGAAGTGTGGTAACATCCTCTAAAGAAGCGTTTTTCATGCTTTCCTCATAATCTTCGCTGCCTTCTTCAACTAAATAGACCAATGGTGGAAGATCGCTTTCCTGCATCCCACGCGCTTCCATCATTTCACGAACTTGTTTGTTCATTTTGGAAGTTACATAGAATTTTTTCACATCTTCAACGCCAATATCAGTGTAATCTGTGGTGTAGAACCAGGATCTCCAGAACCAGTCTAGATCTACAGCCGAAGCATCTTCCATGGTACGGAAGAAATCTTCAGGGGTAGGATGTTTGAACATCCATCGTTGCGAATAGGTTCTAAATGAATAGTCAAATAAATCGCGACCCATAATGGTTTCCCGAAGAATATTCAATCCCGTAGCAGGCTTGGCATAAGCATTGGCACCAAAACTATAGGTATTCAGTCCTTTGGTCATAATGGGCGCCATATTATCTTGATCGCTTGCCATATAATCTACAATGTTCTTGGCAGGTCCACGACGAGAAGGATATGCTTGATTGGGTGCAATCGCTTCAGGATATTCTTCTCCAAAATCTTGTTCGGCTACATATTGAACAAAAGTATTGATTCCTTCGTCCATCCATGTCCATTGCCGTTCGTCACTATTAACGATCATCGGGAAGAAATTGTGCCCCACCTCGTGAATGATCACACTCATCATTCCGTATTTGGTACGTTCGCTATAATTTCCGTCTTCATCAGGACGACCATAGTTCCAACAGATCATTGGATATTCCATTCCTTGATTCTTTGCGTGAACCGAAATGGCTTTATGATAGGGATAATCGAATGTCATACGAGAATACGATTTCAAGGTGCTGGCCACCACACGTGTTGACCAGTCCTCCCATAACGGGTTTCCTTCCGGTGGGTATACTGAAACCGCCATTACATCACGATTTCCGATTTTCACCGCCATCATGTCCCAAATGTAGCGACGTGAAGTTGCAAAACCATAATCACGTACATTTTCGGCCTTGAACTTCCATGTTTTCTTTTGCTTAGAAAATCCTTTAGAGGCGGCCTCGGCTTCTTCTTGTGTTACTATAATTACCGGCTTATCATAAGATTTCTTTGCACGCTCATAGCGGTCCATCATAGCCTTTGTGAAGACCTCTTTTCGATTCAATAATTTTCCGGTAGCATCTAAGGTATGATCGGCTGGAACCGTAATGTTCACTTCAAAGTCACCAAAAGGCAATGCGAATTCATCACGACCCCAAAACTGACTGTTCTGCCAGCCTTCCACATCGCTGTACACCGCCATTCGCGGATAGAATTGAGCAATCACATAACCTCGGTTTCCGTCAGCAAAGGTTTCAAATCCACTGCGGGCTCTATCAATAGTATGTTCCGGAATGTTGTACCACCATTTTATGGAGAAGGAAAAAGATTCTCCCGTTTTCAAAACTTTCGGCATTTCTACACGCATCATCGTTCTGTTGATGGTATAAGGAAGCGGATTCCCACGTTCGTTCTTTACCTCTTGAATTTTAAAACCGCCATCAAACCCGGCACCCATATATTTTCCAACGAAAGCACTCGCTAGCTCTGCCGGTGCGGCACCACTAGGCTCAATCAAAGGAGATTTTGAATCTTGTGCGCGTACGTTCTGATCCAACTGCACCCAAAGGTATTCCAGCTCATCAGGGGAGTTATTCGTGTACGTAATGGTTTCGTTTCCGTAGATGCGCGCTTTTTCGTCATCGAGTTCGATATCCATGACATAATCGGCCTGCTGCTGGTAGTAGTTCGGTCCGGGAGCTCCGTTTGGAGATCGGTACATGTTTGGAGTAGAAAACTCTTCATACAATTGCTTAAAGCGATTGTTATTGTAATGCCCCGGTTTGCGGGCTTCCGTTTCTCCATCTTCTTGTGCCTGCGCCCATCCGGTCAACATCACCACAAAGAAGAGCGTCAAAAGTCTTTTAAAATTCATACGTATTAGATTCTATATTTAGTAAACTGGTTAAAAATAATCGTTCTGTGATGCTCTTACGGAATTCAATCAAATTTTAACATTCCTTTAGGAGTGTCTATGTTTAAAATCATGCTTTTTCGTTCTCCTCCCTTTTTGACATGCACTATATTCTGTTGTTCTTCAAACAAGTCTTGTAAAATGGAATTTTCTATGCTTATCGATGTAAAGTCGGTTACCTCTTCAATTTCAATATAGATTTTCACCATATCAACATCGTATTCTCTTCCAATATACTTCATCTTCAAAGGTTTGCCATCGGTCGTAACAGATAATTTCTGAAACACATACTGCTGCAATAAAACGACATCTGCTTCGGTTTCTTTATTGGTTGCCAGCGAAACATCCTTCCGATAGCGTTTTTGAAGGACCTCTTCAATATCATCAATGAAAATACTGGAGATGATCTGCAAGGCGTTTGTTTCAGAAGCGTATTCCACTTTGGTAACGCTCACATAGAATTTATGCTCCTCCTTTGCCCCGTGAAGTATTGGGACGACAAGAAATAGCAATAATGTTGTAAGAAACTTCATGTACATTGGGTTTCAAATGATATAAGACCTATTTTCCGTAGCAATGTTACAAGAATTATTCCTCTTTTTTTGGCAACCGACTGCGATATTCAGAAGCCGATCGCGTAAGAGCTTCCCAGACCCCATTATAGTTTTCAATGCGGAAGTCGCGCTCAATGTCGGTGGTTTCAATACAAAAAAGTAAAAACTCATAGAGGCGATCTTCCGGAATCTGAAATGCTTCTTCAAAAAATGCGGCTCCATAGCTGTTCGTAAGGTTTTCTATGGTTGAATTCTCTACATCCCATTTCCTCCGAAGTTTGAGCTTGCGATAATACCCGCTGATGTATTTGTATAAGCCTTCAAGATTTACTGCCGTAGGCGCAATTACTTGTCCCATCAAATTGGGGATCTTTTCTTCTTGTACTCCCAAAAAGCCCGGTATCCCTACGTCGTAAAAGTTTATGGTGTCAATAATTTCAATGCGCTGAAGATCTTTTTCGATATCACCAGACAAACGCGGCAGTATTAATACCTCATCCAGTTCATTGACCAATTCTTGTAAGGTGATCTCCAAAAAACCATCTTTGTAAATTTCTTGGGTAATCACCGTGGTTTGGGGTTGGTATTTTAGGGAAGAAAAGAACAAGGTATCATTCGCGCGAACCGGAATTCGGAAACTACCGTCTTCATTGGTGATCGTTCTTTCGTTTAAACTAAGATTAATGACATGAATACCTTCTACATCTGTCCTATTTTGCAGGTTGCCTCGTAAGGTCTTTTCTTGCGCCCACCCTATACTGCAGGCACAGAGCCAACAAACAATAAAGATCTTAATTTTGGACGCGCGACTTGTACAATTCACTTTGCTGATGTAAATGTTCTAGTAAACGGATCTCGTTCGTTTCTTTTAATAGGTGTGGTTGTAATCCATTTTCTTCTACAAAATAGATAAAATCATTTACGCGAGCAGATTCGATATCGAAGGTTTCTGTAATGTACGTATTACTGAAGCGTTGTCGCAACGCCACGGTCAAGGCTTCTTTTGTGGCTACCACTTCTTTTGGAGTTTGTTTTTTCTTCGGAAAAAGTAAGCCCGCGAGCCCTAATAAATTGGCACCCGCTTGATTGGCACCTTGGTTAAGAGCCTCGGCCGCAATATTTCTTTTAATACTACTTTGCCGGTCGGGACGGAAGTCCATTTTAAACTCTAAATTTTCATAGGAAAGATCGAAACCTGAACCCACGGTCGATACTTTTATACGATCCACATCAGCAATCACATTACCGCTTAAATCGTATGGGCGCACGATCACCTCTTCCAATTCATTGACCGCCGGATTTAGATAAATTCGCAATTGCTTGTTATTGATCACTCCCTCGTCTACAATAACTTTAAAAGATTGAAATTGTATGGCCGAAACCAGAATACGATCTTGTTCTGCCACTGCCAGAGTAAAAGAACCATCTGCCTCGGTGACCGTACCTTTCTGAGAGGAAATGTTATATAAATTGATTCCTTCAATATCTTCTCCTTGTGGAGCCGTGACGCGTCCATTGATGACAGTGCGCTCAACCTCCTGTGCTTGCAACGACAAACTGCATCCAAAAAGAAACACATATATGATAGCACGGAAGGGATTCATATTCTAAAAATACGGATCATTTCCTAATAAATATCATAAGAAGGCCAAGAAGGTTTGTTAAATTTGAACTTTTCAACCCGAAATACATGAAAAACATTCTTCTGGCGAGCACCTCTACCTTGTACAAGGATTCTTATCTCAACTATTTAATGGAACCTTTGGAAGCATTTTTTGCTGCTTCGGAACAGATCTGCTTTATTCCGTATGCGCGACCCGGCGGTGTTTCTTATGATGATTACACGGCAAAAGTTTCCGAAGTATTTAAAAAGATAGATAAAGAGGTTCGGGGTATTCATACCTATGACAGTTCGGAAGAAGCTATTCTTAGTGCCGATGCCGTTTTTGTTGGAGGTGGAAATACGTTTGTGCTGCTTAACACTCTTTATCAATACAATCTACTGCCCGCATTACGCGACCGCATTTTCGAAGGTATGCCGTATTTAGGTACTAGTGCCGGATCGAACCTTTGTGGTATTACCATGCAAACCACCAACGACATGCCTATTGTGTACCCTCCTTCCTTTAAAACATTAGGGGTCGTTCCTTTTAATATCAATCCACATTATCTGGATCCGCCACCTCATTTAGAACACATGGGTGAAACGCGTGAAACCAGAATTCAGGAGTTTCATACCTATCACAACCTTCCGGTCGTAGGGCTGCGAGAAGGGAGTTGGTTACACGTTCAGAAAGAAGAAATAACACTACACGGAATCCCATCTGCAAGAATTTTCGAACAAGGAAAACCCGCGTATGAGATCGCATCCGGCTCGAAAATTGATTATTTTTAACCTATGGATCGGAAACAATTTATCAAAACCTCCTTGAGTGCTGTCACCGGACTCACACTACTACCCCACCTTGCTATGCGATCTACTACCTCATACACGCGAGATCAACTCATCGGAAAAGGAAATCCCGATCTTACGGGAGACACCTACCTGACTACTATGCACAAAGAAACTGCTGCTTCCTTTCAACGCATGAAAGCGGCTGCAGCCAAAGAAAATATCGCCATAGAGGTGGTTTCTGCCTATCGAAGTTTTGAGCGACAGAAAGAGATCTTTGAGCGAAAGTATGCTGACTTTACCTCAGACGGACTAGCACCTTTAGAGGCGATCAAAAAAATTATTGAATATTCTACCATCCCCGGGACCTCAAGACACCATTGGGGCACTGATCTGGATCTGATCGATGCCAATGGAAGTCCACGCCCGCAGAGCGTGTTGCAGGCCAAGCATTTTCACGGTGACGGCCCGTTTTGCAAATTGAAGGAGTGGCTTAATGAGAATGCTGCTGAATTTGGTTTTTATGAAGTGTATACCAACAACGCGCAACGAAATGGGTTTAAGTATGAGCCTTGGCATATGAGTTACGCTCCGGTATCCATTCCGATGCTTAAAGCCTATCGCAAATTAGATATCAAAGCGATATTGCAGGAGGAAAAAATTAAAGGGAGTGATTATTTTACGGATGATTTTATCGCTACCTATCGGAAGGAAAATGTGCTAGACATCAATCCAAAACTGTTGTAATCAATTTCAATTTTTCTGGAATAAGGAACCATTCCCATTGGCTTCACTTTCGTATCTTTAAGGCACTAAATCTACTCCTATGAGACGCAGTAGCTGGAAAATTCGCATCTTCATTGGCTTGGCCATCGTAGCCTTCGCTTTCTTTAAAAAATGCGCCAATACGGAAGAGAACCCATATACCGGGAAAACACAAGTAATTTCCATGGACCCGCAAGAAGAAATTGCCATCGGACTCCAAAGTGCGCCGCAAATGGCCGAGCAATATGGCGGACTCTACCCTGATGAAAGAATGCAAAACTACGTAGATATGGTAGGACAAAAACTCGTTAACAACACTATGGCACGAGAAACTCCGTATCAATATGATTTCCATTTATTGGCTGATGCACAAACGGTCAATGCCTTTGCGCTGCCGGGAGGTCAAATTTTTATCACCTATGCTTTGTATTCGAGGTTAGAAAACGAAGACCAATTAGCAGGGGTATTAGGCCATGAGATTGGTCATGTATTGGGAAGACATTCCGCAGAACGCATCGCCAACACCGAATTTTGGCAAACAGTCTCTCAAGGAGCTTCTGTAGGTGCCGATGCCGGTGGGCTCCTTTCCGGAATAGGTCAAAATGTATTGCTAGGAAATGGGCGCGAAGATGAATTAGAAAGCGACGATCTGGGAGTACGTTTCATGATAAGAGCTGGCTATGACCCTTATGAAATGATTGAAGTGATGGAAATCTTAAAAGCAGCTGCAGGCCCAAATCGTGCACCAGAATTTAAAAGCACGCACCCTGACCCTGATAATCGTATCGAACAAATTGAAGCAGCCATTGAAAAATACGGAGGTTAAAAACGCACAGCTTCCGGTTAATTTCCTATAGAAGTCGGTTTATTTTGTTTGTATCTTTACGCTATGCAAAAAAAGACCATCCTTCTCATTCTCGATGGCTGGGGGATCACGCAAGATGCTGAAGTCTCTGCCATCGCTCAAGCACACACCCCTTTTATCGACAGTTTATACGGCATCTACCCACATGCGCAATTACTAACGCACGGCGCCCATGTTGGACTTCCGGAAGGACAAATGGGAAATAGCGAAGTTGGCCACATGAATTTAGGAGCGGGTCGTGTGGTATATCAGGACCTCGCAAAGATCAATAGAGCGGTTGCTCAAAATACACTTAAAGACGAAAAGGTGCTTCAGCACGCCTTTCAATACGCCAAGAAAAATCAAAAAAAAGTACATTTTTTAGGATTGGTTTCTGACGGTGGTGTACATTCTCACATCGATCATGTAAAAGCGATGTTGGATGCTGCCAAAGAAGCAGGCGTCTCCAACGTTTTCGTCCATGCATTCACCGACGGACGCGACGTTGATCCAAAATCAGGTGCAGGTTTTATCACTGAATTGGAAACGCACATGAAGCATTCCACCGGGAAATTGGCTTCCGTAGTGGGTCGGTATTTTGCTATGGACCGCGACAAACGTTGGGAACGGGTCAAAAAAGCATATGATGCGATTCGCTTCGGAAAAGGAATGCCCACAGAGAATGCTTCCGAAAGCATTAAAAAAAGTTATGAAGAAGGAGTTACCGATGAGTTCTTAGAGCCCTTAATCCTTACGGAAAATGAACAGCCTGTCGCGACGCTTTCCGAAGGCGACGTCGTAATCTTTTTCAATTTTAGAACCGACCGAGGACGACAACTCACTGAAGTATTGTCACAACAGGACCATCCCGAATACGAGATGACCAAAGGAAACTTTCATTATGTAACCTTGACCAACTACGATGATTCTTTTGAGAATATTCATGTGATCTTCAACAAAGAAAATATTCAGGAAACTCTGGGAGAAGTCTTGGCGCGACATGGAAAGACCCAAGTTCGCATCGCGGAAACCGAAAAATACCCGCATGTAACGTTCTTCTTCAATGGAGGTAATGAAACTCCTTTTGATGGTGAAAAACGTATTTTGTGCCCTTCTCCGAAGATAGCTACTTATGACCTTAAGCCCGAAATGAGTGCCTTTGAAATACGAGACAAGATTCTTCCCGTGATCAAAGAAGAAAGTGCCGATTTTATATGTCTGAATTTCGCCAATCCAGATATGGTGGGACATACCGGCGTCTTTGATGCTGCCCTCAAGGCCTGCGAAACCATTGACGTTTGTACGCAAAGTATAGTGAACGAAGCGCTCGCACATGGATATACGACCCTTATTATTGCTGATCATGGAAATAGTGAAACCATGCGAAATCCTGATGGATCACCAAATACCGCTCACACAACGAATCCGGTGCCTCTGATCCTTGTTGATAAAAACATTAAAGAAGTGCAAGACGGAGTGCTTGGAGACATTGCTCCTACCCTGCTCTCACTGATGGGAATCACCCCACCGAAAAGCATGACAGGAAAATCCCTGCTGTAGGTATTTGTTGTAAGAATAAAACTTTATCCCTGCTATAATTCTTTGTAATTTTGCAGTTCATTACACCTTGATGAACGAAACCTATACCATAGCAGTTGATTTTGATGGTACGATTGTGGAAGATGCTTTTCCGGATATCGGCAAACCGCAACTTTTTGCTTTCGACACCCTGAAAGCATTACAAGAAAAAGGGCACCGATTGATTTTATGGACGTATCGTTACGGAAAACAATTGGATGATGCTGTAGCCTTTTGTGAAAAGCATGGTGTTGTCTTCTATGCTGTCAATAAAAGTTTTCCGGAAGAAAATTTTGACCCGAAATATAGTCGAAAGATCAACGCCGATTACTTCATTGACGACCGAAATGTAGGTGGCCTCATGGGTTGGGGGGAAATCTATCAACAATTCTTAGGAGAGGCAGGTGTTGCGCCTGTCAAAAAGAAAAAGAAAAACTGGTTTGGCCTGTAATTTAAGAGTATGATTATTCCAAAAACTTCTGAACAAATTGAATTGATGCGCGAAGCAGCACTCGTTGTTTCTAAAACGTTAGGAATGCTTGCGAAAGAAGTCGGTCCAGGAGTTACCACCAACGATCTTAATGCCAAGGCCGAAACCTTTATTCGAGATATGGGTGCCACTCCGGGATTTCTCGGGCTATATGATTGTCCCGCTACCCTACTCACTAGTGTGAACGATGCGGTGGTCCACGGGTTACCCAATGACACCCCGCTAGAAGACGGTGATATTGTAGCGATAGACTGCGGTGCGATTCTTCATGGATATTACGGCGATCATGCTTATACATTTGAAATCGGTGACGTGGCTCCTGAGACCAAAAAACTTTTGGAAGTAACAAAAGAGTCCTTATACCGTGGTATCCGAGCCTTTAAGAAAGGGAATCGTGTTGGGGACATTGGTTATGCGATTCAAAACTATTGTGAGTCGTATGGATATGGTGTGGTTCGCGAGTTAGTGGGACACGGTTTGGGCGAAAAACTACACGAAGATCCTGAGGTTCCAAATTATGGAAAACGAGGGCGTGGAAAAAAATTCATCGAAGGAATGACCATTGCTATCGAACCTATGATCAATCAAGGCACGCACCGTGTGAAACAATTAAAGGACGGCTGGACCATTGTAACAAGAGATGGGAAACCCAGTGCACACTTTGAGCACGATGTCGCTTTGATCGACGGAAAACCTGAACTACTCTCTACTTTCGGATACATTTACGAAGCCTTAGGCATCGAAAGTGACGAAGAAAGTGAATTCCGTCAAAAAGCCTTGGTGCTGTAATTCATTCATTTCATGTTTCGGTTTCTTCTTAACGCTATCCCAAGACCCTTCCTTATTAGGATCAGTTATTGGGTACGTCCGTTTGTAGCTTTTTTTTTACGCGGAAGTTCTTATGAAGATCCCATAGATGGGAATACGTATCGTAAATTCTTATCCTATGGATATGAAAAAGTACGACCCAATGTGCTCGCTCCCGGAACCTTATCATTGGAGCGTCATCGATTACTTTGGCTCTATTTGAAACGTGAAACAGATTTCTTTACAGCGCCCCATAAGGTGTTGCACTTCGCCCCGGAACAAGCTTTTTTACATCGCTTCCGAAAGCTGAAGAACCTTGAGTATACCACAACCGACCTGAATTCACCCATCGCTGATGTGAAAGCTGACATTTGCGCGCTTCCCTTTGAAGACAATGCGTATGATGTTATTATTTGTAATCATGTCTTAGAGCATATTCCAGACGACCGAAAGGCCATGAAAGAATTATTTCGCGTGCTGGCACCGGGCGGGATGGCCGTTCTTCAAGTGCCGTATGAAAAAGAACGAAGCGTCACTTTTGAGGACGACAGCATTACGGATCCCAAAGAACGCGCGCGAATTTTTGGTCAATACGATCATGTACGTGTGTACGGAATGGATTATTTTGATACACTAAAAACAGTAGGTTTTCATGTAGAAGCAGTAGATTACACTTCAAAACTTTCGGTGGAAGAAATTGATCGGTATCGATTGGCGAAAGGTGAATTACTTCCTATCGGAAGAAAACTCCTCTAAAAGTTCGGGGCGAAACACTTCAGAAACAAATATTTGAGAATTTCCGTTAGCATCAACATAGGTAAGATATGCCCCCACGGAAGGTAATTTACGAAGCATTTCCTTAGAACGTTCCAATCCCATCGCCATGAACGCAGTAGCATATGCATCTGCTTCCGCACAGGTGTTCGCGATTACGGTAGCACTGGTGACGTCACTTTGTTCTGCCGCTCCGGTGAGAGGGTTAATGGTGTGTACGTATTTTTTTCCGGTGAGCGAGTCCAAACGAAATTTTCGGTAATTTCCAGAAGACGCCATTCCTTTGCCCTTCAATTGAACGGTGGCGGCATAGCTACGCGCATCGAGATCGGAATCCACGGCTTCAATTCCTACGATCCAGGCTTGTTGTTTTTCAATATTTGTTCCGCTAGCAAGCAATTCGCCCCCCAATTCTATCAAATAATGCTGAATATTTTGTTCTGAAAGATAAGCACCAATACGATCGATTCCATATCCCTTGGCTACTGCATTAAAATCAAAATAAATAGCAGGATGCTCTTTAGAGATCGTTCCATTTGAACGAAGCTGAACCTTAGAAAACCCAACATAGTTCATCAAGGAATCTAACACTGTGCTATCAATTTGCTGAAGCGGTCGTTCATTACCAAAACCGTAAGCATTCCGAAGCACGCCGATCGTTGGATCAAAATACCCATTGGACTGTTGATAGATGCTCTCTGACAAGGTATAAACTTCTTGAAAGGCAAGATCTGTTTGTACGGTGGAATCACCCGCATTGATCTTTGAAATATCACTGGAAGGAAGATATGTGCTCAACGATTGATTGATCGCCTGAATCACAGAATCTATTCCCGACTTCAGTTCACTAGGTTCTTGAGAAAAGTATTGAATGGTATAGGTGGTTCCAAAAGCCTCCCCTTGAAGAATCGTTTTTTGAGGTGCTTCGGAAGTGCAACTCCAAACTATCAGTATCAATATAAAAATAGAGCCTAGGCTTCTCATATTTCTTGTAGTCCATTATAAATCATGGTGTAGGCTTCATCTTTGATCACGGGTTTCCCATAATCGGAACCATGCCCCAAACCTACTCCGGCATAGAATGTCTTTGCCTCAAATTTTTCAGCATGCTTTTTTATTTTTTTCAATAATTCAGGATCATATCGATCGGCATCATCAGGATAAGCCACGGCACGTACCACAACAAAATGTAGATTTTTATCTTTCAGTGCGACGAACTGCGGGTTTCGGTTTAATTTTGAATTCACACCTAAAAACTCAAATCCCTGCGTTTCTAGATCTTTTCCAACAATATTCATTGCCAGATTATGAAGTTCCTGTGCTGTTAACTCTTGAGCCATATGCAAAGATACAGTAGCGCGTTAGAATTAAAAACCACTTACAAAAAAACCGCCTGATTTTTCAGGCGGTTTTTGAAGAATATAGACGTTATAATTATTGTTTTACCAATCGTTTGGTAAGGGTGCCTTCTTGGGTAGTCACCGTCACAAAGTACATGGCTGCAGTTAACTTATCGGTAGTAACCGTAAGTTGTCGCGTTTCCTGCCCCATGTGCGTCTGTACCAAACGTCCTTGAAGATCATAGATGGCTACTTGTGTGATCGGTGTTGTAGCCGATATGGTAACCAGATCTTTGGTAGGGTTCGGGTATAGGGTAAATGCACCTTGGTTAAGATCGTTGGTTCCTAATACCTCATATTCGAACTGTAAGGTAAAGCGTCCCTCGAAAGTACCTTCGTTGCTGCGGAAGGTATAATCTTCCTGGGTAAGATCTGTGATCGTATTCAAGACATTGTCAATAAGATATACACTTGCTTGGCTCAGGTTGTCTCCTGCGATATCGGCAATGGTAATGGTATATGCTGTATCAGCGGTTACCTGAGAGGCAAAGCCCATTGGGATCTTCATCCCGGATTCGAAGCTTGGTAGGGTTTGAATCGCCAATTGTTCTTTTCCGTCTTGGAGTTGAGAGAACAAACTAATGGCGGTAGCCAAGCGCTGGGTGTCATACCCAACATCCCAACCTTCACTGGCAGTAGGGTTGAAGGCGATACCCGCGTAACTTCCAATACCGTAATCCTGATGGAAGACACGTAAGGTCAATTTATCGACACCTTCAGGGTTGCGAAGCGTTGTGTTTCCTGAAGTAAGTCGCATATCGTTCGAAAAGGTCACCGTACCTGCCGCTTGCGCTTTGATACCAAAACCTTGGGCGGTAGCGATCACTCCATTGGGAGTGGTGGTCGTACCTGGGTCATTTGCTGCCGGAAGCGCCATGGAAGTATTGTACATAGAGATATCTCCCATGCTGAAGTTAATGCCACCTGCCCCCGGAATACTGGAGCTTGGAGGCGTTAAGTGTTCCCAGAAATAAACTTCGCCAATCAGCGCGTTGTCTGCGATCAATTGATCGGCATCGATAGCCGAAGCATATGGGTTGGCCAGTACGTTTGGTGTACCACTAGGGTTGGTTGCCAGACCGTTGAACACGATAGGACGCGTTACATCCCCATTGTTCAACGTCCCTAAGCTATAGGTCATATCGTAAGTAGTGTTAGCAGGGTCGGTGTAGCCGCTCTGCGGACGAACAATATAGCCTTCTCCCACATTGATCGCACCACTGTAGCTGTTCCAGAAGTCTCCGTTATCATCGGCAAAGTTGGTTCCGCCTGTAGGAACTTCAGGGTGTGGTAGGAAATTTCCTGGTGTACTATTCAGCACTAAAAACGCGCTGTCGAATACATCGTTACGTGTCTCACCGTCCATCGGACTTCCCATGACCATGAAATCACGTGTTTGAAGCACCGGAGTGGTAACATCAACATTGATCGTTCCGTTGTTGGTGACGATGGCACTTGATTCTGATTGAACAATAGATCCGGTATGCGCTACATTAAGCGTACCTTCTACATTGATATTGTACTGAATATTCAGGTAATCATCAGGTCCTACAGTAAGAATAGTTTCGGCTTCTACATCACAATCACAAGCGTCAATATTTCCTTGTGCTGCGGTATCATAATCATCAGAGATAATGGCACGAGCTGTACTGGTTGGAGCGCCATTGTTCCAAGCACCACCCACAAATTGTGTCACACTGTCTCCTAATACATTAACGTCAAAGGAACAACTAACACTATCACCAGTGCTACTATCCGTTGTTTCAAATGTGTTGGTTGTAACTCCCAAAGGATAGGTTTCACCCGTAGTAATTCCCGTAGTTTGCACCGTAGTTAAGAAATCACTTTCTGTACCCTGCACTGCAATAAGCACGGAGTTCGCTCCAAAATCAAAATCAGATAAATCACTGTACGGTAAACCACTGATACAGCTTGTATAGCCAATAGTAGTATCATTAGGATTATTGAAAACTCCTGAATCATTATATGCAATCATAAAACTTTGGGAGGCAGGAGAGATCACCTCTACGGTAAACGCCGTACCTGCTGGTAAAAAGACATCAAAGGGTACGGTATGAGTAAATACACTACCGGCCGGAACAGCAGAAGTTGCTGTGGCATAAGGTGTAACATTTGTAGAAATTGGCACTACGTATGAGGTAATAGGGTTATCAATGGTATTATTCAAATAAATATTTACAGTGATGTTTGCGCCCGTGGTCGTATTAATTCCTACGTCTATACCAGTAATGAGATAATCTCTACTTACACCTTCTGTTGTTAGGTTGAATTGACGTAAGTGACCGGAAAGTTCCCCGTCACAATCAATACTTCCGTTATTCGTTTCAACGGTATTTTGTGTTACGCGATTGCTAGATCTTCCGAAGCAACCATCGGCAGGACGTGGAAATTCAAAAGAAATATCAGGGTCACAAGTGGTAATATCTTCAGGACATACAATGGCAAGCGTACTATCACCTACTGTAATGGTATCGGTATCATTTTCCACAGAACCAGAACAAAGGTTTGTGATCGTATACGTTACGGTGGTAGTACCTACGCCACCAACGGAAGGATCAAAGCTAAATGTTTGTCCGTTACCATCATCCGTAACACCGGTACCGCTATACACCCCCCCTTCTGGAAGTCCGCCGCTCAATCCTGTTTGAACTCCGCTTGTAACACAAACCGATTGTAGGGAAGCGTTCATATCTGGGGTTCCTAATCCAGGAGGAAGGTCGAAGGCTTCGGTATTATCGTTTTTGTTATTGCTAGACCCTTGGTTTGCGCTGAAACCTAATCCACGACGGGCAAAAGCTTCCCAAATTAGGCAATTATAAGCACCTCCGTAGATTGCTTGATCGGCTGCGAGAATGGCATCACGCCCGTCCACAAAGCCAGGACTACAAGCTTGAAGCTTCATTCCTTCGGTAACAAGGTTTAAGGCGATATTATTCCCTCCGGTTCCATTGTAAATATCAGGATCGAACCCTTCTTGATCGATCAAGTCCCACGTCATTTCCCAAAGCATAGCACACCATACAGATCCTACACCGTGTGGTGCTACTTCTGCAGAAGTATCGGCATACGTATGTGGGTTTACCGCAAAATTAGTGCTATATGGATACGTTCTGATTCCAGGACCTGTTGGAGCTTGTCCTACCAACCACGTACCAATACCGCGACTATCATCTCTGGCATCACTGGCATCCATGGTAAGCATCAATCCGTAATAATCACTCCATCCTTCGCCCATTTGTTCTTGGTTTCCAAGACATCCTGAGGCTGCAGGCCCACCGGTAAGTCGGTTTGAAATTCCGTGTCCGTATTCATGCACAATCACGCCATTGTCAAAATCGCCATCACGAGTACCACACACATACATTTGCATCCGTGGGCGGTTTCCATCAGAAGGAGTAGCAAAGTTCGCATTACAAGTTCCGGAACCATCTTGCGCTTCCGCACGAACAGAGTCGTTTCCAGCGCCACCGTTTCCGTAGTTATTTACCTGAAAATTTCCGGAGGCTTCGTCAAATCCGTATTGATATACTACATCGTGAATGATGTTCGTCCAGTAGAATAAATTGGTAACGGCAGCATCGATACTTCCGTCTCCTACCGTAACATTGGTATTAAACGGAAAGTTAAAGGTTAGTCCGGCACCTCCAAAGGCGCGTTCGTCATTGGTTCCAGAACCGGTTCCGGTAACCGTACTCGAACTATCGTCATACGCATCACAGTTATTTCCGATAGTATAATTTGATTCTGCTCCGGGAGACCCGTTCGTATCGTGCCATCCATAAGGAGAGGCTACGGCATTGTCAGGATCAGAAACAGACACTCGAGAACCGTGTCCCGGAGACTCAATTGGCATTGGAATTACATTATAAGTACCTACCATCATTGATGCTTCTTCCGGAACCGTATAATATAACGGTGTTTCGTAAGGGATTTCGCTCTTTTCATCCCCGTGTGCATGATCGTGCATCTCATCTAAACAAGATACAGTAAAGTTGTTTTTATCGATAATGTTTCCGGTAGTAGCATCGACGCGGAAATTCCACCAATCGGCGCTATTATATTCTTCAACCGAAAGTTCCCACACCATTTGAACTCCTATTCCTTCTCGATAATAGTACATTAGCTTTACCGGGATATTGGAAACAGAGATGCCCCCGCCATTATACACGGCTTCTTGGGTTAGTGGATTTTTAGTTTCTAAAAGTTGTAGGTTTGAGAGATTATACCCCATTTGATTAGCCACTGAAGAAATAGCGGTAGCAGCATTAATGCTGGCGCGATTGCTAAGAACCTGTTCTTCAATATTAGAAACAAAATTATTATTTGTTCTAAATACAGAACCTGCTGGAGTTTTATGAATACTTGATTCGGTTCCATACACTTCTATGCCGTCAATCGCTTGACGAAGATATATGTGATGGACACCACTTACTCTACTTATATGTTGGGCTGTTATAACATACTCATTACTCTGCCCCTTTTCAACTAAGGTAGCTAATTCAATCTTACTCGTTGTGTTATTATTGCTTTTATCTTGTTGCAATTGCGATTGTGCGAACGCGGTCGTCAAGGTGCATATAAACATGGCTGTCGACAACAGATAGGTTCGACAAGCTTTCCGGTTTTTGGTCGTGTACATTTGATTCATAGTTAAATTGACGGATTAGTAATAAAAGGGTTTTACGAATTTAACATTTTATTATGAAAAAACAATTATTCATCTCTATTTCAGTCGGTTATTAGATACGCATCTTTTACGTGATCATAACAGAAAAATGTTCTTTCTAAAATTTGTTAGGTAAACTGCTATTTGACCGAGGTGGGGACTGGTCTGAGAACTAATAAGGTTTATGTTTTACAAAGATTTATGGGGCTATTAACACGTCAAAAATAACACTTAATCCGATTTACACAACACATTATCTAAATTTTTCTTAATTAAATCTTAATTTTTCTCATAATACACATAAAAAACGCCCCATGAAGGAGCGTTTTTTAAATATCAATTTTCGGAAGACTATCCCCCAAAATCATCAAATCGAATGTTCTCATCGGGAATACCGAAGTCTTCACCCATCTTTTGAACCGCCTGGTTCATCAACGGCGGCCCACAGAAATACAATTCAATATCTTCGGGAGCTTCGTGATGGTTTAAGTAATTATCAATGACTACTTGGTGGATAAATCCAACAAAACCATCGCCTTCTGCTTCAATATTTTCTTTTACCTTCCAATTGTCTTCTTCCAAAGGTTCAGAAAGCGCTAAATAGAACTTAAAGTTCGGGAAGTCACGCTCTAGCGCTCGGAAATGTTCAATGTAGAATAGCTCTCGCTTTGAACGCCCTCCGTACCAATACGTTACCTTTCTTCCGGTCTCCAAAGTTTTGAACAGGTGATATAAATGTGAGCGCATGGGCGCCATTCCGGCACCACCACCCACGTATAACATTTCGGCTTCACTTTCATTGATGAAGAATTCACCATAAGGCCCCGAAATAGTAACTTTATCGCCTTCTTTACAATTGAAGATATAAGAAGATGCAATTCCAGGGTTCACGCTCATCCACTGGTTTTTATCACGGTCCCATGGCGGCGTTGCAATACGCACATTTAGCATGATCTCGCGTCCTTCAGCAGGGTAAGAAGCCATTGAATAGGCACGTTCTACCACTTCGGTGTTTTTCATCACCAAAGGCCAAAGGTTGAATTTATCCCACTCCGCTTTAAATTTATCCGGAGTTTCGTGTTCTTCCGGGTGGGCCGTAATATCAATATCTTCGTATTTGATCTCGCAAGGCGGAATTTCAATTTGAATATATCCACCTGCCTTGTAGTTCATATCCTCAGGGATTTCTACCACAAATTCCTTGATAAAGGAAGCCACGTTATAATTACGCACGACAGTTGCTTCCCATTTTTTAATTCCGAAGACTTCTTCCGGAATGTGAATGTTCATGTCCTGTTTCACTTTCACCTGACAGGAAAGTCGGGCTCCTTCCTTCAACTCCTTCCGAGTAAAGTGTGGTGTTTCTGTAGGAAGTGCTTCTCCGCCACCTTCCAACACGTGACATTCACATTGGATACAGGTACCTCCACCCCCACAGGCAGATGGTAAAAAGATTTTCTTACTTCCTAGGGTAGAAAGCAACGTTCCCCCGGAGGGTACTTCGATTTTCTTTTCGTCATTAATAGTAATGGTTACCGGCCCTGAAGGAGATAACTTTTGTTTTGTGAACAACAATAGCGATACCAATAATAGGATAAGAACCAAAAAGGCTACTACAGTTGCTACTACGACTCCTAATGTACTTGCTGCTAGGAACATATTATTGTGCTGTTATAGTTGATGAAACGGTTGCAGTTTCGGTTGTTTCTTCTGAATCTTCCACAGGAGTTTCCACTCCGATATTTTCAGGCTGACTATCCAAAGAAGGGGTTTCTTCATCTCCTCCGGTTAGCATTCCTCCGAAGCTCATAAACCCAATCGCCATAAGTCCGGTAATGATAAAGGTAATTCCCAATCCACGTAACGGAGCAGGAACATTGCTGTAGCGAATCTTTTCGCGAATGGCTGCAATGGCTAAAATTGCCAAGAACCAGCCAATACCACTGCTAAACCCGTAGTTAAGCGCCAATCCGAAAGACTCGATCTCTCGAGATTGCATAAACAACGACCCTCCTAAGATCGCACAGTTCACCGCGATAAGTGGTAAGAAAATACCTAACGAGTTATATAAAGAGGGGGAGAACTTCTCGACAATGATCTCTACCAATTGTACCATGGTAGCGATGGTTGCGATAAAAAGAATAAACGATAGGAAGCTTAGATCGTATTCAGCATACTCAGCTCCCAACCACGTTAAGGCTCCTTCTTGTAAGATATATTGATCTAACAACCAGTTAATCGGCACCGTTACTGTTAATACAAAGATCACAGCCGCTCCTAATCCAACTGCGGTACTTACTTTCTTAGAAACCGCCAAATACGAGCACATTCCCAAGAAATAGGCGAATACCATGTTGTCAACAAAAACCGACTTAAAAAATAATTCTAAATGCTCCATGTCTTAGTTTTCTTCGATTAGGTCTTTATTTTTACTACGCTGCACCCAGATAATGATTCCTACCACGATTAGTGCCATCGGAGGCAATACCATAAATCCGTTGTTTTCGTATCCAATGGCATACAATCCTGTTTTTGCCACGGGATCTCCCAATACTTTAAATCCGAATAGGGTTCCACTTCCTAATAACTCACGGAAGAACCCAACGATGATCAAGATAACTCCGTATCCGGCAGCGTTTCCGATACCATCCAAGAACGAACGCCACACGCCGTTCCCCAAGGCAAATGCTTCGAAACGACCCATAATGATACAATTCGTAATGATAAGCCCAATAAACACCGAAAGTTCTTTACTCAATTCGTATGCAAAGGCTTTCAACACTTGATCTACAATGATAACTAAGGTTGCCACAACAACTAATTGCACTATAATTCGAATCTTCGACGGAATGATATTCCGCATCAATGAGATAACGATATTTCCTACACCCATCACGAAGAGTACAGAGATCGCCATTACGATAGAAGGCTTTAATTGCGCTGTAATCGCTAATGCGGAACAGATCCCTAATACCTGAATGGTGATCGGGTTGTTATCCGCAAAGGGATCTAATATGAGTTTGCTGTCTTTCTTTGAAAGTAATCCCATTTCTTATTGATTTAAAGATTGAAAATAGGGTACGTACATCTTAATGTCCTTACGAAGCATCGCCGTGACCCCATCGCCGGTAATTGTGGCTCCTGCAAGCGCATCTACTTCATTATCGGAAGTATCTGTGTTGTTTGGATCGTTATTTCCCTTCGCTACATCGATTCCTTTAAAGGCGTCACCATCAAGGAAACTTTCACCTGTAAAATCATCCATAAAATAACGCTGTTTGATCTCAGCTCCAAGTCCGGGAGTTTCTCCTTTATGATCAAAATACACTCCGGTAATGGTCATGCTTTTATCAACGGCAACAAAGCCCCAGATCGCATCCCAAAGTCCTNNTTACTGCTACTTTCATATCAGTTTGTTGCTTAAAATAAGGCAGGTAATGCTTTAATCTCTCAGATATCATATCAGAAACCCCGTTACCGGTAATGGTAGCACCAGATATGGCATCAACCTGATTATCATCTTTATCTGCATCTCCCTTACTTCCTTTTACAACAGACACTCCTATAAGATTTCCGTTTCCATCAAATATTTTTTCATCTTCAAAACGTTCCTGAAACCATGCCTGTGTAATTTCTGCTCCAAGACCTGGTGTTTCCCCTTTGTGATCAAAAACAGCACCTTTTACTGTATTGACATCATCCTTAAGAGAAATATATCCCCAGATCGCATCCCAAAGTCCTTTCCCGCGTACCGGCATCACATAGACTTCTTTCCCATCTTTTTCACCCACTATTAAGGGGAGTCGGCGTTTGTATTCAGGATCCTTTGCTTTTGTTTCTTCTTTCTTAATATCGATCAAGTAAGCTTGGTCATCTTCAGTAACTTCACCATCCTGGATCACCAATTGTTTTGTGATGTATTCATTGAACGTAGCTTCTACGTCTTCCTGAATGAACGCCACACTGCTGTCTTCGGGATCATTGTTATTGATGCCCATCGCGTAAAGAATGTTCTGTTGCTTCTCTCGCTGTTCATTTTCTTTGATCGTAGGTTTCAATCCGCTTGCAAAACCAGCAAGAAGAGAACCTACCACTACCACCATGATAACGGCGAAGATGATGGTGTAACTATTTTTATCAGTATCGATCGCCATAGCTATGCTGTTTTAACTTTTAAACGTTTCATTCTCTTTTTGATGTTACCTTGTAACACGTAGTGGTCAATGGTTGGCGCAAATACGTTCATTAATAAAATGGCCAAGAACACCCCTTCAGGATAGGCCGGATTGAACACTCGAATTAAGATAGAGATCAATCCAATTAAGAATCCGTAGATCCATTTTCCTTTGTTGGTTTGCGATGCTGTTACGGGATCTGTGGCCATGTATACGGCTCCAAACAGAATACTACCGATGAATAAGTGCTGCCAAAAATCGACGCTCATCAATCCGTAAAACTTAGAACTTTCAGAAATCCATCCGGCGTCCACAACACCATTAAAGATCAAGCCCATGGTTAATGCACCAATCAAAGTACTTAAAATAATCCGCCAACTTCCAATTTTTGTGAAGATGAGGATCAATGCACCAATAATAATGAGTAATTTAGAGGTCTCTCCTACGGAACCGGGAATAAAGCCCATAACTTGATCCCAAAGGGTATAATCTACCACTCCGTTACTAAAACCATTGTTTTGCGCAAGGCTTCCTAAGATGGTTTCTCCGGAAAGCGCATCGGCTTGACCTGCTGTATCTACAGCACCGGTCACCCAAACCTTGTCACCACTCATCCAGGTAGGATAGGCAAAGAACAAAAAGGCTCGAATGGTCAATGCAGGATTTAAAATATTCATTCCGGTACCACCAAAAACTTCTTTTCCGATGACGACACCAAAAGCTACCGCTACGGCTAACATCCAAAGCGGAAGATCCACGGGAACAATTAACGGCACCAACATTCCGGTAACCAAATACCCCTCTTCTACTTCATGCCCTTTAATGACCGCAAATAGAAATTCAATAGCCAATCCCACTCCATACGAAACGATGACGAGCGGCAATACTTTCCAGGCACCTACAACAAAATTCGCCCAATTCCAGAATTCACCACTAAAGAATCCGGCGACTCTATCCACTTCTCCAACCTGAACGTTGTATTGATACCCTGCATTAAAGATTCCAAAGATCAAGCACGGTACCAACGCCAAGATCACAGTGTTCATGGTTCGTTTTAGATCGTCTGCCACCTTAATATGAGTTCCCCCATGCGTGGTTTCATTCGGCAGGTATAAAAACGTATGTAAGGCATTAAAGGCCGGAGCCATTTTCTTGCCTTTGTATTTTTCTTTAAGCGTATGTAATTTTTGTTTCAATCCCATAGCGTTATCCTATTTCTTTATACATAAGGTCTAAGCCGTTACGAATTATTTTCTGATGCGGTTGTTTTGAAATACAGATGAATTCGGTCAAGGCAAAATCTTCTGGAGCCACTTCATACATTCCAAGCGCTTCCATTTGGTCTAAATCCTGTACCATACACGCTTTAAGTAATTGAAGTGGATAGATATCCAGCGGAAACACCTCTTCATAATTCCCAGTTACTACGAAGGCGCGATGCTCTCCATTGGTATTGGTATCCAGTTCGTATTTTTTATTCGGATTCATCCAAGAAAAGGTCAGCGCACGTGTTGTTGACACCTTATTGAAAACTGGTTTGTTCCATCCAAAAAACTCGTAATCATCTCCTTCCGGAATCACCGTGACTGTATTGTTGTAATACCCTAAATGACCTTTGGGTGAAATTTCATCTCCAGTTAGCACATCACCACTGATAACGCGCACGTTTTCTTCGGAAAGTCCCGAATCATACACAAAGGTAGAAACCTCTGCGCCAATACGCGTGGTATAGTATTTTGGTGTTTTTACAGAAGAACCTACCAAAGCGATAATACGTTCGGCATTGAATTTTCCGGTAAGGAATAGTTCACCGATAATCACTAAATCTTGAGCAGCTACGGTCCAGATGGTTTCTCCTTTATTCACCGGAGCGATCTTGGCAATTTGCGTTCCTACGTTTCCGGCGGGATGCGGACCTGAAGCACGGTGTAATTCAATATCATTTAATCCTTCAAAGGGAGACGTTCCGCTCTTAGCGATCGTCACATGCACCTTACCTTCCGTAAGTTTGCTCAATGCAGTCACAGCCGCCTGCAGCTCCATTTCTTTTCCGCGAAGCGAAAAATCGGTATCTGCTGCCAATGGTGCTGTGGCAAAAGCAGAAATAAAAATGTCTCTCGGGGTCGTTTCAGGGTCGGCGATCACATCATAAGGACGTTGTTTGATAAAGGGCCAACAGCCACTTTCTAACAACCGTTCTCTCAACACCTCTGCAGCAGTATTTGCGACATCCATTGCTCCGTAGTCATGAAACGTATCTTGGGTATCTGCTTCAATCTCAATAGCTGTTATCACTCGTTTTGCGCCTCTTTCAATTTTTGTTAAGGTTCCACTTACAGGAGAAGCAAACTTAATCGCTTCTTCTTGTTTTGAATAAAAAATTGTTTCGCCGGCTTGCACCTTCGCGCCTTCCTTAAGGACCATTTTCGGGGTGACTAGATGAAAGTCTGAAGGTCTGATAACAAAAGTGCGAGAGCGTGGTGCTTTGGAAAGTGTTTTATCTGCCTCGCCTTTTAATTTGATGTTAAGACCTTTTCTAATCTTAATGTCTTTTGACATAGGATACATGTGTTACTACTCAATAACTTTTTTCCCGAAGGGTATACACCCAATTTTCGGGTGTGCAAATTTATGAATTTTAAACAGCATCCCACAATATTTGTTTCATAAATTTTGGTATAGAGACGCCAAGTAGAAGAAGACGGTGCGGCACGAAAATTGTTTATCTTTAGCCCTCAAACAAAATGATTATGTTGCGATATTTTCTTTCCTGCTTATTCCTTATTTCTACTTCTCAAATCTATGCTCAGATCGTAGACAAGATCGAACCTGAATACATAAGAACCATTCAATTTCAAGGCGGAACAAATCAAAGTCAGTTACCCATCATCAATCTTGGAGAACGGCTTCAGCTTAGTTTTGATGATATTAAGGGAGATGAAGCCGATTATTTCTACACCATAACCCATCACAATTTTGACTGGTCCCCAAGCGATCTCAGCAAAGGAGAATACTTACAGGGGTTTGATGATGTTCGTATTGAAACCTATGAGAACTCCTTAAATAGCCTTCAGATCTATTCACATTACACGCTAACGATACCCAATCGCGAAACTCGGGCATTGACCAAAAGCGGTAATTACCTGCTTAGCATTTTTAACGACGATGGGGAATTGATGTTTACACGGAAGTTTATGATCATTGAAAACCTGGTAGGCGTTGGTGTAGAGATCAGACGTTCCCGAAAATTGGAATTCATTGAAACCAAACAAGTGGTTCAATTCACGATTAACTCTCCAAACTTACTCCTTATCAATCCGAAGCAAACGGTCAAAACCCTAGTATTGCAAAACAGCAACTTGAAAACCGCCATCACCGATCTGGTACCGCAATACACCCTAGGAAGTGAACTGATCTATCGATACGATCAGGAAGCTGCATTTTGGGGCGGAAACGAATTTTTAAGTTATGACAACAAGGATGTGCGTTCTGCAAGTAATGGCGTACGCCGAATTGAACTCACCGATGTGTACGAAAACTACCTCTATACCGATCGAACCCGACGCGACCGCGTGTACACGTACAATCCCGATATTAATGGAAATTTCTTGGTACGCAATATCGATGTGCAGAACCCGGCCATCGAGGCAGAATACGTGCGCATGCATTTCAAACTCCAAAATTTTGATGATATAGGAGACAAAGAAATTCATCTCTACGGAAATTTTAATAATTGGAGCATCGATGCTTCCACCTGGATGCGATACGATAAAGCGACCGACACCTATACGAACTTCCGACTGTTCAAACAAGGGTTCTATAATTACAAATACGTATTGGTAGATCGAGACGGCACCATAGACGAAGGTTTTATCAGTGGAAACCATTGGCAAACTGAAAACGACTATACAGTGCTGGTATATTTCAGAGACTTAGGCGCACGATTTGACCGTATTGTTGGAATAGGACGGGCAAATTCAGAAAACATCACCAACAACTAGCCGTATTCCCGCTATAGATTCTTCGACTATCAAAAAGAAGTTTTCACTACTTTTACGTAGTGAGCGAGAAAAAAACCATTGTAAGCAACAGCCGAAAGGCACAAAAGTACCGAGGCAGTGAATGTCTTAATTGCGGACAGCCCCTTGAGCTAACAGATCGGTTTTGCCCGTATTGTTCGCAAATGAACACAACAAAGAACCTCTCCTTAAAAGATTTCTTTGGAGAATTTCTGGGCAGCATTATTACCTATGATTCCCGATTTCGCTATACACTGAAAGATCTGCTGTTTCGGCCCGGCGTGATTACGCGAAATTATGTCCACGGACAACGATTGAAATACGCCAATCCATTTCGGTTCTTTCTCAGCGTTTCCATTATCTATTTCATTCTACAAAGCTTGATCGCTACCTTCACCGGAAGCAATAGCCTTATGGGTGATTTCAATAACCCTGACGCTGACGGCATGGTGAAGTTCACCGATCCTAGTAAAGCTTTGGGGCAACTTTCGGAAAAGGACTCTATTACGATCGATTCTGTATTTCGAGCCAATAATATTCCAGCCGACTCCCTTTGGAACGAGCGCGCCAATTTTAAGAATGAAGAAGCCGACTCGATTATCAAAGCGTACATCCCTTTTATTCCGAATGACAAAGATGAAGAGTACAGCTACGAAATAATTTCCGAAGCGCAACTCGATACTATGCAACGCGGAAACCGCATGTTTAAACGATTTGAACTGTATTGGGATTTTTACAAAACTACGAATATCAAAAGTTCAGAGCGAGCACTCGACAGTTTGCATCACGATAATTCTACCTACAATCGCTGGGCCTATAGTAAAGTTCTGGCCTTCGAGCGCGTAGAGGAAAATCCCTCTGAATTTGTGTATTATCTTATCGAAAAAACTCCTTTTTTCGTGTTCTTTTTTACGCCGGTCTATGCCTTGTTCTTTTGGCTCTTATATTCCAAAAAGAAATACACCTATATGGAACACATGATCTTTATCTTCCATATTTTTACTTTTGTGTTTTTGGCAGCGATGATCTGTCTCATTCCCGATACCTTATTGGACATGAATCTCTTCAGCGGAATAGTGTTTTCCATCATCGGTCCCTTCTATTTTTATAAAGCCCTTCGCAATTTTTATCAGCAAATACGCATTATAACAATTTTAAAATTCATATTTTTAAACATTGTGTTTTGGATCAGTTCAACCATATTCGCAATGCTATTTTTCTTAGTAACCGCCGCTATGTATTAAACAATGACGCAAAAAATAACAAAAGGCATACGAATTTCAGTTACAAGTAATTTTGAAGGTATTCTTCAGAAGAACTTATTGGAAAACTATGCTTTTTCGTATACGATCACTATTGAAAATACAGGCAAAAACACCGTACAATTGATGTCGCGTCACTGGATCATCAAAGATGCATTGAACCATATTGAAGAAGTAGTTGGAGACGGTGTTATTGGGCAACAACCTGTGATCGAACCCGGCGAACGGCATACCTATAGCAGTGGCTGTTTGCTTCGCGCTCCCATAGGCAGTATGCGCGGTTGGTATCATATGATCAATTTGGAAAACAAAACGCTTTTCAAGGTGCGTATTCCTCCCTTTCAGCTGAGCGCTCAATTCTGTTTGAATTAATAGTATTTCGCTTACGCGGAAGAACTTGCTTGTGCCATTTCAAAAGCTTGGTACGACATCACCCCATGTAATTTGATATCTTTTCCGTATTGCCGAACGTGACAAAAAGCGCAATGCGAATCGTAGACAAAATGAAACGGTTCTCTTGGATTGAAGACTTCAGAAACATACACTCCGTCGTAATCTATAATACCATCTTCATTATACTTTCGTATGCGATAATGATGTAGCGGTAGTGAAGCATCAGGAACCCATTCAAACACCGCAGAACTCCCAATACCCTCTAGCTTGCAACTATTCTTAGGAAATTCAGGCTCTCTAATCTTGGAAACCTCAGCCTTCGACTTACAGAAATAATTAGTGAGGTTTTCCCGTAGCGCAGTTCCTTTGTATCGATGTACGGTACCAGCCACTACTTCAAATACACCCAATGCCGATGCTGCTTTTTCAACATTTCCCACCGTGCTGGGAGTAAACGATTTGTTGAACCGCAATGCTTTCTGAATGGCAACATCATCAGTCGAAGCTAAGATCGTATCGGCCACAAAACGGGCGCAATTACTTCCGTTCTTATGAAAAGCCCCATAAGGGATGCTCCCTTGACGTTGCATTTCTACAATGAAAGCGTGGGCTGCATCATGATCCACCGTATCGCAGACAGATGCCACCAAGCGACCCTCTCCATGCGTTTTATCGGGATGCGCTGCCAACCAACGCAGTATGTCTGAAAGATTTTCAATGATTCCGTCTTTGCAAATGTGCGCTTTCATCGGAATCTCAAGTTCTGCATCGGTGGTCACACCGCGCACGCGACCCATTCCTTTTGGAGTGATATACCTCCCGAAATCATAATATGCACAGGCTCCGGTTTTGTTTTCGATCAACACTAATGCGGCATGCCCGGCCTTGATGGCGGTTCGTGTTCCCAGCCCCACCCACGGTAGCACTTTGCAAAGCCATTCGTCACTATGCTTTACAAACGTATCGGGCCAGGCTAAAACGAGTATTTTTCCGCTGTTTTTCAAAAAATTATCTCTTCTGCTGTTCCGCTTGGTAGGGTTTGGTACCACATACTTACATTCTTATCTTTCGAAATTTGGGTGATGCTCTTCGTTCTTACGAATCCGCGGTCCATCACCAAAGAATATTCGGGATAGTCTTTCCCCGCCTCTCGATGAAAGGTACGTAATTCTTCTTTAGTCGGATTTGGAACCTCTTTCAGAAATTGAGCAAACCAAGTTTCACGAGCCGTTTTCATGGTATTCGTATATAATAAAGAAGAAGACCAGACAGTCGGTTTCCAAGGCTTTTCTTGAAAATGAGGAGTGGCTCCGTCCCATACCAGCTCCATCAATTCTGAACGGTCTTTCCAAGAAACACTAATAAGGGTGAAAGGTTCGATCCCCTTAAAATCAAAAGAGGTAATTTTACGCTTCAAATTAGAAGCTGCCAGTAGCTCTTTGACAATAATACCTCTGCTCATTCGATACGAATCTTCACGTTCGTGTGCCGTAAAACCTCCGTTCAACAAACAGATCATTCGCTGGTGGTCACTCAAACCGATCCATGTGCCTCCGGCCAAGGCGTCCTTCGGAAATAACAATTGCGTTTTGTCATAGGTAACAAATGCTGGAGGTGCCGTTTGACGATCGGGAGCTTCATCGCGATTGGATGTCACGATAAAATCATCTTCACTTTTCGGCAAGAAAGTCAGCGTACACATAGCGCCAAATATAGCCTAAATTAACGAAACATTACAGGCGGGCATTGGCGGTTTGGGAGTTAAATTTGTACCTTTGCCATCTACAAATTAATCTAAACTACGAGTACCATGGGAAAAGGATTTTTTGACGTGCCAATTGCCGTAAATGAACCTATTTTATCATATGCTCCGGGAAGTCCGGAACGCGAAGAAGTGTTAAACACCTATAAGAAAATGTATGGGCAAACCATAGATGTGCCCTTATATATCAATGGGGAAGAGATCGAAACAGGGGATACTACTACCATGTCGCCACCTCACGATCACCAACATGCACTCGGAGTTTTCCATAAAGCCAAAAAGAAACATGTAGAGCAGGCCATTGATACAGCCCTTGAAGCGCGAAAAAAATGGGCGGCGATGCCCTGGGAACATCGCGCCGGGATCTTTCTAAAAGCTGCTGAACTGATTGCCGGACCATACCGTGCGAAGATCAATGCAGCAACCATGCTGGCACAATCCAAAACCATTCATCAAGCAGAGATCGATTCGGCTTGTGAGTTGATCGACTTTTTACGATTCAACGTGCAATTTATGACAGAGATCTATTCGGAACAACCCGAATCTACTTCTGACGCTTGGAACCGACTAGAATACCGCCCGCTTGAAGGATTTGTATATGCCATTACTCCTTTCAATTTCACCGCCATTGCAGGAAACCTCCCGGCCAGTGCCGCTTTGATGGGGAATGTTGTGGTTTGGAAGCCAAGTGATAGCCAGGTATATTCTGCGAAAGTTGTATTAGATGTATTCCGGGAAGCCGGAGTACCTGATGGTGTGATCAATATGGTGATGGGAGATCCCGTGATGATTACCGATACGGTTTTGGCGAGTCCTGATTTCAGCGGACTCCATTTTACAGGTTCTACCGATGTATTCAAGGACCTTTGGAAAAAGATTGGAAACAACATTCATACCTACAAAACCTATCCACGTATTGTTGGAGAAACAGGAGGAAAAGATTTTATCGTTGCTCATAAGACATCGAATCCGGCACATGTAGCTACCGCTATTTCTCGAGGAGCCTTTGAGTTCCAAGGTCAAAAGTGTAGCGCTGCCAGTCGTTGTTATATTTCTGAAAGTATTTGGGAGGAAGTGCGCGAACATGTTATTGGAGATGTCAATTCCTTCAAAATAGGCTCTCCAGAGAATATGGATAATTTCATCACCTCTGTGATCCATGAAGGTAGCTTCGATAAACTAGCAGGGTATATTGACCAGGCACAACTTGATCAAAATGCAGAGATCGTCGTGGGAGGCACCTATGATAAATCGGAAGGATATTTTATTCACCCTACTATCATCAAAACAGACGATCCTAAATATGCAACAATGTGTACAGAGTTGTTTGGCCCTGTCGTTACCATTTATGTATTCAAGGATGACGCTTGGGAAGAAACCTTAGACTTGGTAGACAATACCAGCGATTATGCATTGACCGGCGCTGTATTTAGTGGCGATCGCTACGCCTTGGAACAAGCAACACAACGTTTGGAGAATGCTGCGGGTAATTTCTATCTGAATGACAAACCTACCGGAGCCGTTGTGGGACAACAGCCTTTCGGAGGAGCGCGTGCCAGTGGAACGAACGATAAAGCAGGAAGTAAACTGAATTTATATCGTTGGGTATCGCCACGAATGATCAAAGAAACCTTTGTTTCCCCTAGTGATTATAAGTATCCTTTCCTAGGGTAGATCTCATCTAAAAATTATAACAACCCGTCTTTTGGCGGGTTTTTTTATTCGGTATCTTTAAGACAGAAAAACATAAAACGAATGAACTACGAAGTACATAAGGAGGAAGAAGTTTTTAATGACCATTACAAAATGCTTAAGGCCACAGTGACCCATGATACCTTTGGTGGAGCCCAACTTACGGTGGATCGATTAGCATTTCATAGAGGTGACTCGGTTGCTATCTTACTTTATGAGGCAGATACTGAAAGTGTAATATTAACCCGTCAATTTCGGTACCCCACTACCCTACACCATATTGGTTGGATGTACGAAATTCCGGCAGGTTCTATGGAATCTGACGAGCCTCCTGTTGCTTGTGTGATTCGAGAAACGAAAGAAGAAGTTGGCTATAGCATTTCGCATCCAACGAAGATTGCGCATTTTTATCCCTCTCCGGGTGCCTGCACAGAAATATGTCATTTGTTTTATGCCGAAGTTACGCAAGCTGACCATACGTCAAAAGGAGGCGGCGTAGATGCCGAAGATGAAGACATTGAGATCGTAAAGATTCCGGTTTCAAAAATAGCATCGTTCATGGAAGAAACGATTATTGACGGAAAAACATTGATCGCCCTACAATGGTTTCTTCAGAATAAAAAATAAACAACGATCACCCTTTGTATTTCAGCGGAAGGTAGACCACACTCTTGGTGTCAAAGAAAGGCTCTTCGAAGTACGTCGTCAAGGGAATAACCTCGGCAGTCTTATAAAGTGCTAGTTCTTCGGAAAGATCTCCGCCTTTTAGATATAAGATTCCATTTTTTCGCTCGTGTGAGCTTTGCTTTGCAATGCGACCCTTCACCCAGCGCACGAAAGTTTCCATTCTAGCGACGGCCCTACTCACAATAAAATCGTACTGGTCTGTGATGGTTTCTACACGATCGTTGGTAAGTTGAACGTTTTGAAGTCCCAAGCCCGTAGCCACCTCGCGAACCACGTTCATTTTTTTACCGATGCTGTCCACCAGATGAAAATGCGTTCCGGGAAACAATACTGCCAACGGAATGCCCGGGAACCCTCCTCCCGTTCCTACATCCAAAACCCTAGACCCGGGTTTGAACGATTGCACCTTGGCAATTCCCAAAGAATGCAGCACATGGCGAAGATAGAGTTCATCAATATCCTTTCGAGAAACGACGTTGATCTTCAAATTCCAATCTTTGTACAGATCCTCCAACAGTTCGAATTGTCGTCGTTGGGTATCGGTAAGATCGGGGAAATATTTATCGATAAGTTCCATAAAGCGTATTCCCGGCAAAGGTAGGGGTTTCTTTATAATTTTTTAATACTGAAACGGACGGTTTCAAATACAATGTGTACCTTAGCAACTTCCCAATAAAGAAGGAAAATTTATCAGATTTCAACATGATTCGCACTCCTCAAGTCAAATTCTCAAGAGTCGATTCGGCTCAATTTTTTAGAACCCTGAACAAAAGGGTTAATCAATATTTCAAAGAAAATAATATTCGTCGTACCGGGAATTGGAAATTACACCTTAAAACGGTGGTTATGCTTTCCCTGTACATCGTACCCTTCGTACTTATCTTAACACTGCCCTTACCGGGATGGACCTTGATCTTATTCAGCATTGTGATGGGCGTTGGAATGGCAGGTGTTGGCATGAACGTAATGCACGATGGAAATCATGGATCCTATTCCTCCAAGAAATGGGTAAACAAATTGATGGGCGGAAGTATGTATTTGCTTTCCGGAAATGTTTACAACTGGCAAGTACAGCACAATGTATTGCACCATACGTACACCAACATTCACGGACATGATGAAGATCTTGAAGCAGGACGTATCATTCGGTTTTCACAACACTCGAAGTGGCGAAAGTTTCATCGTTTTCAGCACTTATACAGTGTTTTTCTGTACGGTTTACTTACCGTAAATTGGCTGATCACTGCCGACTTCCTCCAGACAAAACGATACTTAAATCGCAAACTATCTTATGGTAAATTACCGAAGCCGTTTTGGCAATGGAGCACGCTAATTGCCACCAAGATTCTATATTTTGCTATTTGGATTTTGTTACCCATGCTCATTTTAGACGTGGCCTGGTGGCAAGTATTGATCGGTTTTTTTATCATGCACTATACAGCGGGACTTATCTTGAGTTTGGTTTTTCAGTTGGCGCATGTGGTGGAAGCTACCGATATGCCGTTACCCGACCAATCGGGTTCTATGAAGAATACATGGGCAATACACCAATTGTTTACAACGGTCAATTTTTCAACCAAGAACAAATTAATGAATTGGTTTACCGGCGGATTGAACCACCAAGTTGAGCATCATATCTTCCCGCATATCAGTCATGTTCACTATACAAAAATTGCTAAAATCGTAAAGAAAACGGCAGAAGAATTCAATCTCCCTTACCACGAATACAAATCAACACGAAGCGCGCTCATTGCTCACTTCAGACACTTAAAAGAAATGGGGGCTACGCCACAACTAACTTCCTAGTCTTATGAACCAACATCTTTCAGACCGTGTAAACAATATGGCGACCTCGGCTACCCTTGCCATGGCCGCAAAAGCTCGTGAACTACGTGAAGCCGGCAAAGACATTATTGGCCTTAGTTTAGGCGAACCCGATTTTACCGTACCCGATTTTGTGAAAGAAGCTGCGATCAAAGCCATTGAAGAGGATTATCATTCGTATACGCCGGTTGACGGCTACGGCGATCTGAAACAAGCTATAATTACTAAGTTTAAACGGGACAACGGACTAACATACACTCCAAAACAGATCGTTGTTTCTACTGGGGCCAAGCAAACGCTGGCAAATCTGGCACAGGTATTACTAAATGAAGGAGATGAAGTACTTCTACCGGCTCCTTATTGGGTGAGCTATAGCGACATCAGTAAAGTGGCAGGCGGGGTTCCCGTAGAAATTAAAACCGATATTGAAAGTGATTTTAAAGTAACGCCAACAGCACTAGCAGCAGCGATTACTCCCAAAACTAAAATGATCATCTACAGCTCGCCGTGCAATCCTAGTGGTTCGGTGTATAGCCAAGAGGAGCTCCGTGCGCTGGCAGATGTTCTGGTACAGCACCCGAACATTATTGTGGTGAGCGATGAGATTTATGAACACATCAATTTCACAGGGCAAGGACATGCCTCTATGGCTGCTTTTGAAGATATGTACGATCGCACCGTAACGGTAAATGGTATCTCGAAAGCGTATGCGATGACCGGTTGGCGAATTGGTTATATGGGTGGCCCAGAATGGATCGCAAAAGCGTGTACCAAAATGCAAGGTCAGGTGACCAGTGGTGCTAACTGTATCGCCCAACAAGCTACTATTACTGCCCTTAACGAGCCGCCCAGTAAAATTCAATATATGGTGGATGCTTTTCGCTCGCGAAGAAAATTGATCCTTGACCTGCTAAATGACATTCCCGGCATGAAGACCAATGAACCGGAAGGTGCTTTCTATGTCTTTCCGGATGTTTCGTATTACTTCGGAAAAACGCTTCACGGGACCACCATTCAAAATGCTTCAGATTTTTCACTATTCTTATTAGAACACGCTTCTGTAGCAACAGTTACAGGAGAAGCGTTTGGTGATCCTAATTGCATTCGGATTTCTTATGCTGCTTCCGAAGCAGATATAAAAGAAGCACTGAAGCGAATCAAAAATGCATTAACCACATAATCATGGCAACAATCTTATTATTAGGTAGCGGTGAACTTGGCAAAGAATTTACCATCGCTGCGCAACGCGTGGGACAAACCGTTGTTGCCGTTGATAGTTACAAAAACGCACCCGCCATGCAGGTCGCCGATATTTTTGAAGTGATCAACATGCTAGACGGCACTGCCCTTGATGCCCTGATTGAGAAATACCAACCCAATTATATTGTTCCGGAAATTGAAGCGATTCGTACCGAACGTTTTTATGAATACGAAAAGCAAGGATATACCGTGGTTCCGTCTGCAAAAGCGGCAAACTATACCATGAACCGAAAAGCAATTCGGGATCTGGCAGCCCAAGAACTTGGTTTAAAAACTGCAGGGTATCGCTATGCGACCTCCGTAGACGAATTAAGAGCAGCGGTACAGGAAATTGGTCTCCCTTGTGTTGTAAAACCTTTGATGTCTTCTAGCGGAAAAGGCCAAAGTACGGTACGATCTGAAGAGGATATCGCAAAGACTTGGGACTACGCGCAATCGGGTTCTCGCGGTGATGTCGCCGAAGTCATTGTAGAGGCCTTTATTGATTTTGATTACGAGATCACCCTACTTACCGTGACTCAAAAAAACGGCCCCACCTTATTTTGCCCACCCATAGGGCATCGTCAGGAAGACGGTGATTATCGAGAAAGTTGGCAACCGGCAACTATGGAAACCCAGCATTTAAAAACCGCGCAACAGATGGCTGCAGATGTAACCGAAGCCTTAGGAGGCGCCGGAATTTGGGGTGTTGAATTTTTTATAGGTCGCGATGGTGTTTATTTCTCTGAACTTTCACCAAGACCGCATGATACGGGTATGGTTACTTTAGGGGGAACACAAAATTTCAATGAATTTGAATTGCATCTTCGAGCGATCCTCGGATGGCCATTGCCTCCAATAACTCAAGAACGTATCGGGGCTTCAGCCGTAGTGTTGGCTTCAGAGCATTCGAAACATCCTGAAGTTTTAGGAATGGAAACGATTGCTTCGGAAGAAAAAAGTGATGTTAGAATCTTCGGAAAACCCACCGCTCGCCCGCAACGAAGAATGGGCGTCGTGGTTACCTACGACACTCTTTCCGCAGACATTACCGAAGTTACCGAACGCGCGAAAACCTTAGCCTCAAAACTACTTGTAAAACACTAGCGATTCCGCCAGAAAAAAGGCGTCAGAATTATCAAAACCGTAAAAAGTTCGAGTCGGCCTATCAACATCAGGAAACTAGCCCACCATTTTGCCGCTAGCGGAAGCTTGGCATAGGTTTCCACCGGACCGAGATCACCTAAGGCCGGACCTACATTTCCCAGCGTAGAGGCGGCGCCTCCCAATGCCGTTTTATAATCCAACCCTAACCAAGAGAATACCAACACGCCCATGATGAAGGAGAGCATGTAAAGAATAAAAAAGCCCAGAATATTGTATACAATAGGTTGCTGTACCGCTTTGTTATTGAATCGAACCGGAAGTATCGCATTCGGGTGAAGCGCTCTTTTAAATTCCATGAGTCCGTTTTTGATCATTATTATGTGACGAACAATCTTGATTCCGCCGGAAGTAGAACCAGAAGACCCTCCTAAGAACATCATCCCAAAGAAGAAAATCGTAAGAAAAGCGGTCCACTGCGTATAATCGGCCGTTACAAATCCGGTGGTCGTTACTACCGCCAAGACCTGAAAAATAGCGTGACGGAAAGAAGATTCCAATCGCCCAAACGGCATGACATAGCCTGACACTTCAGGACCGAGATCTGTTTGAAAATAGATGATGAGACCCGCCACAAGGCTTAAACCGATGATCGTAAGCGCATAGTATTTGAATTCGGTATCCAAAAAAATGCGCCGAAATTTTGTTTTAAACGCAAAGTAGCTTAACACGAAATTGGTTCCTGCTAAGAACATAAAGACCATGATGATGTATTGGATGATCGGTTGCCCGTTCCAATGGGCCACACTCGCGTTCTTTGTGGAAAATCCTCCGGTACTCAACGTACTTAAGGAATGGTTGATCGCGTCAAAAAACGACATCCCGGCGATTTTCAGAAGGATCGTTTCGATGATGGTATACCCTACGTAGATCAACCAGAGGCGTTTTGCGGTATCGGTGATACGCGGGTGGAGCTTATCGCCTCCGGGGCCTGGGGCTTCTGCAGCAAACAATTGCATCCCGCCGATTCCTAACAAGGGTAAAATCGCAATGGCCAATACAATGATCCCCATCCCACCGATCCAGTGTGTGATACTTCTCCAGAACAACACCCCTTTGGGAATCACCTCCACATCATTTAAAATGGTGGCTCCCGTAGTGGTGTATCCACTCATAGTTTCGAAAAAGGCATCGGCAAAGGTGGGAATCGCATTTGTAAACAAATAAGGCAACGTCCCTGCCAATGACATGACAATCCATCCGAAGCTTACGATAATGTATCCGTCTCGTTTTTGTAGTTCTTTTTTATGATTCTTGGTGACGGCCATCAACAGTCCTCCCATACTCAAAGTAGCGATCCCTGCGTAGAACATTTCCAGTACCACACCGTCTTTGTAGATCAAACTTATGAGTGCTGAGACCAGCATAAACCCTCCGTTAACCAGTAACAGAAGTCCCATAAGGTGAAAGATGATCTTGTAATTCAGTTTGGAAAAAGAACCCATTACATAAAGAGTTTTTCCACTTTTTTAATGGATTGCGGAAGGCAACACACTACAATGCGATCGCCGGTCTTAATTTCGAAATCACCTAGCGCGATGATCCCTTCTCCATCACGAATGATCCCACCAATGATGGCAGAACGAGGAAAGTCGATCTCCTTAATTTCTTTATTGGCAACTTCAGCGGAAGGTGTTACCATAAACTCAAGAAGTTCAGCATTCATATTATTAAGCATTGTCATGGCGACGACCTCTCCCTTACGCACGTGGCGGAAAATATTATTTGCTGCCAACAGCTTTTTATTGATCAGCGTATCGATACCTATAGATTGGGACAACTGGAAGTAATCCATGTTCTCTACCAAAGCGATGGCTTTTTTGACCCCTTTGCTCTTGGCCACCAAGCAAGACATTATATTGGTTTCACTATTTCCTGTAACCGAAATAAACGCATCCATTTCATTGATAGATTCTTCTTCAAGCAACTCGACGTTTCGACCATCGCCATTGATCACCAGACAACTGGGAATATCATCAGCGATCTCAAACGCTTTCTCCTTGCTATTCTCGATGAGCTTCACATTGAATCTTCGCTTGCACAGATCGGTTGCCGCCTTGTTCCCGATCTTACTTCCGCCAAGGATCATCACATTCTTGATTTCTTCACGTACCTTTCCGGTAAGGGTATACAAATGTTCAACCCCAGCGGGCGTGGTGATCAAATAGATCTGATCGCCTTCTTTAAATAAGGTATCACCCCGTGGGATCAAGGTGTATTGCGTGCCATAGCGCTGTATCGCAATAGGCACATAGGAAAGTTCGGGATGTAATTCTGCCAATTGTCGAACCGATTTACCCACAAAAGCAGCGGTTCTAGAAAGGGTTAGTCCGATCATCATCAAAGCACCTCCATCAAACTCGTACGTGTCGTTGAAGCCACTTTGGTTCAACAATAATTGAATTTCTTGCGCGGCAAGGGATTCGGGAGAGATCAACTCATCAATCCCAAATTTTGTAAACCCAACCTCATCTTTATTTTCAATGAATTCGGTATTTGAAATTCGGGCAATGGTTCTTTCCGCTCCTAATTGCTTAGCCAGCACACACACCGTAATGTTGGTAGTTTCACTTGAAGTGACAGCAATGACTAATTGCGTATTTGCTACTTGTGCATCTTTCAACACAGAGATCGACGTAGCATCGCCACGCACCACACGTATGTCCAAATGCGTATCGGCATACGAAAGCGATTCGCGATCGGTATCAATTAACGTGATGTCTTGGGACTCGAAAGAGAGGAGTTTTGCTAAATGAAATCCTACTTCACCGGCTCCGGCAATGATAATTTTCATACAATATAGCTACACAATGCGATTGCAAATGTAGACAAAATTAGAAAATACAAGCGTTAAGAAGTGTTATTATTACAAGCTGCAAAGGTGGTTATATTCTATTTTTAGAGCAGAGAATCTCTGTAAAATTTGGTATGTTTGCATCGTTCAGAATTTCATGAAAAAGAAGCCAGTTACCCCATACAAAGATTCCGAAAAGAACAAGAAAGAGCAGGTGGAGCAAATGTTCGATACGATTTCGGGCAATTACGACGGACTCAATCGCGTGATCTCTTTGGGGATTGATGTGAAATGGCGCAAGAAGGTCATTCAAAAAGTTGCGGAAACACAGCCTGATTCGATCTTAGATATTGCTACCGGAACGGGCGATCTCGCCATACAATTTGCCCAAGAAACTCAAGCAAAACGTATCGTGGGGCTCGATCTTTCTGTGGGAATGCTGGAAGTGGCAAAACAAAAGGTGGCCAATTCTTCCTGGGCAAAACGCATCGAGTTTGTGAAAGGAGATTCTGAAGCGCTTCCTTTTGAGGAGAACACTTTTGATGCGATCACGGTTTCCTTTGGCATTCGAAATTTTGAACATTTAAAGAAAGGCCTTTCTGAAATTTTACGCGTCTTAAAACCCGGAGGTATGTTTGTTATCTTAGAAACGTCTGTCCCTACCCGATTTCCTTGGAAGCAAGGCTATTTTTTGTACTCCAAAGGAATGCTTCCATTGGTGGGGCGACTCTTCTCAAAAGACAAAGTGGCGTATCGATATTTGAGCGAAAGCGCCTCGGTTTTTCCTTATGGAGAACAGCTCAACAATATTTTGCGAAAAATAGGGTTTAATGAAGTAGAAGACCAACCGCAAACGCTAGGGGTCGCAACGATTTATACGGCTACGAAATAACTATGAAGAAACTACTTGTTGTTTTGGCACTATTACTGGGCGCGCAAAGTGCTCAGGCACAGCTATTCAGTAAAGAACGATTGGCTAATCTGGAAACTTTTGACAAACGTTTCCTTACTTGGGGCTACTTTTTAGGCTTCAACAGTTATGATTTTGAATTTGATTATAACCAAGAAGATCTTGCCGAGAACACTGATATCTTAGTAAGTGCTGATGTTGGTTTTAACGTAGGGTTGATTGGTGACATGCGTGTCAATAATTATATCAATCTACGGTTAGAACCCGGATTGTATTTTACACAACGAAATCTTATGTTTCCCGGTTTTACCGAAGAACGCGACGCGCTGCGGGAAGTAAAATCTACCTACATTCATGTGCCGCTTTTAGTGAAATTCTCTACCAAACGCTTGAATAATATTAAGCCGTTCGTGGTTGCCGGACTTTCCACTTCCTTGAACTTGTCCAGTAACGAGAGTAATCCTGAAGATAATAATGAAGGTCAATTTAGAATGACGAACACCACCAATTATTACGAATTGGGCTTCGGAATTGACATTTACCTCTATTTCTTCAAATTCACGCCCTCCATTCGCGGTGTATTCGCATTGTCTGACGAATTAGTTCCCGATGATGACCCTAACAGTCCGTGGACCGGAAATATCGCCAGCATGAAAACGCGCGGTATTTTTATCAATTTTACCTTTCAGTAGTTCGTTTAAATTCGCTGAGCAAAATTGCCGTAGCGGTGGCCACGTTTAAACTTTCTGTTTCTTTTTTTGTTCCGAATTGTGGAATTGAAATTCGCTTGGTAATGTATTCTGAAATAGCTTCGGAAATACCGTTGGCTTCATTTCCCATCACCAAAATTCCTTTTTCCGGAAGCTCAGACGTGTACACATTTTGGCCGTCCATAAAGGCTCCAAAAACAGGAAGCGTTGTCGTTTCAAGATAGGTCTCCAATTCCGTATAAACAATTGAAACCCTGGCTAACGAACCCATGGTTGCTTGTACCACCTTGGGATTATAACAATCTACCGTATCTAGGGAACAGATCAATTGATCGACCCCAAACCAATCGCATAACCGAATGATGGTCCCCAAATTTCCGGGATCACGCACTGCATCGAGCACCACCGTAAACCATGCTTCCGTTCGTAGGTTATGATCGGGGATCGCAAAGGTCGCTAAAGCAGTATGAGGTGTTTTTAGAGCACTGATTTTTTTTAATTCGGAAGAAGAGATGCGTTGAAACACGGTCTCAGAGACTTTGACAGGACGCTCCTCAGTTGAAAAGTATTGCTTCGGAAGCCACCCGCTGTCCATCAAATCGGTGATCAATTTGGGACCTTCAGCAATAAAAACTCCATGCGCTTGACGGTACTTTTTTTGATGCAGTCCCGTTATATATTTTATTTCACTTTTACTTATCAAAATAATGTATTTTTGAACGTAGTAATTACATCGGATTGACCCAACACCTCACAAAAATATCACTATTTTTTGCAGTCGGCCTGCTATTATTTTCCTGTAACGCTGTAAAAAATCTGGAAGAAGACGAATTACTTCTCACTGAAAACACCATCATCGTTGATAGTACTGAGATCAAGGACAGCCGTGTGTACAGTCAGTTATACCAACGCCCTAACCCACGGATCTTAGGGGTTCCTATAGGATTGCACATCTATAATCTCGCCGATCCGCAACCCGATTCTACCTTCCAGCGTTGGCTGCAAAAAAAGCCCAGACGAGAAGAACGCTTGGTGCGATTTTTATCGAAAAAGCAAGTTTATGGCTTGGGCAGAAGTTATGTGAATTTTAATGAATGGATCCAAAATTCGGGCTCGGCACCGGTGATCATTCAAGAAACGCGGGTGGAAAAATCAGTCAATCGATTGAAACGTTATTATTTCACCAAAGGTTGGTTCAATGTGACAGCCGATTACACCATCAATAAAGATACTACCCAAGAAAAAAGAGGTTCTGTAGTCTATGAGGTGGAACGCTATCGACCTTATTTTGTGGATAGTATTTCAAAACGCATTAGTTCTCCGGTGGTAGATTCTTTATTTCAGTCATCAAAAAACAAAACATTTATCACGCCCGGCGAACAGTACGATGTCGACAATTTTATCAATGAGCGCGACCGACTCACCATTCAGTTTAGAAATTCGGGCTTGTATTATTTCGATCAAGATTATATCAATTTTGATGCAGATACCGTAAATACGGGCCATAAGGTAAATGTAGATTATGTGATTCCGGATCGAACGATTAAAGTGGGTGACAGTTCGTACACCGAACCCTTTAAAGTTCATAAGATCAATGAAGTGCGTATCATCACAGATTACACCTTTGCCAATCGAAACAAGACCTTCACCGACAGTATTAGCTATGCCGGATATACGTTGTATGGTTATGACGAGATCGCCTATCGCCCAAAAGCCATTACCGATGCCATTTCTATTGCACCAAATACCACTTTTAAGGACATTGATCGAACGCTTACCTACAATCAGTTGAGCAATCTGAGGATTTTCAAATATCCAAACATTAATTACGAAGAAGACCCGGCAGATACTACCGGCACCGGATTAATCACCACGATCTTATTGTCGCCAAGAAAGAAATATAACTTCGGAATTGATTTCGATACCTACACCTCTACCATTCAACAATTCGGGATTGGGTTTAGCACGTCCTTTTTAACGCGGAATGTTTTTCGTGGCGCGGAAACCTTAGAGTTATCGGCGTCCGGAAGTGTGGGATCTTCGAAGGACGCTTCCGACGGAGACAGTAGGTTTTTTAATGTCTGGGACTTGGGTGGAAACGTAAAACTTTCCTTCCCACGAATTCTTTTTCCGCTGAATACAGAAAAGATCATCCCGAAGTACATGTCGCCTTTCACCAACATCAGCGTGGGATTTAATGCGCAGAATAATATCGGACTCGACCGACAAAACATCAACACTATCTTTAATTACAATTGGGAGCCCTCTACGATCAAAACCTACACCTTAGGGTTGATCGATATTCAGTACGTTCGTAATTTGAACCCACAGAACTACTTTAATGTATATCAAAGTTCTTATGATCGCCTTAATGAGATCGCTAACAATATCGAAACAGCGACCCCCGGCACTTTAGACATTGAAGATTATACCGTAAATGAACAAGGTGATGTGATATTAACGATTCCTTCAGGCGCCAATAACTTTATCAATGATGTGGTGAATGACAGCATTCCCAACTCGTTCGTCTCTGACCTAGGCACGGTACGAAGTATCAAACAGCGAAAAGACCGACTGTCTGAAAACAACCTGATCTTTGCTACCAACTTTCAATGGCTTCGGGATACCCGACTCAATCTTAACGACCGAAATTTTAGCCGCCTGCGATGGAAGCTTGAAACCGCAGGAAATTTACTGTCATTGATCGGAAACGCAGCAGGCCTGGAAACCAATGCCAATGGAAAGCAGAAGATCTTAGGTGTTGCCTTTTCTCAATACGCAAAAGCGGAAATTGAATACATCAAACACTGGGAGCTTTCTAACAATACCATCGTTGCTATAAGAACCTTTGGTGGATTGGCAGCGCCTTACGGAAACAGTGACAACATACCGTTTACGCGAAGTTATTTTGCCGGTGGAGCGAATGACAACCGTGGATGGCGTGCGTACGAATTAGGACCCGGAAGTAGCGGGAGCGTACTCGATTTCAACGAAGCAAATATGAAGCTCGCCTTTAATGCCGAATATCGCTATACCCTTCTTGGTGCTTTTAAAGGAGCATTTTTTATAGATGTAGGAAATATTTGGAACATCTGGGATGACGTGGAAGATGAGGCCTTTACTTTTGACGGCTTGGCAGATCTAAAAGAATTGGCGATCGCATCGGGATTGGGATTACGGTATGATTTTGGCTTCTTTGTCTTGCGATTTGACATTGGATTTAAAACCTACGACCCTGCTAGAACCGAAGGAAATCGGTGGTTCAAAGATTATAACTTTAAAAACGCCGTCTATAATATCGGGGTGAACTACCCCTTCTAAACACTTTATTTTTCTTATTTTTGTTGACTAAACCAATCGACCTATGAGTCACTCAATTACCCCCGGAGTTGCTACCGGAAAAGACGTACAACACATCCATCAATACGCAAAAGAAAAGGGATTTGCCATGCCTGCAGTGAATGTGGTAGGTTCTAATACCATGAATGCGGTAATGGAAACGGCAGCAGAGCTCAATGCACCTGTCATTATTCAATTTTCAAATGGTGGTGCTCAATTCAATGCCGGAAAAGGATTGAATAACGATAATCAACGTGCGGCGATCGCAGGCGCGGTAGCGGGTGCACAACACGTTCACCAAATGGCCTCTTTATATGGAGCTACGGTGATCATGCACACCGACCATTGTGCGAAAAAATTACTTCCTTGGGTAGACGGAATGTTGGATGCAGGGGAAGAGTTTTTCAAAAAGACAGGAACCCCATTGTATAGTTCTCATATGTTGGATCTTTCCGAAGAACCTATCGAAGAGAACATCGAGATCTGCAAACGCTATTTGGAGCGTATGAGCAAGATGGGCATGACGCTGGAGATCGAATTAGGAATTACGGGAGGAGAAGAAGACGGTGTAGACAATACAGATGTAGATAGCTCAAAGTTATATACACAGCCGGAAGAGGTAGCCTATGCGTACGAAGAATTAAGCAAAGTAAGCGATCAGTTTACGGTTGCGGCTGCCTTCGGAAATGTGCATGGTGTCTATAAACCCGGAAATGTAAAGTTAACACCGAAGATCTTGAAGAATTCTCAAGAGTTCATTCAGAATAAATACAACACAGACCATAATCCTATTGATTTTGTTTTTCATGGCGGAAGTGGTTCTACGGTAGAAGAAATTCGGGAAGCGATTGGTTATGGCGTGATCAAGATGAATATTGATACCGACTTACAATTTGCCTTCAATGAGGGAATTCGAGATTATATGACCGGCAACATCGATTTCCTACGAACTCAAATTGGAAACCCGGATGGAGCTGATGTTCCTAACAAAAAGTATTACGATCCTAGAAAGTGGCTTCGAGAAGGAGAAATGACCTTCAAAGCACGCCTTAAAAAAGCGTTCGAAGACCTTAACAATATCAACACCCTTTAATGTAAATCCCCCATTTATGGCTTGGTTTAAAAGAACAAAAAAAGGAATTCAGACCCCTACCGAAGAAAAGAAAGACGTCCCAAAAGGACTTTGGTATAAATCTCCCACCGGAAAGATCGTCGATGCCGAAGAGTTGGAAAACAACTACTATGTGAGTCCGGAAGACGGTTATCACGTACGGGTTGGGAGTAAAGAGTACTTTCAAATTCTTTTTGACGATGACAAATACAAAGAGTTGGACAAGAACCTAACTTCAAAAGATCCACTAAAATTTGAGGATAAGAAAAAGTATACAGACCGATTAAAAACAGCGCAAGATAAAACCGGATTGAAAGATGCGGTGCGCACCGCCGTTGGAAAATCTATGGGAGAAGATTTGGTAGTTGCCTGTATGGACTTTAGCTTTATTGGAGGTTCTATGGGAAGTGTGGTTGGAGAAAAGATTGCGCGCGCAGCAGATTACTCGTTAAAGAATAACATTCCGTTTTTAATGATCTCAAAAAGTGGCGGGGCTCGTATGATGGAAGCAGCCTTATCGCTCATGCAGCTAGCAAAAACCAGTTCTAAGTTAGCGCAATTGGCCGAGGCAAAGATCCCTTACATTTCACTCTGTACCGATCCGACAACAGGTGGTACCACGGCTTCTTTTGCGATGCTTGGTGACATTAATATTAGTGAACCGGGCGCCTTAATTGGCTTTGCCGGTCCACGTGTGGTTCGAGACACCACTGGGAAAGAACTTCCGGAAGGTTTTCAAACGGCTGAGTTTGTGTTAGATCATGGCTTCTTAGATTTTATTACACATCGAAAAGATCTCAAACGAAAGATCAATCTCTATTTGGATTTGGTATTGAACCGTCCGCTTCGTGAAAAATCAGCATAAAAAAAGCCGCTTTTAAAGCGGCTTTTTTGTTAGATTCCTTGATAGGGTGGGATGATTATTGCAGGATAATAGGATATTCCACCCCATTAAAAATAAAGACAGCGATATTATCACACTCACCACTTCCAAAATTTAAGGCTCCGGTAAGCGACTGTTGAGAAACACTCAATTCTCCGCTCACTAAAAACGCACAATCCAATTCGCGTACTAAGGTTTCCGTCACCTCTCCCGTACGTTCAAAACCGTTCGATAAGGTGGTCGTCCAATTTCCTTCAATATGATACACATTATCTTCCCAAGTTCCGCTGGCCACACCTTCTACCCATTCAGCAATACGTAAGCCGTTGCGGGTTGCAGTTACTTCGGTATCGGGGAAACTTACCACAATGGACTCGTTTAAAGTGGATTGTGGATTTCCATCGGCATTGGCGATTTCGCGAACGATGGTCCCACCACCGGTCACACCATTTCCGTTATAGGTGTAGTCTTCAAAGGTATAGGTCAAATTACGTTCGCCTTCAATTATAGCCGTAAATTCAATAAATATAATGCCCGCCACCAAGGCGCCATTTTGCAAGGTACAGCCCTCTCCAAAGTCGACGGTAATGGTCCCACCATTTCCATCAGTTTCTAGTACAATGGTCGTACAATTTGTAAATAACGAATTTTCAACAGAGCGTCCTTCGGCTTCTTCCGCGTAGGCGTTCTCAATAATATTGAAGGTTCCTTCCACGACCACATCGGTTCGGGCAGTTGTCGTACTGTTCTCTGCGGAAAAATCTACTTGCGTTTCATCATCGGTTGTAGTGTCATCTTCACGATTACAAGCCGTGAACAACACCGTAACGGTTAACAATAATAAAGTGATGGTTTTCTGAAATAGTCTCATACAATTACGTTTTTGGGTTTGTTGTTATGACTATTAAAACGACAAAACGTTTAATCTAGTGCCTGAGGACAAATAAAATAGCAATTCGTAAAACAGGTATTAAACTATTTTTGTACTTTTGCCGCTCGAATCACACGAAGTGAGTCGGTACATAAAAATCATTTTAATAATATTGGCATGTATTTAGCACCAGAAAAGAAAGAAGAAATTTTTGCAAAACACGGGAAATCGAAAACCGATACCGGTTCTACTGAAGGACAGATCGCGTTGTTCACTTACCGTATTGAGCACCTTACAAAACACCTAAAGAACAACCAAAAGGACTTCAACACAGAGCGTTCTTTGGTACGTTTGGTAGGAAAGCGTCGTTCGCTTCTTGATTATTTAATGAAGAAGGACATTATGCGTTACCGCGCCATCGTAAAAGAATTAGGATTGCGTAAGTAAAAAATAAAAGGGGCTTTGTGCCCCTTTTTTATATTGTTTCCTACAACGAAGGAACAAAAAAGCTGCCTGTTAGTTTTTCATTGGTCTCCACAACAACACAACTTTTGTCCGAAACACGGACAACGACCAAATAACACGTTTGCAACTGCAAACAAAATTGAAAAACAAACATGATACCTAAAACATTTTCAGAGGTCATTGATCTGGGAGATGGAAGAGAAATTTCTATCGAAACCGGAAAATTGGCCAAACAAGCCCACGGTTCTGTGGTCGTACGTATGGGAGATGCCATGCTGCTATGTACCGTTGTGAGCAACCGTGAAGCAAGTCCCGTTGACTTTTTGCCCCTTACTGTAGATTACCGTGAGAAATTTGCGGCAGCCGGTCGCTATCCCGGAGGATTCTTCAAAAGAGAAGCGCGCCCCAGTACCGAAGAGATCTTAGTAATGCGTCTTGTAGATCGTTGTCTACGTCCGTTATTTCCGAAAGATTATCACAACGAAGTGCAAGTGATGATCCAATTGATGTCGCATGACGAAAACGTGATGCCAGATGCCTTAGCCGGATTGGCCGCCTCTACTGCGATCCAACTGAGTGACATTCCATTTGAATACCCTATTTCTGAAGTTCGCGTAGCCCGTGTCGACGGAGAATTTATCATCAACCCTAGCTATGAGCAATTAGCCGAAGCAGACATGGATATGATGGTAGGTGCTTCCGAAGATAGCGTTGCCATGGTAGAAGGAGAAATGGACGAATGTAGCGAAGAAGATATGGCAGAAGCCATCAAATTTGCTCATGAAGCTATTAAAGAACAATGCCGCGCCCAAGTTCGCTTGGTAGAACAAACCGGCGGAAAGAAAGAGACCAGAACCTACGAAGGAGAACGTGAAGATGAAGCACTTGCAGCTAAAATTAAAGAAGCCGTTTATCAGAAGGCTTATGATGTTGCCAAGCAAGGTTTAGGCAAAGGGGAGCGAAGTGAAGCTTTTTCAGCAATAAAAGAAGAATTGGTCGGCACTTTTTCCGAAGAAGAAATCGAAGAGAACGGAGACTTGATCTCGAAATACTTCAAAACCGCACATAAAGAGGCAGTTCGTGATGTGGTGTTAAAAGAGGGCATCCGATTAGATGGACGAAAAAGTACTGACATCCGCCCTATTTGGTGTGAAGTAGATTATTTACCTTCTACACACGGTTCGTCGATCTTTACTCGTGGGGAAACACAAGCCTTAGCGACTGCGACCCTAGGAACTTCTAGAGAAGCGAACATCATCGATCTTCCTACCCAACAAGGGGAAGAGACTTTTTACCTACACTACAACTTTCCTCCTTTCTCAACCGGGGAAGCGCGTCCTATTCGCGGAACCTCTCGTCGTGAGATCGGTCACGGGAACCTAGCACAACGTGCGTTAAAAGGAATGATCCCTGACGATTGCCCGTATACGGTACGTGTGGTAAGTGAAGTACTAGAAAGTAACGGATCTTCTTCTATGGCCACCGTTTGTAGCGGAACCATGGCGTTGATGGATGCTGGTATTCAGTTGAAACGTCCAGTAAGTGGTATCGCTATGGGATTGATCACTGATGGTGAAAACTACGCGGTATTGAGTGATATCCTTGGTGACGAAGATCACTTAGGTGATATGGACTTCAAAGTAACTGGAACTGAAGAAGGTATTACAGCATGTCAAATGGATATTAAGATCAAAGGTCTTCCTTACGAGATCTTGATCAAAGCCTTGAAACAAGCTCGTGACGGCCGCCTACATATCTTGAAAAAACTGACGGATACGATTGCTACTCCAAATACAACCGTGAAAGCACACGCACCGAAAATCGTAACTACGACGATTCCGGAAGATTATATTGGAGCGTTGATTGGACCTGGTGGGAAGAACATTCAAGAGCTTCAGAAACGTACCGAGACTACCATCGTTATCAATGAAGAGGATGGAAAAGGTATTGTTGAAATTCTAGGAACGAACCAAGAGGGAATTGACGCCGTAATTAAAGCGGTAGAAGCCTTAACGTTCAAACCTGAAAAAGACAGTGTTTACGAAGTAAAAGTAATTAAGTTGTTAGACTTTGGAGCTGTTGTTGAATACATGGAAGCGCCCGGAAATGAAACTTTATTGCACATTTCTGAATTGGACTGGAAACGTACGGACAATGTCACCGATGTGGTAAACTTAGGAGATGTCTTGGACGTGAAATACCTCGGAATCGATCCGCGTACGAAGAAAGATCGTGTTTCTAGAAAGGTTTTGATCCCAAAACCGGAAGGATACAAAGAACGCAGCGGAGGCGGTGGTGGAAACCGCAATCGCAATCGCGATGGAAACAGAGACGGAAATCGCAACCGCAGTCGTGACAATAAAAGAGACTAATTTGTTTCTTTAGGTATAAAAAAGCACCTCCATGGAGGTGCTTTTTTTTGGATTATAGTGAAGCATGTTACAATTCGATTTTATAAATTCTAATACCAAAAAGACTGCTGGATTCACTAGGCCCTCCCGTAGCAATGTACAAGTTGCCGTCACCCAATGTCATACCAAAAATCCGTTCGTCAGCAGGAAACAAATCGGCTACATCGTAGCTTGTATAGGCACCTGTAAGCGCATTGAACACTCCAACATGATCTTCCGTAGAAATAGTGGTGTTACCGCTTCCATTATCGATAATCTCGACAATCTCTCTTCCAGCTACATAGATCAAATGACCGTCAAGAGCTGCTGCAGCATATCTAAACCCTATTATATCCATCGGTATATCGGTCAACTCAAAGCCGGGTAGTGAATATACATCGATGGTATTTGTAATCTCCCATTCACCATTCACGTAAGCCAATCCGCCAAAAACATACATTTGATCTTGATACACAACACCGTCTGGGTACTGTTTCTGTTTCGGCATTTCAATAATCGGGGTAAAGATCGGGTCTTCAAGACTAAAATCGGCAATAGGAGATTCCCCCAACGAACCGAAACCTCCGATGGAATATATTTTTCCATTGACGCTTGTTGAACCGTACCCAAAGCTTAGCGGAAGGGCATCGTATGTTTCTAAGGGACCACTGAGGTCATAGTCGAATTGATAGACATTTTCTGCTCCAATTCCGAACACAAAGCCATCCATAAACTCAATCGCTTTGGAAGCACTGTTTTGATCAGGCATCACGATGTCGGTAAATGTAGAAGTAGAAAGATTAAAACGAGAAATGGCTTCTTCCATAGGCCCTGCTTGTCGATAGATATATACATTGTTATTAGATCGCGCATACGCAATAGCTACTTCAGGATTATGAGCATCCAAGTATAAGATTTGTTCAGCAGTGCCAATGCTGCTAGGTGGATTGGAATAACTAGAAGCCGATTTAGGTTCAAGAAGCCATGAAAGTTCTGCTCCGCCCTCTTTCTTCCGAAGCAATACATCGAGTGACGTATCCGATAGAACGGTGGCCTCCAATTGATACGTGGCATCCTCGTATAAAAATCCTGTTTCGGTTTCTTCCAACAGCCAACTTCTGGAAAGTTCTAAATCATCACTGACTACTTCCGCATCAGTTTGCGCTTCCCAATTGATACGATAGGAAGGGTGCCAACGAAGTTGCACTTCGCCCGAGGTTGTAAGTGTAAGAAACATTTCATCGTCGGTCACTACCGATTGTGTGCTGATGTCTAGATCGGAAGTAGTATCGTTTGTCAATCGTGCTGTAGTGGGCCAAAATGTGATTCCGTCTTCCGGAATCGTTGCTTTAAAACCGGCAACAGCATTAGGGGCAGGATCTTCGATTACGGGTGGTTTGGGGTCATCTTCAGAACAAGCGACCAATAGTACGATGGCTAAAAGAATTAGGCCTTTTGGAATAGGAAAGTTTTTCATAAGAATCATTTTTTTGTTTACCAACAGTCTGACACTTACTAAAAAGGTTGCTTCTCCCTTCCATACGAAATTGGTTATCTGTAAAAATATATTGTTTTTCTCTGGAAGCGAGTTGCTTAGAAGCCATGAGTAGGAGTTTTAGAATATCAAATGTTCTATAAATAAAAAACTAACCTATGCATGTTAAAGAAATTTGACAAGCACAAGCAACCTTTTGTGTGATGAAAAGACTATTGAAAAGGAAACGAGAAACTCATTCTGTGGAATTGAACGAACTCATTGATAAATGTAAGAAAAAAGAGCCGCGTGCTCAGAAAGAGCTTTTTTTAAGATATAAAGATGATTTGTACTTTTTATCTTTAAAGTATTGCCGAAACAAAGAGCAGGCTGAGGATAACGTTCACGATACGTTCATTGAAATATTTCAAAAGATACATACCTACCGCGGAAAAGGCTCTTTTGAAGGATGGATGAAACGCATGACGATCTTTAAGGCCATCGACAAATTCAAAAAAGGATTAAAAGATAATGTTACGTATAATCCGGAGATCGCTACCGAAACCGTGGTAGAAAGTGAAACCATAGAAACACTTCCGTTAGCAAGGATTTTATCGTGCATTCAAGCATTACCCGACCAATACCGACTGGTCTTTAACCTATACCAATTGGACGGTTTTACACACAAGGAGATCGCCAAAGAACTAGGAATTTCGGAAGGCACATCTAAATCGAATTACCATCGTGCCAAAAAACTACTTAAGAAACAAATGAATCATCTACGCCAACAAGCGTCGTAACCTGAAGCTTATGAAAGATTTTAAAGACATCGGATCCCTATTTGAAGATCGCTTACGCGATGTGCAGGTCACTGCAGATCCAACCCTATGGAATCGCATCGATGCCACTATGAAAAGACGAAAGCGCATTATTTGGCTATGGTCAATGGGCGTTGGTATTATTATCATCACCTCAGGATTGCTGTGGTGGAATAGTAATGACAATAGCTTGCGGTCTGATAAAACTCCTGTTGCGAAAACGATCGCTTCGGAAGAAACGGAAGCGCTTCAAAACAACATTACATCGGCACCATACCTAACGCCTCGAGCACTTGCAATCGCTAAAATTTTTGAGAATTCGGAAGGTATCGCAACCGGAAATAATTCCGCGATAACAACTTCAAAAGACAGCAGACGCTCGGAAGATTCCGAAGAAAACAAATCCGAAAAGCCTCATAACAAAACAGCTATTTCTAACACCAATGAAGGCAACTTCAAAAAACAAGAAAATATAAAAAAAGAGGTGCCTACAAAAAGAGCAAAGAATGACATGGAAGGCTTTAAAAAGAAAACGATCTATCATTATTACAATAGCGCAACCGATAGTTTCTACAGTACTACCAATAAACGAGAGTTGGACAGTATTACCAAGGCCAATACACCGGGAACCATTACTATTAAAGATTCTTTAGAACAATAAACCGGTATAATTTCCTTTTAAACAATGCTTTCGAGTAGCGGGTTTCGAAAAAAATAATCCGACTTGTGTAACATTTAGAGAACTATTTACGTATAACTCTATGCACAGGAATATTTAACTTACTTTAGAAAGGATTATCGTACATGAGACAACTTAAAATCACCAAGCAGGTAACCAACCGGGAAACTGCCTCCTTAGACAAGTACCTTCAGGAAATTGGAAAAGTTGACTTAATTACCGCAGACGAAGAAGTAGAATTGGCACAGCGCATTAAAGCAGGTGACCAACGCGCCTTGGAAAAATTAACCAAAGCAAACCTTCGTTTTGTCGTTTCGGTAGCTAAGCAATACCAGAATCAAGGGCTTACACTTCCTGATTTGATCAATGAAGGAAACCTAGGGCTGATTAAAGCAGCACAACGCTTTGATGAAACCCGTGGGTTTAAATTCATTTCGTACGCTGTATGGTGGATTCGACAATCCATTCTTCAAGCGTTGGCAGAGCAATCTCGTATTGTTCGTCTTCCGCTGAACAAGATTGGAAGTATTAACAAGATCAACAAAACGTTTGCACACCTTGAGCAAGCGCATGAACGTCCGCCTTCCGCAGAAGAGATTGCGAAAGAGTTGGATATGACCATTAATGACGTGAAAGAGTCGATGAAGAATTCGGGCCGTCACGTATCTATGGATGCTCCTTTAGTAGAAGGGGAAGATTCTAATCTCTACGACGTATTGCGAAGTGGTGAATCCCCAAATCCGGATCGCACACTTCTGCATGAATCGCTTAAAACAGAGATCGAGCGTGCATTGGAAACCTTGACGCCTAGAGAAGCGGATGTGATTCGATTGTATTTTGGGCTCGGAGACCAACACCCTATGACCTTAGAAGAAATTGGGGAAACCTTCGATCTTACCCGCGAACGTGTTCGCCAGATCAAAGAGAAAGCGATTCGCAGATTAAAACATACTTCAAGAAGTAAGATCTTGAAAACGTATTTGGGTTAAGCCCTAACGACAACTAACAGTTACTCCCAAATTCGATTTGGATTAAGATAACTGTTCGTTTTTTGATTGATGAATGACCTCCGGCTGATTACCGGAGGTTTTTTTCTTTGAATAACAGCCGTTTTTATAGGAATAACGATGCTATTATTTTTGTTATTTTAGTACTTTCCGTAGACACCTAACAATGAAAGACATGTCTTACACCATTTGCTACGTAAGCAAAACCTACGACAGTACTTCGGAAGAAGATATTCAGAATATCTTTGACGAAACACAGCGAAACAATCCTGCCAACAATATTCATGGAATCTTACTGTATGGATTCGGTAACTTTTTTCAAGTATTAGAAGGAAAAAAGGACACGATTGAAAGCCTTTTTAAAACTATCTGCGAGGATGATAGACATCATCGCATCGAAGTTCTTATTCGCCATAACATAACAATTCCTATCTTTGCGACCTATAGTTCAAAATTTAACGTGGTGAAAACCAACCAAGAATTAGAAGCTATCAGAACGTATTTAGATACCCACAAAGAATCGAATCCGTTCTCAGACAAAGTTCATCGATTGATACATCCTTTTATAATACCATGACAACAACACGCATTGCCCCTTCACTACTAGCAGCGGATTTCGCTAACCTTCAACGAGACTGTGAACTAGTGAATAATAGCGAGGCAGACTGGTTTCACTTAGATGTCATGGATGGGGTTTTTGTACCGAACATTTCCTTCGGAATGCCGGTGATCGAAGCTATTTCCAGACATGCCACAAAAACGCTTGACGTCCATTTGATGATCGTAGATCCGGATCGCTATATCAAAGCATTCGCACTTTTAGGAACCCACAACTTGACGGTACATTATGAAGCCTGTACACACTTGCATCGCACCCTTCAAGCGATCAAAGCAGAGGGCATGAAAGCTGGCGTTGCATTAAACCCACATACCCCGGTTTCTCAATTGAGTGATATTATCGCTGATATTGACCTAGTGTGTTTGATGAGCGTGAATCCCGGCTTTGGGGGTCAAAGTTTTATTGAGAACACTTACGATAAGGTACGTGAGTTGAAAGCATTGATTGATGCTAAGAATGCCAATACGTTGATCGAAATTGACGGCGGAGTGACCAGTAAGAATGCCGAAGCATTGGTTGATGCCGGTGCCGATGTACTCGTTGCGGGGAGTTTCGTTTTTAAATCAGAAGACCCTACACAAACGATCGCTTCGCTAAAACAATTGGTAACCTCCTAAAATTTTGTCATGCAACCCGGTTTCGATACATGGACGATTGGTTTTCTTCTGGTATCGTGTATCGGATTCCTGCTAAGTATCAAACTTCTGCGGGAAAAGACCGGACGGAAAATGAACGCGCCGATTATTCTGATCCTTTTAGGTTTTGCCATTATTCTTATGCAATATGTTGCGTATTGGACCGGTTATAAGGCAAAATATCCTTGGTTGTATGGTTATGACAGTACGTGGTATCTTCTATTTGGACCCCTACTCTACCAATATGTCGTTCAATTTTATCACGCCACCTATCGCATTCGGTGGATGCATTACCTTCCAGCTGGTATTTTAGCCATTTTAACCACCATATATTTCCTACGAACGGGAGGTCGTTTTTTTGATCCTTCCGTGACCAAGGAAACGCTTCACTACTTTTTTCGCGCGATGCATTCGCCGTGGATGGGTGCTATTTCTATGGGAATTTACATCTTTACGATACAAAACTTCATTGCTTTTCATCGCCAAGAAGGAATGCAGCAATACACACACCTACGCGATCGATGGGCATTGTGGTTGGTTCGATGGTTTTCACTGTTTGTTATTGCGTATCTCAGCTATTTTGTGCTCGTTCGATTTTCATTCTTTAACGTGGCTTGGGACTATGCCATCTCCTTTATGATGACGCTCGGGATCTACGGCTTGGGTTATTTTGTGATAAAAGAACCTTCAATTTTTAATGGAATGCTCTGGAAGCAGCTCTTCTTGCCTAGTTCTTCGGAAAATGGATCGGGGCTTACTTCGGAAACTGAAAGTGAATTCTACGCGCTTTTGCTAGATCATATGGAAGCCGAACAACCCTATTTAGACAACCAATTGCGCTTGGTTACCTTGGCCGATCAAATTGGGCTCTCGGCGCATACACTTTCCCATTTGATCAATGAACGCTCCGGCATGAACTTCAATCAGTTTATTAATAATTATCGACTTTCCCACGCAGAAGACTTGCTTGAAAGCGATATCGAATTACCGGTGAAGCAAGTCTATTTTAATTCAGGTTTCAATAACAAGGCGACCTTCTATAAAGTATTCCGAAGCAAACATCACTGCACTCCTTCTGTATACCAAAGCCGAAAAGGTAAACCGTAAGAATACGTCAGAAAATCGTCTTGATTTATAATTATAAACACCTTTCTCATTGGCAATTAAGACTTTAGAGTTTACAATTTCTAAACAAAATTCCAATGAAAACAACACTAGTACTCTTTTTATGGCTATTCACAGGTATCTTTATAATAGCCAATGCACAGGGCTTAGAAATCTATGTAAGCGATGCCGGCAACTTTAACAATCCGCCTTGGCAAATTCTAAAGTTTGACGCAGACGGCAGCAATGGCGAAGTATTTACCACCGAAGAATTGGGCTGGCCCCAAGACATTCTATTCTTACCTGATCGCAACGAGGTATTGATCTCAAATCTAAACACAGGACAGATCAATAGGCACGTGGGCCGTTCTGGAGAATACCAGAACATTTTTGCGGAAGTTCCCGGAGGTCCTACACGTATGAAAATTGGTGATGACGGCCTTATTTACGTATTGCAATGGCAAGGCAATGGGCGTGTGCTGCGTTTTCAACAAGACGGAACCTTTGTGGATGAATTTACTACCGTGGGTGTCCCAAACAGTATCGGACTCGATTGGGATGATGCGGGCAACCTCTATGTATCTTCTTATAATACCGGAATTGTTCGACGGTTTGATGCTAGCGGAAACGATCTAGGACCATTTATTGAATCTGAACTTACGGGACCTACCAATATTTGGTTTGAAGATGATGGCAATCTGTTGGTTTTAGATTGGAGTGGCGGAAGCATCGACAGATTTGATACTAGCGGTGCTTTCCTTGGGGCGTTTACATCAGATATTAGTCAGCCTGAAGGGATCGACCTGCTCCCAAACGGAAATTACATCACGGGCAACGGACAAGCCGGAGGTGACGGAAGCATCCGAGTGTTTGATCCAACTGGCGCAACCGTTGCGGATATTGTTCCGGCAGGAACGTTGGATCTGCTTCAGCCGAATGCGGTCGTACTGTTTGATAGCAGCACCTTACAGGTGAATGATGTTACTTTAGCGATTCCGTGGATCACTCCCACACTAGGAAGCCAATTCCAAATAAAATCATCTATCGCTTCCAAATACAACGAATGGATTGTGTATGATGTTCACGGCAGTGTGATCTTCCGCCAAGACACAAAAGTGCTAACATGGGATGCCTCGGGGTTAGCTTCGGGTGTTTACTTCATACAATTACAAGGCAATACTTCTTCATTAACAGAGAAGATCGTAGTCAGGCATTGATGGTTGCAGATGACTACAATATCCGCCCGTTTTAAGTTTTAAAACGGGCGGTTTATTCTTACAAAGTTTAACAGCGCCTTTAAAATTTTACACTATTAATTTCCGTATCTTAAGTAGGGTATCTTCAACGATAGCTGTTCTATATAAAACGATCTTATGAAAACAAAACTACGTTTCCTTCTCTTTTCGCTTTTTTCCACATTATTGCTATACGCTCAAGACGATCCTAATTGGACCTACATTAAAAAAGATAACACCGGCATTGGTGGGCTCTTGCATTTTATGATACAAGGCGATCCTTTCGACAATATTTGGACTGGAGGATACACCTCTACCACCGAAGAAGGGAGTTTGGTGCGAATTAGCATGCAAGACACCGTGTATACCAACTGGAGCACCTATGACGAAGATTATATTACAAACGGTCTTATCTATGACGTAGATTTTGATAGTACAGGTATTATTTGGGTCGCTACCGCTTCGGGAGTGACCACTTCTGAAGATGGTTTTGAATGGACGCATTACGACACATCAAATTCAGCATTGCTAGCAGATAACACCAAAGGGGTGGCGCTAGACAATGCAGACAAAGTATGGATGGTTGCCAATAACGACACCCCGGCATTATCGGGAGTGGGGCATTTTGACGGCACACTTTGGTTGTTTTCAACCTTTGTAGAAATGGGCTTAACGAGTCCGGTTGAATTAAACGACATTGCCATTGATAGTCAAGACAATAAATGGATCGCCACAGATGGCGGTTTATTGCAATACGATGGCATTGTATGGACGCAATTCAACACGACCAACAGCGCTATTTCTTCTGATGAGATTTTAGAGGTTTCCGTAGACGATCAAGATCGTATTTGGATCTTATCCTCTGGTGCAATCGATATTTTAGACGGAACCGATTGGACCCATATTACAGCTGCCGATTTACCGGTAAGCAGCTTAAATGCCAACTCATTGGATGTTCGCGGAGATCAAGTATTGATTACTGATGCCAGTAATTTTAGATTGATTTATTTTGACGGAACCGAATGGTTTGCTGAATTTGTGAACTATCATATGTTCGATAGCTTTATCGATAACGAAGGTAATTACTGGGCTTCTTGCTCGGAAGCCGTGATACGATATGATGGTGCCGAATGGACGCGATTTACCCAATACAATACAGGCCTCCCAAGCGATTTCAATGAAGATATCTTTATTGATAGTCAAGGACGTCGATGGTTTGCCAATGGAAACGGAGGTATTCAAGTATTCGATTGTCCGGCTTGGGAGGTATACGGACCCGACAATGAAGGGCTCTTTCCAAACCCGCAACCTATTCATCAAACGACCATAGGAACCTCTATCACAGAAGACGGCGACGGTGATATTTGGTTTACCTACGACGGAACTTCAGGATATGCCATTCAAATTCCGGGCGGCAACTATAACGATTATAATTCTTGGGTCATTTGGGATAATACCAATTCGGTGCCGGAGCTCCAATTTGTGGAAGAGGTGGAAGCGACGGATGACGGATTGGTATTTCTAAGACAGTTTTCCGCCAATACCCCTATGTATGATAAAAATTCCGATACTTGGACCGTGTGGAACATGTCTAACGGACTCACAAGTCCGCCGGATTGCCTGGCAGCTCGTCCCGGCGGCGGGATGTATGTGGGAAGGTTTCAGGGAATCGACGTTTATGAAAATGGAAGTTGGACTACTATCGACCTTTCCCCGCAAGGCATTGGAGGCATTCGGGATATTCTTTTTGACGGACTCGACAATATGTGGATTGCTGCAGAAAACGGTCTTTGGAAGTTTGATGGTACCACCTGGACCAATTGGAATATTGACAACAGCAACATAGCAGCTAATTACGTCACGGGAATTGCCACAGATGCTGACAACAACATCTACATCAGTGCTCACAATACACAAATTTTTCCTTACTACGGTGGTTTTTCGTATTTCGATGGTGACTCCGGAAACATGACATTTACCACATTCTTAGCAGAAGATAGTCCGCTGGGGCATAAGCAGGTCGAGGATATTGAAGTTGATGAATTCGGAAACATTTGGGCATTGGCTCAAAGTGAAGGGTTCAGTATATACAATCCAAATGGAATATCTGGCTTTAAGTGTATTGATCGTTCCTTGCAAAGAGAAACCTTTGGTATTAGTGAGGAAACATTTGAAAACAACCAATCGCTCTGGAGCTACCCCAATCCATTCGAAAATAGCACTTCTGTGGTATTCAATACTGAAAGCACAAATACCGCAACCATTGAGGTCGTAAACATATTGGGGCAACAAGTCTTTCAGAAGGAAATAACGAACATCCAACGTGGAACAAACGAGATAACATTAGACCTTAGTGATCATACAGCCGGAATTTATTTTTGTACCCTTTCCAACAATCATGGAAAAGCCTCGATAAAATTGATCAAAAGATAAGTTTCTTCTAGCCTTTTTTCACTCATTTATTCTACTTAAGCCCATTCGGTTTTCTGAATGGGCTTTGTACCTTTGTGACATGATAAAAACAGACGTACTTATCATTGGAGCCGGACCTATCGGTATTGCTTGCGCATTAGCCTGTAAAAAAAGAAGTTTAGACTACGTAGTAGTAGAACGTGGTACCCTCACGAATTCACTGTACAATTACCCCTTGAACATGCAGTTTTTTTCTACTTCGGAAAAACTGGAAATTGGCGGCATCCCCTTTATTAGTAATAATCCGAAGCCAAACCGAGACGAAGCACTCGAATATTATCGAAGAGTAGCGACTTCCAATGACCTAAACATTCGTTTATACGAAGCGATTGAAGAGGTGATAAAGGCTACAGATGGATTTCAGATACGCTCTTCCAAAACAACTTACCATGCAAAGAAGATCATTGTAGGCACCGGTTTCTATGACATCCCAAAATTGTTGGAGGTTCCGGGAGAAGACCTTCCAAAGGTAAGCCACTACTTCAAAGAAGCGCATCCTTATGTCATGCAAAAGACCATCGTGGTAGGCGCTAGTAATTCGGCGGTAGATGCTGCCTTAGAAATTTGGCACAAAGGAGGCGATGTGACCATGGTAGTACGCGGACCACAGATAGGGGAACGTGTAAAATATTGGGTAAAACCTAATATTGAAAACAGAATCAAAGAAGGTAGTATTGCCGCGTATTTCAATGCTGAAATTTCAGAAATCAAAGAGCGTTCCGTCCAGATCACTACGCCTGAAGGCACCAAAACGTTGGAGAATGATTTTGTGTTGGCATTGACGGGCTACCGACCCGATTTTAGCTTTTTGGAAACGCTGGGCGTCCAGCTTTCCGAAGACGACAAATACTTTCCTACCTACGATCCTGATACGATGGAATCAAATGTTGATGGCCTATACTTGGCCGGAGTCATCTGTGGCGGTATGGAAACCCACAAATGGTTTATTGAGAACAGTAGGGTGCATGCCGATATCATCACAGCACATATCGCTGAACGTCTTAATATCCCGCAAACGTAAAATTGAGTAATTTCTGAGTGTATTGGTATAGCTTCGGAAAGTTCCCTTTAAAGTCTTTCGGAGATTCTATAAAATACTCTGCCAACACCGCCATAAACTCAAATTGATTGGTAAACGCATACGACCGAAAGTAGCGTGTTTGATCCAACTTTTCTCTGGTTTCATCTTCCACTAACGTCTTTAGAATATTCTGAAATTGTTTGGCAAAGCGAGTGGAATCCAGATCACGTGCATTGGTCGCTTCCAATTGCATGGCGTGCATGAATTCATGAATTCCGAGGTTTAAATTATCATTATCAATCTGGAACCCTTTTTCAAAATGATGCCAAGACAAGACCAAGGCTCGGTCTCTGGGATTAAATTCTCCTTGATGAAGCGAATCGTTTCTGGCACTGTAAAACTCATTCGGAAAAACGAGAATGTTCTCAATAAGGGCGTACTCATAATTTCTTCTTCCGAAGCTCAACATACAACCCACTGCCGCGATCAATACACGCATGCGTTCGGTCACTTCCAGACCTTCTCGGCCAATGTATTTTTTATCCACGAGAAAGGTAGCCACCCGATGACAGAACTGTCGCTGCAGCTGAGGGGTTAATGCTTGGTAAAAAATAAATTCTTTTTCGAGGATCTGAATTTGAGACGGACTCAATTTTTTGTAGACCCAATAATGACGAAATAAAGGTTTATCGAAGCGCGCGGCGTACCAATTTTCAAAGATTCGGAACAGAATAAATCCAAAACCCAGCAAAACGATCGCATAGGCATAAGGTGCCATCCAGCTGATATCATCATGGGGTTGAATTGTAAACATACACTAAATTTGGGGAGTGAAATATAGCGATTAATTCTGATTTTCAATTCTATAGGCATGTTGAAAACGCTGAAAGGATTTAATTTCGTATCAATGCGGAAGAACTATTAATTACTTTTACCGCCTTCCCCTTTAAAATGTTGCGACTTGTTCTTAAATAGAATGTTGAAACTCGTCAAACTACCATAACAGCGCGTGATATATTGTTGTAGCTCTACTTTGTCTTGGTCGTCTAACTTAGAATTCGAATTGATCTTTTGCTCCATCACACGTAGTCGGTCGCGCAACATTACAATCTTATGAAAGAACGTATCAATAGGAATTTCTTTGTTAGAAAGATTTTCATCGGAAGGCTGAAGCACTAAGGTTCCGCTTTTGTACTTATCTGCGATAGGCACGATCTCACTGGCGTCACTCCATTTCTTAAGAATGCTTCGCAAGCTTCGTTCTACTTCATAAAAGCTCACGGTGTCCAAATCGTCCTCAGAAGCTTCGATCACTTCAAAATCAGCATCAAGATCGATCGTTTCCAGCCCTTTATCAATAAAGGTTACCCAATACATTCTTGAATCCACATTCGTCACAACGCCTTTACCATGTTCGGGATGATCAATTCGAGAACCCACTCCTAGAATTCTGTTCATATAAAGATTGTGTTTAAAATTTGAATTTTGAAAATACGTATATTTTTTAATCCTGAAAAAGAAGAGGGGCTATTTGATTCCCGAAAGATAATGGTTATCTTCGCATCTTATTACGTTATGAGTCTACAGAAAGAAATAATGGATGCCATGAAAGTGGCAATGAAAGCGAAAGACAGCACTTCTTTGGAAGCACTCCGCGCGGTAAAATCTGCTTTGTTGTTAGCACAGACAGAAACGGGTGGTAAAGATGGAATGTCAGAAACAGAAGAAGTCAAGCTACTACAAAAACTGGTAAAACAACGTAAAGACAGTGCTGCGATTTTTGAAGAACAAGGTCGTACCGACTTGGCAGAACCTGAACTCGCTCAGGCGGAAGTGATCTCTAGATTCTTACCAGCGCAAGCTTCAGAAGAAGAGATTGCAAAAGTAGTTGATGGCATTATCGCAAAAACAGGGGCTTCCTCTATGCAAGACATGGGAAAGGTCATGGGACTCGCCAATCAAGAATTAGCTGGCAAAGCCGATGGAAAAGCAATTTCCACCATCGTTAAGCAGCGCTTAATGGGGTAAACAATATATTGGCCGCGTAGTTCAACTGGATAGAATATCAGATTTCGGCTCTGAGGGTTGGGGGTTCGAATCCTCCCGCGGTCACGAATAAACAAAAAACCTGTATCGAAAAGTCAAGCTTGCTTGAACTTAGAGATGCGGGTTTTTTGTTTTCAACGCGGAGCGTTGTGAGGATGCGAAGCAATCCTTGCCTAGAACGCGAAGCGTGCGAGGATGCGAAGCAATCCTTGCCTAGAACGCGAAGCGTGCGAGGATGCGGAGCAATCCTTGCGTAGAACGCGGAGCGTTGTGAGGATGCGAAGCAATCCTTGCCTAGAACGCGAAGCGTGTGAGGATGCGAAGCAATCCTTGCCTAGAACGCGAAGCGTGCGAGGATGCGAAGCAATCCTTGCGTAGAACGCGGAGCGTTGTGAGGATGCGAAGCAATCCTTGCGTAGAACGCGAAGCCTTGTGAAGATGCGAAGCAATCCTTGCCTAGAACGCGAAGCGTTGTGAGGATGCGAAGCAATCCTTGCCTAGAACGCGGAGCGTTGTGAGGATGCGAAGCAATCCTTGCGTAGAACGCGGAGCGTTGTGAGGCTGTTTGGAAGGCGGGATCAAAACTCATAAAAAGGAAAGTCCGCTTTCAAAAATACAAAAGCGGACTTGTCCAGTAGATGAATTAGCCATTAATCTACATTATCATGTAAGAACGAATTGTTAGAACGCAGATCCACATCATCGTCATCAGTATTTACTGATGTTCTTGAGATCTGTGTTTCCTGATCACTGTCCTCCAATTCTATTCCCATACGCTTGTACGCAGGTTGTTTTTCAATGTCATCGATCTTGGAAGCACTATTTCTGAACTTATAGTTGAATTCCTTCATCTTGCGCTTTCGCTCTTCCGTACGCTCTGCCAACAATTTAGAGATGGGAGTATTCAAGGGATCCACAGGAGCATCATCATCGGCTGGAGGCGCTTCTTTAGGAGCCACCGTTCGTTTTTCAAAAACAATCTCTTCCTCATCATCGTTCCCTTTCTTAGGTTTGGCAGAAAGAAGTTCCTGCTCTTTTTCTTCATAATCATCCAAGCTATATCGTTTCATCCCTTCATTGCTGTATTCACTCACGGGTACAATTTCAACAGCCCCATTTACTTCAATATCCTCAACACGGTCTGTGAGTACTTCTTCTGAATCTTCTTGTACCTGTGATGCTTCGTTCGTGCCTGACGTTTTTGGATGAATGGGAAGATCAAACATCAACATCTGATCTTCTTCTGCGACTTGCGGTGCTGCTTCCGGCATTTCTTCCGATTTCGCTACTTCTTTAGCTTTTGGCGTAACGATCGTGAAGGTATTCACGTCTATCTCATTGATCATCAATTGCTCAAATTCGGCAATATGATGAATGTCGATCACCTCTGAACTCACTTCAATATTCTTGATCAAATCTGTCGTGGGAATGTATCCTTCAAACGGCAGCTCATCTTGTACTTCTTTCTTGGGAGTCGGTTCCTTTTTTTCAACCGCTTCGGGTTCTTCAAAAAGAGTATGCCGAATGACCGGTTCTTTCTTCGGACTCGCTTCGGAGGTAGGTTGCTTCGGAAGTTCCACAGGCGTCGCACCCGGTTTTACGCTAAGTTGCTGTTCAGCCCTTTGTTCTTCCTCCAGTGTGTGAATGATCTTTTTCGATTCCGTATTAACGATATCATCTTGTTGTTCCGCATTGAATCCGGTGGCAATTACGGTAATGGAAATGGTTCCTTCCAACGACTCGTCTTCTCCCACCCCCATAATGATATTGGCACTGTGCCCGGCTTCATCCTGAATGTGATCACTGATCTCTCCGATCTCATCAATAGTAATTTCTTCGGTTCCCGAAACGATGAGCAACAATACGTTTTGAGCCCCTTTGATCTTATTATCATTGAGTAGTGGTGAATCTAACGCCTTGGCAATTGCCTCTTTTGCACGACTTGCACCACTGGCGCTGGAACTTCCCATGATCGCGGTTCCGCTGTTTGCCAATACGGTTTTCGCATCGCGAAGGTCAATGTTCTGAGTGTAGTGATGCGTGATCACTTCGGCGATACCACGAGCCGCTGTAGCTAAGACCTCATCCGCTTTTGAAAATCCGGCTTTGAATCCCAGATTTCCGTAGACCTCACGCAGCTTATTGTTGTTGATGACGATCAAAGAATCTACATTTTGACGTAGTTTTTCAACACCAATTTGTGCTTGCTCCGAACGTGTTTTTCCTTCAAACTGAAATGGAATGGTAACGATCCCAACCGTTAAAATATCCAGTTCTTTTGCCATACGGGCAATGATGGGTGCCGCTCCCGTTCCGGTACCTCCTCCCATTCCGGCAGTGATAAAGATCATCTTGGTATTGGTGGTAAGCATGTTTTTGATCTCTTCCATACTTTCCACAGCGGCCTGTTCTCCGATGGAAGGGTTGGCTCCGGCTCCTAATCCTTCGGTAAGGGAAACCCCCAATTGTATTCTAATGGGGACCGAGCTGTTCTCTAATGCCTGTGCATCGGTATTGCAAATAACAAAATCAACCCCTTTAATCCCCTGATTAAACATGTGATTGATCGCATTGCTTCCACCCCCGCCAACGCCTATCACCTTGATGACGTTGCTTTGGTTCTTCGGCATGTCGAACGAAATGTTGTCAAATTCTGTGTTGCTGCTCATATTGTAGTTAATTTGTGAGGTTCGTTTGTTTCTTTATTATTCTGCGTTGTCCAAAAACTCTTTGAACTTTTCCGCCCATTTGTCAAAAAATCGTTTGCGTTCTTTTGGCGGCGCTTCGTTAGGTTCTTCTTCTGTTTCTTCGATAGTGCTTTCAGTGCTACTAGATGCTTCTTCTGCGACCATCGTATATTTCGCTTCCGTTTTTGTTTGACTCTGAAGACTGTTCAACACCAAGCCCACGGCAGTTGCATACATCGGACTCGTTGTTTCGCTATCACTATCGCCGGCGAGATGTTCGTTGGGATAGCCTACACGCGTATCCATACCGGTGATATACTCTACCAGTTGCTTCAAATGCTTTAATTGCGAGCCTCCTCCCGTGAGGACAATACCCGCGATCAATTTTTTCTTTTGTTCTTCGTGACCGTAGTTCTTGATCTCCAAATAAACCTGCTCGATGATCTCCACCACTCTGGCATGAATGATCTTCGATAAGTTCTTCAGTGTGATTTCTTTTGGTTCACGTCCTCGTAGTCCCGGAATAGAAACAATTTCGTTGTCTTTATTCTCTCCAGGCCAAGCGGAACCAAATTTGATCTTTAATAGTTCGGCTTGCTTTTCAATAATGCTGCACCCCTCCTTAATGTCTTCCGTAATGACGTTTCCGCCAAAAGGGATCACAGCGGTATGACGAATAATTCCGTCTTTAAAAATGGCAAGGTCGGTTGTACCGCCTCCAATATCGATCAAAGCAACACCGGCTTCTTTTTCTTCCTGACTCAATACCGCGTGCGCGGAAGCGAGTGGCTCTAACGTGATTCCTGATAATTCTAACCCGGAACTTTTCACACAACGTCCAATGTTTCGGATGGAGGAAACTTGCCCAACCACCACATGAAAATTAGCTTCCAAACGGCCGCCATACATACCGATAGGCTCTTTGATTTCGGCTTGACCGTCTACTTTAAAATCCTGCGGAAGTACATGAATGATCTCTTCCCCAGGAAGCATCACCAACTTATGCACTTGATTGCACAATCGATCAATATCGCCGCCATCGATCACCTCGTCACTGTTGGTTCTTGTGATGTAATCGCTGTGCTGCAAGCTGCGAATGTGCTGCCCTGCAATCCCTACGACCACTTCAGAAATTTCCATGCCGGAAGATGTTTCCGCTTCTTGAACGGCCTGTTGAATCGACTGGATCGTTTGCGTGATATTGTTTACCACACCACGATGCACGCCTAGACTTTTGGATTTTCCAATGCCGAGAATTTCCATTTTTCCGTATTCGTTCTGCTTCCCTATCATGGCAACGATCTTTGTCGTCCCAATATCCAATCCTACCGCAATCTTGTCCTGTTCCATGATTATTCTTTTTTAGTGGCTACCACTTGATTTCCGTATTCTAAATGAATGTCTTTGTAGCCGTGTAATACCTTCTTTTCTTTTGCTTTTTTATAAAATGCTTTTAAATTCTGAAACTTCTTTGCCAGTGCTTCTGGGCCACCAAAATAAACCCGTCCATCATAATCCCGAAGCAACAGTACCATTGTTCCTTTGGAAGAAACATCGATCCCAACCACACTGCTTTTCAAAAAAGGATCATTTTCAATAGCTAACAACACCGGTGTAATCGCTTTTAAAAACTGCTGTCCTGCTCCTGTCACCAAAGGCACTCTCGCTGCATACACAGAAGACAACGGCATCGCCTCTCCATCGGCATCAAGATAATATTGTGGCGAACCCGCGATCCTTCCAATCGGATTGCGTTGTTCGATCTGTACTCCGATAGCTCCGTCAACGTCCATAAACACTTGCGCTTCCCGAATCATGGGGTTTTCCGTCAAGCGGGACTCCATCTCTTTCAAAACTACCTTTTCTTTGGTGATGCCCGTAAGACTGTCGTAATTTTGTATTAACAATTTATTAACGGCAGAGCGGGTGATAAATGGCTCATTTTCATCCACAAATTGGATGTTGACGTCTTTTAAATAACGCTTAGAATTTCTTTTTTGTGTAAAGCCGAATAATCCTCCTACAAGTATGATGGCCAAGATCAATAATATGCCGTTGAGATACCGTTTCATACCGCTAATTTTTTTATGACTTGTTTCACTTCGGCTCCAATATCTCCTGCTCCAACGATCAATTTCACGCGACAGTTTGAACGCTGCATCGCTGTTGCCATTTCTGTTTTTGAAATGAGTTGCTTCTTCGGAGTTGAAACCAGTGCTAATAAATGTTCACTGGTCACACCCGGAAGCGGCTCTTCACGCGCCGGATAGATAGGCAACAAGAGTACTTCATCAAATTGCGCCAAACTCTTCGCAAATTCGTCTTCAAAATCACGTGTTCTACTGAATAAATGCGGTTGGAACACGATGAGCTTCTGATCTTCCGGATACATTTCGGCGACCGCCTGATACAGTGCATTCAATTCGGTTGGGTGATGCGCATAATCATCGATCAATACCAAATCCTCACGTTTTATACGATACGAAAATCTACGCTGTACTCCTTTGAAACTAGATAAAGCCTTGGGTAGCTGCCGGGTTGGGGAACCTGCTAGCAGGGCCATTCCCAAGGCTGTAATCGCATTGTGTAGGTTGTGATGTCCGGGAAGCGAAAAACGCAAATCCCGTAAGGTTGTTTGTGGTGTTTTTAGATCAAAAACATAAACACCATCTTCTATGCGAACATTCCTTGCTTCATAATCGGCTGACGCATCGATTGCTACGGTGTGTCCGCCAAGAGGAACTTCCGCAGGATGTAACAATTGTTTCTTATCTGAAACCAAGTTTGAAAATTCATGGAAAGCTGATTCAATGTGTGCGCTTTCTCCGTAGATATCCAGATGATCGGCATCCATCGAAGTCACGCAGGCGATGTTAGGGTGAAGTTGTAAGAAGGATCGGTCAAATTCATCGGCTTCTACCACGGTGATCTCGCTTCCTTTGTAAATAAAATTAGAATCGTAATTTTCAGCAATTCCTCCTAAAAAAGCGGTAACCGGCATGTCACAGGCTGCCAACAAATGACCTAAAATGGCCGAAGTTGTTGTTTTCCCATGCGTGCCGGCTACTGCCAAACATAAAGTGTGCTGTGTAACCTTTCCCAAAAGCTCGGCGCGCTTCATCATGGTATAGTCGTTCGCTTTGAAAAAGGTGAGAATAGTATTTGATTTTGGGATGGCGGGAGTGTAGACCACCAATAGGTTTTCTTTATTTTCTATCTCCTTCGGAAGTGCAGACACACGATCTTCGAAGGTGATATGAATGCCTTCTGCGCACAACACATCCGTAAGCTCTGTTGGAGTCTTATCATACCCATAAACTTCTTTTCCTTGCAATTTCACGTACCGAGCCAAGGCGCTCATTCCGATGCCGCCAATGCCTACAAAATATACGGTCGATATGTGTTGCAAAACGTTCATGCTTTGGGTAATAGTTTTTCTATTTCATCGACGATGTGTGCCGTGGCCTTCGGCTTTGCCAATTGCTTGATATTGGCGCTCAGTCGATTTCTTTTTTCTTCGGAATTCAATAATTCCAATACTTCTTCTTTAAATTGCCGATTGGCTACTACTTCAGGCAACAAGATTGCGGCCTCTTTCGAGGCAATGGCTTCTGCATTCTTAGTTTGATGGTCTTCGGCTACATTTGGTGAGGGAATGAAAATAACCGGCTTTCCCACCAAGCAAAGCTCTGAAACCGATAAGGCACCGGCTCGGGAAACGATCATATCGGCTGCTGCATAAGCGAGGTCCATTCGGTTTAAAAATGTATGTACTTGAATCCCGTTTCCACCTTTTTCGGCGTAAGCGGCTTCGTATAATTTTCCGCATTGCCAGATCACTTGCAGTTGTTGTTCTTGAAAGAAATCTACATGTGCATCGATCAACTCGTTGATCTTACGCGCGCCTAAGCTTCCGCCCAACACCAATAATGTTTTCTTTTCAGGATCTATTCCAAAGAACTGAAGTGCCTCCTCCCGCTTGGCGTCAATTGATAATAGATCTTTCCGAACGGGATTTCCGGTAAGCACTAATTTTTCCGAAGGAAAAAAACGTTCCATCCCTTCATACGCCACACAGATAGTGTTCACTTTTCCGCTTAACCATTTATTGGTGACCCCCGCATAACCATTTTGCTCTTGAATGAGACTCGGAATCCCTTTTCTAGAACCGACTTTAAGCAGAGGTGCGCTTGCGAAACCGCCGGTACCAATAGCCACATCAGGCTTAAACTTATTGAGGATTCGCTTCGACTTCCAGAGGCTGGAAAGCAACTTAAAGGGAAGCAAGAAATTTTTAGCACTCAATTTTCGCTGAATTCCTGAGATCCACAACCCCTCGATGGTGTAGCCCGCCTGCGGAACTTTTTCCATTTCCATGCGATCTTTTGCCCCGACAAACAGAATAGCCGCATCGGGATAGCGAACTTTGAGTTCATCTGCGATCGCAACAGCCGGATAAATATGTCCGCCGGTGCCTCCTCCTGATATGATAAATCTATAGGGTCTCACTGAGTATATCTAACGGATTTTCTATAGTTTCTGTTTCTTGTTCTTCAATAACAGCTTGACGCTTCGCGCTAACGCTAAGCACCATTCCTAGTGCTAAACAGGTCATCCAAATGGACGTTCCTCCGCTACTGATCAAGGGAAGGGTTTGTCCCGTAACAGGGAAAAATTCCACCGCCACTGCCATATTGATCAAGGCTTGAAATACGATGGGCAACCCCACACCGATCACTAGCAATTTTCCGAAAATAGCATCTGATTTATGCGCTACAATGACCAACCGAAAGAGTAATAACAGGTATAGGGCCATTAAAAAATAGGCTCCAATCATTCCAAACTCCTCTACAATCACAGCATAGATGAAGTCGGATGACGATTGCGGTAAAAAGTTCTTCTGAATACTCTTTCCGGGACCTAAGCCTGTGATCCCGCCAGACGCGATGGCAATTTTGGCCTGCTTGATCTGATAATCGGCTTCAGTATCTTCGCCATCTGCAAAATTTTCAACCCGATTGATCCATGTATCCACGCGGTTCGGGAATACTCCCGGAAACGCTTTGGCCGTAAGCACAAAGAGCGTCAGCAAGATCAATCCTGCGCCTAAGATAATGCCGAGATACTTCAATGGATATCCACCAATAAATACCAACATTACGACCATGCAGAAGATGATCGCCGTGGTTGAAAAGTTTGCCGGAAGGATCAATGCCAATACCACAAACACCGGAAGCCAAAGGGGTAACAGGGTTTCTTTAAAAGTGACTTGCTTGTCTTTGATTCGCGATAAATACCGAGCGACATAGGTCAACAAAACGACGGCGGCCAAGGTGGAGGTTTGAAAGGTAACTCCCACGAACGGCACGCGAATCCACCGACTCGCATTAGCACCTTCTATGGTAGTTCCTTGAGACAAGGTGACCAGCAACAATACAACAACTACCGGTAACACCAATATGGATAATCCTTTGAAATAATGAAATGGAATTTTATGTACACCGTACATAATGGCAAACCCTAGCAGCAGATGCGCTGCATGCTTTAATAAGTAAGGCAAGGTGCTCCCATCTCCGTACAGATACGCCAAATTGCTACTGGCGCTGTATACAGGTAAAAAGGAAAACACAGCCAATAAGCCTGCCACGGCCCAGATAGCACGATCTCCTTTTAGATTTTTGAACATTCCTTGCATGACTCTTTATTATAGATGTCTTACCGCTTCTTTGAATTGTCTACCACGATCTTCATAGTTTTTGAACAGGTCGAAACTTGCGCAAGCCGGACTCAGCAATACCGTGTCACCGCGTTCTGCCAAACGATAGGCAACTTGCACCGCTTCATGCATCGAATCGGTTTCTACCATCATATCGACCACATTTGAAAACTGACGTATAATCTTTTCATTATCCACCCCTAGGCAAATGATCGCCTTCACTTTTTCATTGACCAATGGAAGCAAAGGTGTATAATCATTGCCTTTATCAACACCACCTACAATCCAAACAGTTTCGGTTTCCATGCTGTCTAAGGCGTAGAACGTAGCGTTCACATTGGTTGCTTTACTATCGTTCACATACATTACATTGTTGATCTTTAAGACCTTTTCTAAACGATGTTCTACCCCTTGAAAATGAGATAAAGATTCGCGAATAGTCGCTTTTCGTATTTTAAGAAGGGTTGCAACGGTGGCTGCCGCCATAGCATTTTTGGTGTTGTGCTGCCCCTGTATTCCTAGTGCATTGATTGGCATGATTTGTTCTTTTTGTTGTATTGTTATTACTATTTGATCATTTTCTATATACGCTCCTTTTTCTAGTTTTCTTGACACGGAAAAAGGAATCAATTGAGAGCGAATGGAATGTTTTTTTAGTGCTTCGGAAATCACCGCATCATCAGCATCGTAGATAAAATAATCTTCCGGCCGTTGATTCATCACAATTCGGAATTTGGAAGCGATATACTTATTAAAGTCATGGTCGTACCGATCTAAATGATCGGGAGTGATGTTGGTCAACACTGCGATATGCGGTCGAAAATCAACAATACCATCCAACTGAAAGCTACTGAGTTCTAATACATAGTGTTCAATGCTTTTTTCAGCGACCAAACCGGCAAAACTGGTTCCTACATTCCCACCTAAAGCAACCTCCAAACCGCCGTCCTTAAGCAAATGATGCGTTAAGGTCGCAGTGGTCGTCTTTCCATTGCTTCCGGTGATCCCCACCAAGGTGGCGTCGGTAAACTGCGCCGCAAATTCAATCTCTGAAATTACCGGCACATTGGCCTGCTTCAATTGTTGCACAATCGGAGCTGTTTCCGGGATACCCGGACTTTTCATCACTAGATCTGCGGAAAGCAGCCTAGCCTCTGTGTGCCCGTTTTCTTCCCATTCAATCTCAAGATGTGTCAGAACGTCTTTATTAGTTTCCTTTATTTTTCCGAAGTCGGAAACAAAAACTTCGTATCCTTTTTTCTTTCCCAGCAAGGCGGTTCCTATGCCACTTTCCCCTGCGCCCAACACCACCAATCGCTTCATTTATCGAATCTTTAGGGTTACGATCGTTAGGATGGCCAGAAAGATCCCGACAATCCAAAACCGCGTCACGATTTTACTTTCGTGAAAACCGCGCACCTGATAATGATGGTGTAGCGGTGACATCCGAAAAATTCTTCGGCCTTCGCCAAATTTCTTCTTCGTATACTTGAACCAACTCACCTGAAGTACGACGGATAAGTTTTCCACAAAGAAGATTCCGCAAAGCAACGGTATCAATAATTCCTTCCGCGTAGCGATGGCTATCACGGCAATAATTCCTCCAATGGTCAAACTACCGGTATCTCCCATAAATACTTGCGCCGGGTAAGCGTTATACCATAAAAATCCGATCAGTGCCCCTACAAAAGCGGTAATGAAAATTGTCATCTCGCCGGTGTTTGGCAGGAACATAATGTTGAGATAATCTGAAAACACAGCGTTCCCCGAAACCCAGGCGAACAGTGCCAACGTAATGGCAATAATGGCGGAAGAGCCTGCGGCTAACCCATCGATCCCATCCGTGAGATTAGCCCCATTAGAAACGGCGGTGATGATAAAGATCACGATTGGAATGAATAGCAACCAGATATAATCTTTATAGTTTTCACCCGCCCAATCGATCAACGATTCATAATTAAATTCGTTTTGCTTAACAAAAGGGATAGTGGTCAACAATGATTTTTCTTCCTCATAGAATTCCCGAGGAGAGTTTTGAGTGATCTCTTCAGTTTCGTAAGTGGGGTTGATCTTTTCACGTTTGATGGTGACATCGGGGTGAAAAAACATGACGGCCCCTACAAAGAGTCCGAGCCCAACTTGCCCGATTACTTTGAATTTTCCAGGCAATCCGGCTTTGTCATTCTTAAATTTTTTGAGGTAGTCATCGATAAAACCGATCGTTCCCATCCATAGCGTGGTAACAATCAGCATGATGACATAGATATTTTCCAACTTCGCAAAAAGCAATACCGGAATAAGCGTTGCTAGAATGATGATAATTCCTCCCATGGTGGGCGTCCCCGCCTTTTCACTCTGCCCTTCGAGTCCGAGATCCCGAATCGTCTCCCCCATCTGCTTTCGCTGTAAAAAGCCGATGATTCGCTTTCCGAAAATGGTCGCGATGATCAACGAAAGGATCACTGCCATGGCCGCACGGAAAGTGATGAATTGAAACAATCCTGCCCCGGGGACATTGTACAGCGAATCTAATTTTTCGAACAAGTAATAGAGCATCTTATTTGTTTAATTCGGTTAGTAGCTTCTGAAGCGTTTCAAAATCATCAAAATGGCTCCGTTCCCCATTGATTTCTTGATAGGTTTCATGGCCTTTCCCCGCCACCAATATGATATCTTGTGCTTTCGCTAGATTGCAGGCGGTTTTTATCGCTTGAGCGCGTTGTGTGATCGACAAGGTCTTCTTATAATGTTCCGGCGGCACTCCGGCTTCCATGGCTTCGATAATGCGATCGGGGTCTTCGGTACGCGGATTGTCACTGGTAAAGATCACTTGATTGCTGAGCATTGCCGCGATCTTGCCCATTTTAGGACGTTTGGTAGCATCTCTATCCCCACCGCATCCTACGACGGTGATCAAGGATTCGTTTCCGGTGCGGATGTCATTGATGGTTTGTAACACATTTTTTAAGGCGTCGGGCGTGTGGGCATAATCCACGATTCCGGTTATTTTTTCCTTTTCAGACACTATATACTGGAAGCGACCCGCAACGCTTTCCAACGCACTCAAATACGGAAGCACCTCCATAGCATCTAACCCAAGTTCAATGGCCACTCCATAAATAGCCACCAAATTGTACGCATTAAAGCTTCCTATGAGTTTCACCCAGACCTCTTGCCCATTGATCTTCAACAATAAACCGTCAAACTGATTTTCAAGAATTTGCCCTTTGTAGTCTGCCTGTGTTTTAAGCGCGTAATGCAATCGGTTGGCTTTGGTATTCTGAACCATCACACTTCCGTTCTTATCGTCAATATTGACTAAGGCAAACGCATTCTTTGGAAGCTCATCAAAAAATTTCTTTTTTACATCCCGATACTCCTTAAAGTCTTTGTGATAATCCAGATGATCGTGCGATAGGTTTGTAAACACGCCCCCTCTAAACTGCAGTCCTTCAGTACGCTTTTGATGGATGCCGTGCGAGCTCACTTCCATAAAACAATAGGCAACACCTGCATCGGCCATCATGCGCAAATATTTATTGATGGTGAGCGAATCAGGCGTTGTATGGGTCGCCTTAAAATCTTCACCTGCCACTTTAATGGTCACGGTAGAAAGCAGGCCGCAGGCAAAACCCGCCTTTGTAAACAATTGATATAAAAGTGTAGAAATGGTGGTTTTTCCATTGGTTCCGGTAATACCAATCAATTCTATTTCTTCGGAAGGGTTCTCATAAAAATTGGCTGCCATTCGCGCCAATGCCTCTTGCGTATCTTGAACTTTTACATAGGTCACGCCATTAACGCGGTCTTTCGGAAGTGATTCTGCTACAACTGCAATGGCTCCTTTGTCAATGGCTTGTTTTATAAAATTGTGTCCGTCGGAAAGTGTTCCACGAATGGCTACAAAGACATCATCAAGTCCCACATTTCTAGAGTCGAAATGAATATCGCGAATCGCCGAATGGGTATTCCCAACCACCTCTTCGAGTGCCACTTTATATAAGATGTCTTTTAACTGAATCACGATAATGTCAATATTATTTCTTGGCCTTCAATGACCGGGCTTCCGGCCTTGATGGATTGTTCTTTCACTCTTCCGTTTCCGCGAAAGCGAACTCGAAATCCGATATTTTCTAACAAGGAAACCGCATCCATTCCGGCCATCCCGGACACATCCGGCACTTTGGAATAATGGGCTTGATTTTTTGCGTAATAGGTTTCAAATTTCTTCTGAATTGCAGGATCGGCATCAATATTCTCAACAGCATCAAGTTGAGGCGCATCGGTATAGATCTTTTGAGCAATCCTTTTAAATACAGGCCCTGTTACATCTGCACCGTAATAACCTTTTTTAGTACTGGGTTTATGAATCACCACAATGCAAGAATACTTAGGGTTTTCTGCCGGAAAATACCCTGCGAATGAAGAGATATAGCGCCGGTTTGTTTCCCAGTCTTCCATCCAGTATTCCGTACGGGCAGTTCCTGTCTTTCCGGCCATACTAAAATTGGGAGAATAGAGCGAGGTTCCGGTACCACGTTTGACCACATTCTTTAAAATATCCTTGATCTGAAGCAGCGTTTCTTCGGAACAAATACCATCGATCAATACTTCGGTTTCAAACGTTTCCACCTCATCATTCCAAGCACGAATTTCTTTAATGAACCGAGGCTTTACCATCACTCCGTTATTGGCAATGGCATTATAAAACGCTAAGGTTTGAAGCGGCGTCAACCGAAGGTTATATCCATACGCCATAGAAGGCAACGCATTTCTACTCCACAGATCATGACCGGGTTCCGGTATGACCGGTTTTCCCTCTCCTTTGATTGTAATTCCAATGGGCTGATCCAAACGCCAAGCCTTCAGTCGGTTTGTAAATTTTGTAGGGTTCTCTGCATAATGGTCGTCTACAATCGATGCCAATCCAATATTGGAAGAAACCTCCAGTGCTTTTGCTGCAGAGATCTTTCCATAACCGCCGCGTCTGCTATCGTGGATATTTCTACCGTAAAATCGTTTTCTTCCTTCTTTCGTATCTACTACCGTAGCCGTATCAATGACCTTATCTTCCAAGGCAGCCATCAAGGCCATGACCTTGAACGTAGAGCCGGGCTCATGACTTTCCCCTACGGCATAATTCAGTTTTTCATAGTAGGTGCCTTGAGAGGTTCTACCTAGATTCGATACCGCCTTGATCGCTCCGGTGGCGACTTCCATCACAATAACACTACCGTGCTCGGCTTCGTAGTATTCCATCTGCCGAAGCAACGCATGATGAGCAATATCCTGAATATTCACGTTGATGGTAGAGATCACGTCAAAGCCATCCTGAGGCTCGATCTGGTTTTCATCGGTAACCGGTTTCCATTGTCCTTTGGCGATCTTTTGCTTGAGACGGCGTCCTTTTTTTCCGCTTAAATAGGTGTCGAAAGCACCTTCAAAACCCACTTCATACACGCCGGGTTGATTGCGTTGTTGATTGCCCACCAGACGTTCGGCTACTTTACCCATGGGATGCTCCCGCACCACACTTTGCCGAACAATGATCCCGCCTTTGTAGGGCCCTTTGTTGAATAGCGGAAACCCTTTAATCTTCACATAATCAGAATACCCAAGATTCTTGGCCACCAACAAATAACGGTTTTTATTAGCGCGCGCCTTTCGGAAGAGATTTTGATAATAAGAAGCCGGACGACCGAGCAACGCACTCAATGCTTTGGAAAGCGGCACCATGTGTTCTTTAAAATCTTCGGAAGCAACTGTAACTGCGTCGAAGCGGATCTCGTATTTGGGAACCGACGTTGCTAATAAACTCCCGTCGTCTGCATAGATATTCCCGCGATTGGCTGGAATGGTAAAATTCTTAACCGTACTCTTTTCGGCCAGATCACGGTACTTTTCGCCTTCACTTACCTGAATATTGAGCAACTTCACACCCACGGCAATCGCGAAGATGAACATACATCCGGCGATAACGTAGAGGCGGTTTAGTATGTTTTTCTCTGCAATGGCCACCGCGTTACTCTTTTTTATTGACGATTCTAATTTTATATGGTGGCGTTTCCGAAGGTTGTAATCCGCGACCTTTCATTGCTGCGATCACTTTACTTTCCATTTTAGATTGCATCACCTTCATGCGCACATCCACATATTCACTTTTTAACTCTTTCACCTCATTACTCAGTTGCGCGATCTCATGCACCTTTTTATCTGCGGTATGAGAGCTGGCGATCATGATCAAGGCCAATAGCGACAAAAAGATGATGAACCTCCAGTTCTTGAACGCATCATCGCTTACCAGAAAAGTACCTTTGAGGATATGATAGAGCTTTTGTTTCATTTATAATTTTTCAGCAACGCGAAGTTTTGCACTGCGCGCGCGATTATTTGTTTTTATTTCTTCTTCGGAAGGCAACACAAATTTCCCTACCGGTTTAAAGGGAACTTCTACTCTTCCGAAGACATCTTTTTCGGGCTGCCCTTCAAATAAACCATCCCGCATATAGCGCTTCACCAATCGATCTTCTAAAGAGTGATAGCTAATCACACTTAAACGCCCACCGGGTTTGATGACTTCTTGCGTTTGCATCAGAAATTCTCTGAGTGCTTCCAATTCTTGATTTACTTCAATGCGCACGGCTTGATACACCTGCGCAAGGATCTTATTCTCTTTATGAGGCGGCAGAAACTTACCCAATGCTTTTTTGAGATCCCCTCCGCTTTTAATCGGTTCGTGATATCGGTTCTCCACAATAACACGGGCCATTCCGGCTGCCGCTCGCAGCTCTCCATATTGTGACAGAATAGCTCGAAGCTCCTTTTCATCATACTCGTTCAACACGTGGAAGGCAGACAACTTGCTTTCTTGATTCATTCGCATATCTAATGCGCTATCAAAACGCGTGGAGAAACCACGCTCGGCCACATCAAATTGATGCGAGGAAACACCGAGGTCTCCTAAAATACCATCCACTTCACGATAGCCGTGAAATCGTAAGAAGCGCTTGAGAAATCTGAAATTTTCATGGATCAACAAAAATCTCGGGTCGTCGATAGCATTCTCAAGCGCATCTGGATCTTGATCGAACGCCACAAGTCGGCCGGCATCACCGAGATGCTTCAGAATTTCACGAGAATGACCGCCCCCGCCAAACGTAACATCTACATACACGCCATCGGGTCGAATATTGAGACCCTCGACGGTTTCGGTAAGCAGTACCGGATTATGATATTCCATCGTCTGCAGTTGCATCGCCCATTACTTCTTCTGCCAAATCTGCAAAGTCATTGGCTGCATCGCTTATGGCTTGTTCGTATTTTTCTTTATCCCAAATCTCCACAATATTGATTGCCGTAGAGAGTGTTAGTTCTTTTTGAATTCCTGCGAAAGAAGCGAGATCTTTAGGAATGTTGATCCTTCCATTACCGTCCATTTCAACAGTTTTTACCCCTGCGGTAAATCTTCGGATAAAATCGTTGTTCTTTCTATTGAAACGATTGAGCGTTGTCATCTTTTGCATCAACGCATTCCATTCCGCCATAGGATATACCTCCAAACACGGCTGAAATACAGCGCGCTTGATGACAAAGCCCTCCTGCGCTACCGGGGCCAACTGCTTTTTCAGCGCAGCTGGCACCATAACGCGTCCTTTTACGTCGGCTTTACATTCGTATGTACCTATAAGGTTGAGCATAAAAGGAATCCCAAATCTTAAATTATAGTTTCAAATATAACTAAGTTTTACCACTTTTTCCCACATTTTACCACTTTGTTGATAAGTTTTCCCACCTTCCGTAAACTTCCACCACATGCTACTTTCCGAAGTACTCCAAAGCACTTACCATACTTTACACGGCATCAAAGGTTCAGAATGAAGCAAATACGTTTTGACCTTTTGCAATCGTGTTGATAACCTTCAGGTTCATATAATTTTGTGTATTTTTGTTGCGATCAATAGCGACCTTGCATGGCAAATCATTTACGCGAAGAAGGTAAATTCAAATACTTAGAATTAGGCGAGGGAACCCCTATCGTCGTCCTTCATGGTCTTATGGGAGGCCTTAGTAATTTTGATGGTGTATCCACCTACTTTCCGGATCACGGATATCAAATATTGATCCCGGAACTTCCTATTTACTCGATGCCTATTTTAAAAACCAATGTAAAACGGTTTGCAGAATATGTTTCAGAATTCATAGATCACAAGAAATTTGAGAAAGTCATCCTTCTAGGCAATTCCTTAGGAGGTCATATTGGCTTGCTCTGCACCAAACTTTATCCTGAAAAGATAAAAGGCTTGGTGATTACCGGAAGCTCCGGCTTGTATGAAAGCGCCATGGGCGAAAGCTACCCAAAACGCGGTGACCGGGATTACATTCAGAAAAAAGCAGAGAACGTATTCTACGATCCCAAAGTAGCCACTCCAGAGATTGTGGATGAGGTCTACGCAACGGTGAATGACCGCAATAAGTTGATACACACCCTTTCTATCGCAAAGAGTGCCATTCGACATAATATGGCGAAAGACCTTCCAAAAATGCAAACGCCTACCTGCATTATCTGGGGAAAACAAGATACGGTAACCCCACCGGAAGTAGCAGTAGAATTCGACAAGCTTTTGCCTGACTCTGATCTATACTGGATCGACAAATGTGGTCATGCGGCCATGATGGAACATCCCGATACGTTCAACACCCTATTGCATGCCTGGCTGAAAGAACGATCATTTTAAGCAAACACCATGAAGATCAACTCGGCAGAATTCGTAATTAGCAACAGTGATGTTGCCAAGTGCCCGAATACACCCTTACCTGAATATGCCTTCATAGGACGCAGTAATGTGGGAAAGTCGTCATTGATCAATATGTTGATGGAGCGAAAGAATCTGGCAAAGACTTCAGGTAAACCTGGAAAGACACAACTCATTAACCACTTCTTGATCAACAAGAATTGGCATTTAGTAGACCTGCCCGGCTACGGTTACGCTCGCGTTTCCAAAAAAGACAAAAAAACCTTTCAGAAATACATTACCGACTATTTCTTACAACGGGAACAACTAGTTATGGGCTTTGTTCTTGTCGACTGCCGCCACGAACCTCAGAGCATCGATCTGGAATTCATGCAGTGGCTGGGAGAACAACAACTCCCCTTCGGCATCATCTTTACGAAGGCAGATAAATTAAAACCCAACGCCCTAAAACGAAATGTTGCACATTATCAAGAAGTACTCTTAGAAACTTGGGAAAGCATGCCCCCTTATTTTATCACCTCCTCCAGCAAAGGATATGGCAGGGAGCAATTGTTAGATTACATCGATGCGGTGAATACCGACCTAGAGCATTAATCCTTTTTCTTCAACTCAAGCTTTTCAGCAAAATAATCACAGAAATCACGCATGGTCTCTGTCATTTTCTCATCGCCGGTAGCACGTTGAAATGTATCGGTCATAGCACTGAGCGTTTGATGAAAAAACACTTTCATTTCATCCAACGGCATGTCTTTGGTCCAAAGATCGATACGCAATGCCTCCTGTGCTTTGTGATCCCACACCGATAATAGCACCGCTTTCGAGTCGGCATCATTCACCCCGCCGTCCGGTGCCGACCAGCGCAAGGCTTCAGGAATTTTATTTTCATCAAGCGCTACTTTAATTTTTATTTCTGAGGTATGCATCTTAGGATTGTTTTTTCGGTTTGTATTTTGATTGTCGGAATAAGGCTTCCGGGTTGAGCGTCATCAATTCCGATAGCGATGTATCGTTATTCTCCATATAAGCGCGCACTATCTGCCAACCGATGAATTGCCCAATACGTCCCGGAGATTCATTATCGATCTCCAAATAGAATTTTGAGAACGGCGCGTCTACAATGAAGCGAGTGGGTAATTTTGCATCGGTGCTATACAATAATTCTTCTTCAATGAAGTAGCGCCAAATTTCCTCTTCATTTTCCTGAGCCCATTGCATTTCTGCTTCGGTATAGCCAATTTTCTCAGCGTTTGTAGCTTTCGGAAGCCAAAGATCTTTGAGATAAAGCTCCTTACCATAATAGAGCATTTGTGCTAAGAAGTTTCGCTGTCGCGGTTTGGCGATCCATTGTTGCGCATACGCAGAAGCCACATCCGGAGTCAATTGCGAAGGGGCCAAATTTTTACTGATATACTGCTTTACCCCTTCATAAAAAGGATGCTCAGCGCCCAAATAGTTATCGAGACCAATGACCAATAAAGAATCGGTTGCAATTACTTTATTGCGATAATCTACATCAGAAATGACCGTGACCACATTTGGAATTTCGATCTCAGGACGGTAGTATTTTATATGCTGAAATAATGGATATAACTGATCTTCAATGCCCGATGCAGAAGGAAACACCTTTTTCACTGCTGCCGCTAATTGCTTCGGAAGGGTATCCTGCATGCGTTGTAACCAAATACTATCGGGATACTGTTCCGGAAAGAAAGCCGGATATTTCTGCTTGAGCTTCGGTAATTCTGAAGGGCGTGCCGATGCAAAATCTTGATCCAAACGCGAAATGGTAAAGGAAACCGGAATGGCCTCAATAGCTTCTTCCAACTCGCTTTTAGAATCGCAAGATACAGCAAACACGATCCAAATAAAGAATAAGGTTTTTTTAAGCATTCGTCTTTTTTGCATCTGTTTAACGTGGCAAGCTTTTATAAATTTTGTAATTGCGTTACATTTGTTTTGCAAAGGTATAGGAATAACCCAACAAAACCACCTCTATGAAAACTGAAAAAGTGATCGACCACATCGTCAATTGGTTGAAAGATTATATTACATCTGCAGGTCTGGAAGGTTTTGTGGTGGGTGTTAGCGGCGGTATCGATTCGGCTGTTACTTCCTCCCTTTGTGCCAAGACCGGACTGCGAACGCTCTGCGTTGAAATGCCCATTCACCAAGCGGCCAACCAGGTAACTCGAGGCGAAGAGCATATCGCGCAGTTAAAACGTCGCTTTGCCAATGTAAGTGATGTTCGCGTAGACCTTACCCCTGTTTTCGAAACCTTTAAAGGACAAGTTCCAGAAACCAAAGACGATGCCTTTTTAGATTTATCCCTAGCAAACTCTCGAGCTCGATTACGAATGACTACTCTCTACTACTTTGCGGGCTTACACCGCTACTTGGTCTGTGGTACCGGAAATAAAGTAGAAGACTTTGGCGTTGGATTTTTCACCAAATACGGTGATGGTGGCGTTGATTTGAGTCCGATTGCCGACCTGATGAAAAGTGAGGTGTATGAAATAGGTCGTGCGTTGGAAGTTCCTGATTCCATTTTAGTTGCTCCTCCTACAGACGGACTCTTTGGTGACAGCAGAACCGATGAGGATCAATTGGGCGCCAGTTATGATGAATTGGAGTGGGCCATGAAAATGCAAGACCAAGGCAAACAATCAGATGATTTCTCAGGTCGTCAAAAAATTGTATTTGATACATATTCCAGACTCAATCGCATCAACCAACACAAAATGAAGCCCATACCGGTTTGCGAAATCCCTGAAAACCTACGCTAATACGTTGTTTTAACGAGTTTTCTGTACGTTGAACGAAATTTCTACTGAGCTATCTTCCTTTTTTTTAGCTTTGATTTTGTAGTATTTATATTACAAATAATCAAAAACCTCACACTTATAACTGCCTCCCCTGTTGTTCTAAGTGCTTACTTAAATATTAGGAAGGAATGAAAAGAATTTTAATCGCCGATCATCATCCTGTTGTCTGTAAAGGAATCAGTTGCATGTTAGATCAAGAAGATAGTTTTGAAATTATAGCCAAAGCGAATAACGGGGACGAACTATATAAATACCTGGAACGAGAGCAGCCTGACATTTTGATCATGGAGATTGACATGCCGCAAATAAGCGGTATTAATGCATTACGCAGTATCAAAACTCAGTTTCCAGATACACGAGTGCTCATCTTTTCAATACACCCGGAAGAAATTTATGCCCTCCGTGCGATCAAATCAGGAGCAGCGGGTTATGTTCCTAAGACCGCGTCTACGAAATTATTTTTGAAAGCCATTCGGCAGATCGCCAAAGGAGGAATCTTCTTGAACGAAGAGCTCACCTCTACCTTTACCAAACGAAATGTAGGAGAATCTTCAGCCATCAGTCGGTATAAAAAGCTATCCTCCAGAGAAATTGAAGTATTGAATCTTCTTTCCAGCGGAAAACGAAATAAAGACATTGCGAACGAGCTGAACATCAATGAAAAAACGGTAAGCACCTACAAAACGCGCTTATTGAAAAAATTGAAAGTGGATAATTTGGCAGATCTTATCCACCAATCGCGCATGTTTCAATTCGGTTAATTACAGTACTCTGTTGAGTTTTTCGGAAAGTAATTTTTTCAAGGTTTGATAATCGATCACATCCTGCAAATTCTCACATCGATCATCTTCTGTATCTGATTGCTTTATTTCTTCGGAAAGATCTTCGATCTTACGATTCACCAAATACCTTCTGAAATTGAGAATGGTTTCACTCACCATTTGAGAAATGGTATGCTTTTTCTCTTTCACAAAAATATCTTTCCCCTCCCAGTTGTGTAGGCGATGCCGCTCTTCTTCCATTAAAATATGCGTCACCGTGGCAGCTTTTTCTGAAGGTAAGGTGTTTACAAATTGATCGATCGCCATTTCTTGTTGTTGGTTCAAGCGTTCAATAATGGCAGCATACAACTCACGAAACCCTTCATTAGCAAATTCTATCTCGTCTTCCTGTAAGTCTAAATAGATCTTTTCAAAAACTTTCGCAGTTACTTGTTCTGGCTGAAAGGCGATGTTCCCTTCTTCATCGGCCTCCAGAATCAGTTCTTCAAATTCTTCTTCTTCGGAACCGTACAACAGTAATAGCTGTATAATTTTTTGTTCCAACTCAAATTGCTCATCGATCTTGGTGGCGGGTGTTTGCTCCTGTGGCACCACATTCATGGTTTTCTGAGCGTTCTCTTTTCGAGAAGTTCGGGCGGCGTCACGCTGCTCTTTCTGAAGCATTTGTGCCAACGAACTAAACAACACCTCTTCGCTGATATCCATGATGCGCGCACATTCTTTGATGTACACTTCACGCTTGATCACATCAGGGATTTTGGCAATACTCACCACCATATCCCGAATGGTCTCTGCTTTTTTGATAGGATCGTTCTTTGCTTCCGAAGCCAACAAACTAGCTTTGAAATCAATAAAATCTCGTGAATTGTTTGCGATGTACTCCGTAATTTCTTCGAAAGAATGTGCTTTTGCAAAACTATCGGGATCTTCCCCTTCTGGAAATGTACAAATCCGTACGTTCATGCCTTGCTCCAAGATCAAGTCTACCCCGCGAAGTGATGCTCGTAATCCCGCCGCATCCCCATCGAACAAAACCGTAATATTTTGTGTCAATCGGTTGATGAGTCGGATCTGCTCCGGCGTTAAGGCCGTACCCGAAGACGATACTACATTTTCAACCCCACTTTGGTGTAGTTGGATCACATCGGTATAGCCTTCCACCAAGAGACAACGGTCTTCTTTGGCAATGGCTGGCTTGGCTTCATAAATTCCGTAGAGCACCTTACTCTTGTGGTAAATATCACTTTCGGGAGAATTGAGGTATTTTGCAACCTTTTTATCGCTCGTTAAAATCCTTCCACCAAACCCAAGCGTCCTTCCACTCATACTTTTGATAGGAAACATCACGCGCCCTTTGAACCGGTCAAATTGTTTTTCTTCCTTGACAATAGTGAGCCCGGTTTTTTCAAGAAACTCTAGTTGATATCCTTTTTTGATCGCTTCGGAAGTAAAGGCATCCCACACATCGGGCGAATACCCTAAGTCAAATTTCTTAATGGTTTCGTCTGTAAAACCGCGCTCCTTGAAATAGCTGAGTCCAATAGCTTTCCCTTCTTCCGTCTTCAACAAGGTCTTGTGAAAATATTCTCTGGCAAATTCACTTACCAGATACAGACTTTCCCGTTCGGTGGCTTGCTGCTTCTGCTCGTCGGTTTGCTCGGTCTCTTCAATTTCAATACCGTACTTTTTAGCCAAGTATTTAATGGCTTCCGGATAGCTGAAGTGCTCGTGCTCCATTAAAAAAGAAACTACGCTCCCCCCTTTTCCGCTAGAAAAATCTTTCCAAATTTGCTTCACCGGAGACACCATGAAACTCGGAGTGCGTTCATCGGTAAACGGACTCAGACCTTTGAAGTTACTCCCTGATTTCTTCAACTGTACAAAATCACCAATCACCTCTTCTACGCGAGCGGCGTCAAATACGGCGTCTATGGTGGTTTTGGAGATCATAGGAAATTTCTTGTCGTAAAAATACGATTTCAAGCAAAAAAAGACCTCCCAAAGGAGGTCTTTTTACGGATACCAAAACCGTGGGCTAATCCATATCAAACCGAAGTCCTAATGAAATATTTCGCTGCTCTACAGGATTGTCCTTAAAAATGGTGTTGAGATCATATTTTACATACAAGGCAGTATCGCGCCAACCTAGATACGCACTAACCCCATAAATAAAGTTGTTGGTATTAAAACTTCCTTTTTGCTTTTCTTTGATGTCTTCCCCGTCTACTTCATACTTCAACTTTTGGCGCGCTGCCAGTTTGATACCCGCATAACCTCCTATACCTACTTTGATCTGATTATGGGTATCGTAGCGAAAATAATTCTCACCTTCGATCTTCTTAGACGGTCCAAATTCAAAATGAATAGGAACAACGAGGTTATCTAACCGGAATTTCGACTTGTCAAGGTCTATCGGATAGGTTTGTAGTTCGGTTTCAGAGCCAGTATCTACTAAATATTGATTGTCTTCCGGCTTGAGTCCGTTGAACTGAAAGGAAATCCCATACTTGATGCGCAACCAATTGGATTCTTGAAAGACACGTGTTTTCCAGGCCCAGCCGAGTTCGGCAAACCGACTTCCGGCCAACTTATAAGGCGAATCCTCCAGCGACTGTCCTTCCGTAATAACGTTGTTGAATCCTATGGCCAAAACAAAATCGCTGGTGGTACGTCTGTCATAAGGACGTTGTCTATTCTTAGGCCCCAAGAAAACAAATGGCGAATCACCTCGATCTCCCCATCCTACCGATAGCACTAGGCGGTCGTCGTCATCCAGCGAGGTATCGGTACCGTTTCGCTGTAAAAGCTCAATCTTGTTATTGATAATCGCTAAACGATTTTCAATGTTGAGCGCGTGCTTTTCAGCCGCTTTCTTTTTGCGAAGTTCGGCTTCTTCTACTGTAATGATGTTACGTTCTTGCTGCTCCAGGATGGCTTCCACCTCCACTTTGAGTGCGTCTTTCTCTTCCTGTGTTACCTTCTCCTTGGTTTGCTCCAGGATCTGTAAAGTCTCTTCATTCTTCTCTTGGGCTGCTGCGGTAAAGACTGCAGTCACCCATATCGCGATTGCGATACTTAGCGTAGCTATTTTCATACTGTTCGTGATTTTGTGCCCGAAACGGGCGTGATTGATGATTATTTATTGATTTCGTTCGGCAACGGCGGTTCTAATTTTTTCGAACCCTTTGCCAAGTGCATCAAATACTTTTTCTCTAAAATTGCGTTCTAATTCAAATTCTACTTCTTGCAACAAAGCCGTGGCATCTACTTTAAAGGTCCCTTCTCTAAAAAGACGTTGTTGCTTTATTTCTTGTTGTGCTTCCTCCAATAGCGCTTCAATTTGGGCGTTACTAACGTTGTTATTTCGCTGCTGCAACAATTGCACTTGCGCAACAACTTCATTGACTTTTTGTTCTTCAAAACTTATCTCCTGCTGAATATTCTCCTGCAATAAAGGGGTTTCTTTTATAGTGTTTTCAGCGAGGATCATGTTTTCTTTCGATAGGTTTTCAACAGATTTCTTTGTTAGGATTTCTTCGGAAGTGTTCTCCTTTTGCGTGTTGGTCACTGCAATCGCTTCAGAAGGCGTATTAGGTTGCTTCTCGATGTTTTCTGTCGCACTTTCTTCCGAAGCAATTTCAGAATCAGGAATTTCAAAGACAGTTTCTTCTTGCTCGGGAACTTCCGTTTGTACTTCGGGGGTTGTCACCAGAGGCGTAGCGACTTCCGCCGTAGGGCGCAACCACCAAACACTCAATAATACGATTGCGATCACCGCTGCTGCGACCGCCCAAGGACGGGTCAATGTTCTTGTTGGCTTTTCCTGAAGTGCTAGTTGCTGCTCCAGTTTGCTCCATGTTTCAGGATTTGGGCTAAGTTCCCGCTCCTGCAACTTCTCACGCATCTGTTTTTCAAAATCAACGGGTGCCATACTGTGTATTCTTTAATAGGTTCAACTTTTCTTGTAATTCTTTACGTGCTTTGTGCAATTGTGATTTCGACGTGTTTTCTGAAATCTGAAGCATTTCTGCAATCTCCCCGTGTTTGTAGCCTTCTACCGCATACAATACAAATACGGTTCGGTAACCATCCGGAAGCGAATCAATCAATTTTTGAATTGCTTCTACCTCCAACTCTGTTTCCATGTACGATACATGGGCCGTACTGTTCTCAAGGATTTCCGAATCTTGAAAATGCAACCGCTTTTCTTTCCGCAACTGCGAGATACATTCGTTCACCATGATGCGCCGTATCCATCCTTCAAAACTTCCTTCGTGTTTAAAAGAGTCTAATCGGGTAAACACTTTTAAAAATCCGTTGCTCATCACCTCTTCCGCCAATGCTACCGATTTCAAATACTGTCTACATACGCTCAGCATCTTTGGCGCAAAATTTTGATACAACTCAAATTGTGCGCGACGATTGCCTTGCAAGGCTCTCCTGATCTGCTTTTTATAATTGGTATGTAGCGCGACTACTTTCACAAAAGGGTGTGTTATGAGATGCTTCTATTGGTATAGACGCGATCTTTTTAAAAAAGGTTGCCTGAAGCTAAAAAAAATTATTTATTGCGGTCGATCACGTAGTTTACCATCAAGGTTAACGATTCTCGATACGGACTCTCAGGATAGGATTCTAAAATAGACAACGCGGCATCGCGATAGGCTTTCATCTTAGCAATGGCATAGTCGAGACCGCCCTTATCCTTTACAAATTGAATCACCTCTTTCACGCGCGTTTTATCGGTATTATGATTTTTTACGGAATTGATCACCCAACGTTTCTCCTGTTCCGAGCAATTATTGAGGGCGTAGATCAACGGAAGCGTCATCTTTTGCTCTTTGATATCGATACCCGTAGGTTTTCCAATTTTTTCGGAACCGTAATCAAAGAGATCATCTTTAATTTGAAACGCGATCCCTATGCGTTCTCCAAATTGACGCATTTGTTCTACTTCTTCTGCCGAAGCGTCTACCGATTGCGCTCCCATCGCGCAACAGGCTGCAATTAAGGTGGCGGTCTTTTGACGAATGATTTCAAAATAAACATCTTCTGTAATATCGAGTTTTCTTGCTTTTTCAATTTGAAGCAATTCGCCTTCGCTCATTTCACGTACGGCTACAGAAATGATCTTCAGCAAATCAAAATCATCGTTATCAATGGAAAGTAACAAGCCTTTCGATAATAGATAATCTCCTACCAACACCGCAATTTTATTCTTCCACAAGGCATTGATAGAGAAAAAGCCACGACGCCGGTTACTATCGTCTACCACGTCGTCATGCACCAAGGTAGCGGTGTGGATCAATTCAATAACAGATGCCCCGCGATAGGTTCGTTCTAACACATCCCCATTGCCGGTCATTTTAGCGATCAAGAAGACAAACATAGGGCGCATTTGCTTTCCTTTTCTGTTGACAACGTAATGGGTGATCTTATTAAGGAGCGACACGTTGGACGACATGGCACCAGAGAATTTCTTCTCAAAACGCTCCATTTCTGCCTCTATGGGAAGTCTTATTTGGGAAACCACCTTCATCTAAGTAGTAAAATTACATTTTTTATAAAAATATTATGTGCAAGATCGTCTTCAAATCCTTATCTTTAGCACTTGTATTAACTCTTATTATAATGATTATGAAAAAAATTACTTTGTTAGCAGCCTTTTTTGCTGCTTTTGCTATGAATGCTCAGACCACGGTTTGGGAAGATAGTTTTGAGACGTATGACGATTTCATCATTGATGCTATTGGAGGATACTCTCAGATTGATAACGATGGTGATACTGCTTATGGCTCTGCTGATTATGATTTTCCCAACGAAGCATATACAGGTACCGGTATTGTATTTAATCCCTCTGCCACTACACCACCAGCTACAGGGACCGCTTGGGATGCTCGCACAGGAGATAAAGGATTGTATTTCTTTGCTTCACAAGGTGACGTGAGTGGTACGATTCAAAACGATGATTACTTCATCACTCCTGCAATTAATTTGACTGGAGCTTCTGGAGGAACTTCTTTCACCATGTGGGCAAAGTCTGTTACAGATGCATTCGGTTTAGAACAATTTGAAGTATTACTTTCAACTACCGGAACAGATCAAGCAGATTTTACCGAAGATCTAACGGGAGGTATTCAAGAAGCACCGTTGACATTTACAGAATATACCTTTGATATTTCTGCTTACGAGGGAGAAGTAGTCTACATTGCTGTTCACTATGTAGGAGCAGATTCTTTTGTTTTTATGACAGATGATTGGAGTGTTGAAGCAGCTACGTTCAGTGTAGAAGAAAATCTTTTCCAAGATTTTGTGCACAGTGTGAATGCTACGGATCTCCAATTGCGTGCTTCTGTACCTATGGATAATATTACTTTGTTCAATGTATTAGGTCAGCAAGTAGTTTCTCAAAAACTTTCTACTACCAATGAAACTATTAATATTGCTGCTTTAAATGCTGGAGTCTATATAGCTAACGTAACTATTGAAGGACAAACCAAGTCATTCAAAATCGTTAAGCGATAAGCAATACCACATATTAATAAATTGTAAACGGCTCTTAACGGAGCCGTTTTTTTATTGCTTATTTGCTAGTTGCCCGCAGGCGGCATCGATGTCTTTTCCGCGACTACGGCGCACGGTTACCGGAATACGGTTATGCTCTAAGGCTTTGATGTAATGATCAACAGCAGCATCTGATGCTTGTTGAAAATCGCCGTCGTCAATAGGGTTGTATTCTATTAAATTGACTTTGCAGGGTACATATTTACAGAATTGTACCAAGGCGTCAATATCGTGTTGTTGGTCGTTAATCCCTTTCCAGACCACATATTCATAAGTAATGCGTCGTTTGGTTTTCTCATACCAGTATTCTAAGGATTCACGCAGATCGTCTAGCGTAAAGCTTTTTGCGAACGGCATGATCTGTTCTCTGGTTTCCTGAATGGCGGAATGTAAGGAAACCGCTAAATGAAATTTCACCTCATCATCGGCCAACTTTTTGATCATTTTTGGCACTCCAGAAGTAGAGAGTGTAATTCGCTTTGGCGACATGCCCAGTCCTTCGTCTTGGGTGATTTTATCGATGCTTGCCAATACATTTTTATAGTTCATCAAGGGTTCGCCCATGCCCATAAATACGATATTACTTAAGGGTCTGTCATGATACAACCTACTTTCTCGATCGATGGCCACCACCTGATCGTAGATTTCATCAGGGTTTAAGTTTCGCATTCGCTTCAAGCGAGCGGTAGCGCAGAATTTACAATCTAAACTACAACCAACTTGAGACGACACGCAGGCGGTGGTTCGTGTTTCCGTAGGAATTAAAACCGACTCTACTACGAGTCCGTCGTGCAGTTTCACCGCGTTCTTCACCGTACCATCCTGACTCTTCTGCAGGCTATCTACCTGAATGTGATTAATAACGAATTCAGATTCTAGGTGTGCCCGCATTTCTTTAGAAAGGTTGGTCATGTCCTCAAAGCGGTGGGTGCCTTTACTCCACAACCACTCGTAAACCTGATTGCCTCGAAATGCCTTCTCGCCCCTCGATACAAAAAAGTCTCGAAGTTCTTGTTTCGTTAATGCGCGTATATCTCTTTTATCTGAAGTCACAGTAGGCAAAAATACGAATTATCATTCGCGAGAAATCGTAAGAAGAGAAAAAGCTTGAAAGGAATGTTAGCGGGCTTGTACTAAAATCTTCTTGGTGATGTTGTCACCACTCTCCCCGTCTAACAAATGTAGAAAGTAAACCCCTTGGGCAAGGGTAGCGACAGAGATGGTGTTTTGTGTATTTGATAATGGTCCAGATGTGATCGCTTGCCCCAGCACATCAAACAACGTATATTCTAATTGCGGGTAGCGCGTGTTCATTACGTTAATAAGCTCTGTGGCAGGATTGGGATAAATTTCCAACTGCCCCGGAGCTTCTACTTCATCCACATTTAAAATATTTTGAAGGGTGCCCATTTGTGTAATGCCGGTATTGTTTGGGTCTAGCCAAAAGGAGAGTTGTTCTTCGGAAGTAGCCCCAGCCTCCCAAGCAGGTGCAAACCGGCCATAAACATCATAATCTCCATTACTGGAAGTGCCATCACAAAATGCATTGCCCCCAAACAACTGTCCGATAATGCGGCCATTTTGATTGAATAAAGGTGATCCTGAAGATCCGCTTTCGGTGGTTCCGATCTCCCAACCGTTTCCGGTTCCTGAAGAAACACCACCAATTAACCAAAGTTCAACACCCTCGGTCGTTTTCTTCACAGCTCCAGAATTATCACGACAGATCTTCATAATATCTCCATTGGGATGGTGAATACCCACTTCAAAAAGGGGATCGGTGTCAGAACGGTCCCAACCCGCGAAAGAAACATCCCAAGAGTCAGGAATATTGGTATACATTTCCACTAAAGCAACATCGGTAAGTTCATTTTGCACACGCATTTGTGCGCCGCTCAAGGTGAAATTGCTTTGAATGTTTGTACTTTCTTCTTCGGTACCGCAAACGGGACTCGGACTCATCCAATTGAAGCGCACCGACCAAAGATCGGGGTCACTTACATCAAGGCAGTGTTTTGCCGTCAGCAAATAAGGCGTTTTATCTTCTTGTACATTATTGATAAGTGCTGCGGAACACAAATAGCCATTTCCTAAATTCAAAACCGCAACGGCTTTTTTAATTTCGTCTTTGATACCATCGAAGTCGGCTCCCACCGAACAATTGACATCGTAATTACACGCACCCGAATCGTTAAATCCTTTTCCGGTTACTGACTCGCTTCCCATGAAATCCATTCGATACCCGTGGATCACACTTCCAATAATCAGTTTTTCTGAACCACGTACGGAGGCAGGCTCGTAATATTCAATAATTACGGTATCACCAAAAATAAACCAAGCCCCTAAGGTGTTATTGGTTCGGTTATCCTCAGAAGAATATGCTTTGGAAATATCTGTTTGTTCGACGTTATAGAAATGAAGGCGACTTCCTTCGGGCAGGTAAAAATCATTAAAATTTACGCTGAGATTCTGTGCTTCCGGAGAATAGATCCCCAACCGCCAAATACGATCACCGTTGGGCAGTTCTTCCCAACTTCCCGCTTCTGAAACATCGATGTTTACCGGACGCGTGACACCGTATCTGTAAGGTAACGATTTATCAAGATCGTTGATCTGATCTTCCAGCTGAATGGCTTCCAGATCAATAGCCGGCAATGAAATAATAGGAAGTTCTTGTTTGAGCGATTCAGACCAGCTGTAGGGCAATTCCTGAGAAACCTCTTGTGCCCACCCGAAAGTAGAAAGCAGCAATAAGAGGAGATACGTCCGGAATGTTGCCATAATGATCGTTAGTTGTTACTTGAAACATACTAATATACCGTTTTATCTGCTGATTATAAAACACTTTCAGCAAAAAACAACAAACCCTGCTTTAGGAAGCAGGGTCGTCTATAGAAAGTTGAATATTCCTAAATGATCAACATGGCATCGCCATAGGTATAGAATCGATATTTTTCTTTGATCGCTTCTTGGTAGGCTTCCTTAATGAAATCGTGTCCGGCAAAGGCTGAGACCATCATGAGTAAGGTTGACTTTGGCGTATGGAAGTTGGTCACCATAGAGTTAGCAATACTAAAATCATAGGGTGGAAAGATAAATTTGTTCGTCCAACCTTGATATGCATTCAAAGTGTTACTGGAAGAAACAGAACTCTCTAGCGCGCGCATTACCGTGGTTCCAACGGCGCAAACGCGTCGTTTTTCTGAAATTCCGGTGTTGATCTTCGAAACTGCACTACTAGGGATCTCGATCTCTTCGCTGTCCATTTTATGTTTGGAAAGGTCCTCTACTTCCACCGGGCTAAACGTACCTAGACCTACATGCAGGGTTACTTCAGCAAAATTGATCCCTTTGATCTCCAAACGTTTCATCAAGTGTTTTGAAAAGTGTAGTCCGGCTGTTGGCGCTGCTACAGCACCTTCGTTTTTGGCAAAAATGGTTTGATAACGCTCTGCATCTTCCGGCTCGACATCGCGCTTGATGTATTTTGGAAGGGGTGTTTGCCCTAGTTCTGTCAATTTATTTCGGAACTCTTCATACGAACCGTCAAAAAGGAAGCGTAAGGTTCTTCCACGCGAGGTCGTATTATCAATCACCTCAGCAACCAGTGATTCGTCTTCACCGAAATACAATTTGTTCCCGATACGGATCTTTCGTGCAGGATCCACCAATACGTCCCATAAACGTGTTTCCGGGTTTAATTCACGAAGCAAGAACACTTCGATACGGGCTCCGGTCTTTTCTTTGTTTCCAAACAAGCGGGCCGGGAACACCTTTGTATTATTCAACACCAGCACATCATCTTCTTCAAAATAATCGATCAAGTCTTTGAACATCTTGTGTTCCCAAGTTTGCTCCTTCCGATTTAGCACCATCAATCGCGCCTCATCTCGGTTTGCAGCAGGATATTCAGCTAATAAATCATTCGGTAGATCAAAATTGAAGTTGGATAATTTCATTCCCATAGCAACGTCTGGTTTTTGTTGTAAAAAGATGCAAATATACAACCTCCAACTAGGGGTTGTCAAGTAAACCGGCAATTATTTTAGCGCTACGGAAATCCCCAGATCTTTGAAATCTTCCCAAAAGGAGGGAAACGATTTAGATACTACTTCCGCATCGTGGATCGTTAGTGGTATTTTTAAGGCTAAGGGAGCAAAGGCCATTGCCATACGGTGATCTTGGTAAGTGGCTATGGCAACACCCTTCTTCAGAGATGGAGTTGCTTCCAGTTGTAAACTGTTATCGGTAATAGTAACTTCACCTCCCAATTTGGTTATTTCTTGTTTGAGTGCTACCAATCGGTCTGTTTCCTTGATCTTTAAAGTATGTAGCCCGGTAAGAGAACAGGCAATTCCCAAGCCCAAACAGGTCACAGCAATGGTTTGGGCTAAATCGGGAGTGCGAGAAAGGTCTTTTTCAAATACAAAAGCTTCAGAAACTTTGCCCTTTTTAGAAAGTGTGATCGTTTGTTCTACGGGATCATAGTCGGTTACCACACCAAGTTCGCGATACATCGTAGCAACGGCAGCATCGCCCTGATGACTTTCGCGACGATAATGTCTTAATGTAAGAGTGGTTTCTTCGGAAAGCGCCACCAAACTGTAAAAATAAGAGGCCGAACTCCAATCACTTTCAACAATTATGGTTTTTTCCGGTAGACGATTTACAGGATCAATCGTAATAGTTTGGCCTTTCAATGTTCCTGAGATTCCACATGCTTGCATCAACTGAAGGGTCATTGTAAGGTAAGGGATCGAAGTAATTGTTCCCTCTAAATGGATGGTGATTCCGTTAGGCAATGACGCTCCCACCAGCATCAAGGCAGAAATATACTGACTACTCACATTGGCAGCAATGGTAACTGACTTGTTTGTAATCTTTTTTCCACGGATCGTTAAAGGTGAGCATCCTGTGTTTTTTTTATATTCAATTTCGGCACCGAGGCTTTGAAGCGCTTCTACCAATACTGCAATAGGACGCTCCTGCATTCGCTGACTTCCGGTGAGAAGCACCTTGGCGTTTGGCTGAGTTGCATAGTACGCCGTAAGGAATCGCATGGCAGTTCCGGCGTGGTGAATATCGATAGTCCCGTCAAGGTGTTTCAAGGCTTCTTTCAAGACCTTGGTATCATCACTCTCTGAAAGATTTTCAATGGAAAGTGTGGGAAATAATTTCTGAAGGATAAGGAGTCGGTTCGACTCACTCTTAGAACCGGTAACAGAACATTGAGGTGGCTTGATCAAAAGCTTGCTATCAGATAGGATGGCCTTCATCGCGTATGTTCTTTATGCTTAATCTTGGCCCAAAACTTGGCATAGGTAACCGAAAAGCCGCAGAGAAAGATTCCCCCTAAAAAAACAAGAATTGTCATCCAGATAGGGCGTGCTGTTAGAAACCGCATATCGAACCCTAGGAACATCCATTGGAGTGCAAAAAGCAGGACCATATAGATAACTCCCAAGACCAAAACCGATCTCCAGAACCCCGGATGGGAGATCACTTTTTTGAACATTAGCGAAGTTTTTTGTTACTGTGGTGTCGGTCGTGGTCTCGCTTGCTTTTGAGGGCTAATTTTTTCGCGAAAGCCTCTTCCAAATTAACCCCAGTTTGATTGGCCAAGCAGAGCACGACAAAAACAACATCGGCTAATTCTTCTCCAAGGTCTTTTTCTTTATCACTTTCTTTCTCGCTTTGTTCCCCATATCGACGCGCAATGATGCGCGCCACTTCTCCAACTTCCTCTGTCAATTGCGCCATGTTGGTCAATTCATTAAAATACCGAACTCCATGTTCCTGTATCCATTCATCCACCGCCTTTTGCGCGTTTTCAATATTCATGCTTACACTTTAGAAAGCACCACCTTTTCATTTTCCTTATCCACACGTTGCTTATAAAATTCTTTGATCAACGGATAGTGAAATGACGGAACGATACTTTTATTAATGGTAAAGGTAGTACGAATATTGATATTTCCCTGTGCTTTTTGAACCATATAACGAAAAGAGCCCATTCCTTCCGGCAAGGCCAAATTGATGGGTTCCGGTAGCGAAGTAACCTCATATCCTTCCGGCAAGGAGATGGACACCATGGTGGTTTTCACAAAGGGATGCGCATAATCAATAGGGTACTCTCGGGTTTCCTGCACAAATGGATTATTATCCATTTTTAAAAAGAACAATGGTGAAAAATAAATATCGTTGCCAATCACTTCGGCCGCCTCGTCCATTTCAAATTCGAATGACTCGGTAACCGGCTGGTATGGATCGTCCATATTGCTTACTTCCCAAGCCGACACATTGCTCATTCCGTATGCTTCCATCAAGGCTTCTGTTTTTTGGGTTTGTGGTGCATCCTCATTTCCGGCTCTAAACTGTAATGCTTCAGACATTGTGTAGTTGACCCGTTGCTGTCCCTCCAAATATCCTTCTTCATCCAAGGAAGCATTCATCATAATGCTTAATTTGCTTTTTTCAGAAGGATATAAGGTCATTTGGCGCGAACTTCCGTCTTCATTGACCATAAAACCATACCAATTTAAAGCTCGTGTAGGAAGTACATTGGGTGACGAATATTTTTCCGTAGCATCCAACAAATAATAGGTGTTATTGATATTTGCCGCCGCCACGACATAGTTAAACCCTTCTCGTGTGGGGAATAATGGGATCCCGTGATCTTTGGTGCTTACCAGTACCGGACTCGCATCTACGCCACATTCTTTCAGTAATCCCACCAACATTAGATTAATGTCGGCCGAGTTGCCCGTTTTTTCTTTGTAGGCTTTTACAATACCATTGTAGGAGAACAGTCGGGCGCTGCCATTCCAATTCATATGGTTCTTGATGAAATCAAAAGCTGCATACATTCTTTCTAAGCTTCCGGAGTGTGCTGCTTTGATCGCTTCGGCATCATCAACAAGCATGCGCGTACGTTTGATCTCATCTCCAAAATATTTTGAATCATTGATGCTCTTCGCCACCTGTTCCCAAGTAGTTGCTAATTTCTTAATGCCACCGCTATTATTTTGTACCGAAATAATTTCATAAGCGATACTGTACCGATAGTTATTGATGTTATCTACATAACTTTCTTCCTTCAATGCAGGAATATCTTTGTAGGTGTAATCGTGAACGGTTTCGTTCATCGCTACGTTGGAAGTTCCGCCACCCGACTTAAAACTGATGTTTCTTCTGCGTTCAGAATCGTTCGGGTTGACATTGAAATTACCCTTTACCATTCTACGCGTATTAAAGTACTGCGGGATTTTGATCGAGGCATGAAAGGAAGCCGTAGGAATGTCTTCTTGAATAATCACGTCATCAATCGAACTGGCGAACGGCGAAATGAGTTTGTAGGTGATCTCCACCACAGAACCCTCTTTTACATTAGGCATGCTAATAGCCATTTGATCCCAACTGTCATTCACCTCTGTTTCAAAACGGTTTTCCCGCTTCATTTTATAATCCACTACCTTACCATCCTCAAGATTGTAAGTGTACGCCCGAAGTCGCGACAATTCTTCTTCGGTACTTCCAGATTTGTACAAATTAATCTTAAAGGTCCCATATTCTAATCCCTCTTTATCTAGAATTTTAATACGCTTGTGTACTTCGGTATACAACACCCAACCTGTATTGAGCTCATAATCGTAATAGGTATTTCGATCGCTGTGCAAAATAACCGCATGAGCCGTAGTATCTTTGGCGTATTCGGTCATTTCAAGTTCTGCTTTGGACACTTCTCCAAATTCAATTTCTTGCCCAAAAAGAGCGCTTATAGAACCCAGGCATAATAAAAAGAGGGGGGTAACGTATTTCATGATTATTTCTTTTTTAAGACTAATTTTTGATGATCATATTTTTTGATGTCCTTCCGAAAATCGCGGTAGGCAGTATATTGAGATTGTGTGTACGCCCCTTTACGAAGCGTTAATTCACGTAAAAAAGTAAAGGTTCCATCTTCATTCTTCTTCACGCTGGAGGCGTAAGAACCAAACGGACTGGTAAGTGTCACATCTTCGGGCACAAAATCAACTTCAAAACCTTCAGGAACTGATAGTGTGTATTCATCTTTTTCTGAAAAATCCCGTTGTACCTGAAAATCGAGTTTTCTTCGTTTGTATTTCTTCGGAACATAAGAATAAGCTCTATATGCATTGGGCTGAATGATCAACTTATCATTGATCATCCTCGCATAGGCTTCTGCTTCTATGGTTAGTTTCTCTTCAAAAACAACAGCCTCCTTATCATTCGTGTAAGAGATGTTCTTGAACGATGGCTTCTTCATATCGGGAAAGGAACTACTGTAATACTGCTGTCTTTCTTTTTCATCCATTCGCTCCAAACGCGATGCACGATCGTACGAAATGCCGGTATGCGTCACTTCCAAATCTCCGAAGAGAGTTCCTTCAGCGGTGATCGTGATCTGTCCTTCCGCTAGGCGCTGCACCCCTTCATCATATCGAGCCGTTCGCTTGATCGTACCGCCTTCCGGAGTAATAACCAACACATTTCTATCATCCGTAAAATCTCCTAAATAGTTGAAGGGCATCTCCTGACTGGTACATTCCAACCAAATATCTTTGTCTTCCAAAGGCACATTCAAGATGACGTGATTTCCTTGCATGGAAGCAAATTCTGAGTCGATATCGCGTTTTTCCTCCCCGGCGTGAACCACCGTGTAATACGATTCTATGCCTTGTGTTTTTAACAACGCCTTGGTATAATTGGTAAGCCCTTTACAGTCGCCATAGCCCAATCGATCTACCTCTTCTGCGGGATACGGTTTCCATCCTCCAATCCCTAGCTGAACGCTGATATATCGGGTTCTATCTTGCATGAATTGATAGATCCTTTTTATCTTCTCTTCCGTGGTTTCGGCATCTTTAACGTAACTATTAACGGCTGTTATTGTTTCGGGAGGTAGCTGATCGAGGCCTGCCACGAGGTTGTCATATTGCCATTTTCCGAAGGTTTTCCAATCGTTGGCCGTTCCGTCAACATCCACCAACGAAAATTCATTTAGGGCAAACTTAACGGTGGGCGTAAACACTTCGATCTCGGGGGAGCGGGCCTCTCGCGCAATGGCCGGAATATTGCTAACGCTAAATGATATGGTAGTTCCTGAAGAGGTTTCTTTTACGTCGTATGTTTCCAAATGATTTCGCAGCATTCGTATCGGAATGTTCTTTTCATTCTGAAGTGTGTAAATGCTTTCTTGTGTGCTTATATAATACCCTCGAATGGGTTGCCAAGGAATCATAAAAGCAGTTTCTGACGTTTCTACTTCGGAAATATAATGTAACGTGTAAGGATATTGTTTGGGGGTGAAATTGAGGTATTTTATCCGGTTGTCGGTATAAAGATCACTGGAAGAGATCGCACTGCGGTCTACAAAATCACTTCTTCTGAAACGCTCGATATCATTTCCTTGGGCATCGTATAACGTCGCCTCCTGCGAGCGTATGTGACGCGTATCATCGTAAAATTCAACAGCCCCTAAATGTCGGTTCCCATTTTCATTGAACACCGTTATGATCTGTTCATGCCGAATGTTCATTCTACTCGTATGCTTCACGGTGACCGTTACCACCTCCTTTCGCATGACTGCGTTTGCTTCAGTTCTTAGTTCAGCAGGAATGGTCCCCAAAGTATACAATTCGTTCTGGGAGAACCCAACAGAACTGCACACTATGAGAAGAAACAAAAAGATTCTCATAATTGGAAAGCGTAAATAAAACAAAATGCCACAGCGGCTAAACTAAAAAAAAAGAGATTTCCTACAAATTTATTCGCGATTTTTTGAATCGATCCAGATCGTGACGGGACCGTCATTGAGCAATGACACCTCCATCATGGCCCCAAATACACCCGTAGCAACCGCTCCTAATATTTCGGTACGAAATTGATTTACAGTAGTTTCATACATCGTATTGGCTACATCAGGCGCAGCGGCACGAATAAAGGAAGGTCGATTTCCTTTTTTCGTACTGGCATGCAAGGTAAACTGACTTACCACAAGAATAGCTCCCTTTATGTCGATCACAGAGCGATTCATATGGCCATTTTCGTCGGAAAAGATGCGCATATTCACAATTTTTCGAACCAACCAATCAATATCTTCTTGAGTATCGTCTTCTCCTACTCCAAGTAAGATCAACAATCCTTGATCGATACTCCCTACCGTTTCGCCGGAGACCGTGACAGATGCTTTTTTGACTCTTTGCAGTAAGGCTCTCATGAGGTGGCGTAGGGATCTTTTCGGTACGGTTCGTCTTCTCCTTCTAACAGTTGTAGGTAACTTTTATAACGCAACCAGGACACTTTTTCCTCTTCTAAGGCTTCTTTGACAGCACATTGGGGTTCGTTAACGTGCAAACAATTATTGAACTTACATTCTTGTTTCAAGGCAAAGAACTCCGGAAAATAATCACCGATCTCTTCAGGCGCCATGGCTACCATTCCAAACCCTCGAATGCCAGGCGTATCTATAATTTGAGCGTCAAAAGGCAGATCGAACATTTCGGCAAAGGTGGTAGTGTGTTGCCCTTGTTGATGTTGTTCTGAGGTCGCGGCGGTTTTCAATGCTAACTTTGGCGCAATAGCATTGATCAAGGTAGATTTACCTACGCCGCTATGACCCGAAAACATACTCGTATGGTCTTTCATCAAGGCTTTCACCTGATCGACATTCTTGCCCGTTTTTGCTGAAATTCCAATACAGGTATAGCCAATTTCTCGATACAAGGCCGCTAGATATTTTACTTCCAGTAGTTCTTCTTCGGAATAACTATCAATCTTATTAAATAACAACACGGCGGTCACATCGTAGGCTTCCGCAGTGACTAAAAATCGATCGATAAACGTGGTGAAAGTAACCGGATTCACCACAGTAACCACTAAAAAAGCAAGGTCAATATTCGCAGCAATAATGTGTGTTTGTTTGGAAAGATTGACCGACTTCCGAATGATATAATTGTCGCGCTCTTCAATTGCTTTAATGACGCCAATGGTCTCGTCGCCTGTGGTTTCTAGCTCAAATTGAACCCGATCACCTACCGCTACAGGATTGGTGCTTTTGATACCATCAATTCGAAATTTCCCTTTGATCCGACATTGATAAAATTCTCCGGCATCGGTCTTGACCGTGTACCAGCTTCCGGTGGATTTATAAACAATGCCTTTCATGCTCACAAAGGTGCAAAACTTTTAGGTATTGATCACTTGTTTTTGATGGTTGATGGATTCTTGGTGAATCGCTTTGAAAATTTTTAAAATAAATTCTTCACTCAAGTTCTGATCTTCCCCTTGTAAGATCATCTTTCCTAAGATCCCATTCCACCGTTTGGTTTGAAGAATGGCTACATTATTTTGCTTTTTCAGCAATCCAATTTCATCACTGATGCGCATGCGTTTTCCTAAGATCTCCAACAGCTGATGGTCTACAACATCGATCTTTGTACGTGCCGTGGCCAGTTTATTTTTGAATTCAACAGCGTCGCCTTCTTCTTTTCTAATCCGTAGATCTACGGTCATCTGATCTAAAGTTTCGGGTTTGATCTGTTGCTTGGCATCACTCCAAGCATTATCAGGATCATAATGGGTTTCCACCATGAGTCCGTCGTAATTTAAGTCCAATGCCGTCTGACACAGATCAAAAATAATGTCCCGTCTTCCGGCGATGTGCGACGGATCGAGTATCAGCGGCAAGTCAGGAAACTTATTCTGAAGATCAATTGGGATCTGCCATTCGGGATTATTGCGATAGCGTGTCTTTTCGTACGTTGAAAATCCTCGGTGGATCACTCCCAAATTCTTAATATCGGCGTGGTAAAATCGTTCTACAGCGCCCAACCACAAGGCTAAGTCAGGATTTACCGGATTCTTCACCAAGACAGGTTTATCGGTTCCTTTTAACGCGTCTGCAATTTCTTGCACGATAAAAGGTGACACGGTGGTACGAGCTCCAATCCAAAGGATATCAATATCGTGTTTCAATGCCAAGTCTACGTGATTTGCATTGGCCACTTCGGTCGTGGTCAACATCCCTGTTTCCTCTTTTGCGCGCTGCAACCATTTTAGTCCCAAAGCCCCTACTCCTTCGAAGTTTCCCGGACGTGTTCTGGGTTTCCAGATCCCCGCACGAAGTACCGTGGCATCGGTATCTTTTAGCTGATGGGCTATTTTAAGTACTTGTTCTTCGGTTTCAGCACTGCAGGGTCCGGCGATCACCAAGGGATGATCCAAGGCCATGGCGTCTAACCAACTGCGGAGTTCCTTACTATTTTTCATTCGAGACAGGAGTTAATTTACTGGGACTATTTTCTTTATTGCTGGCATACGCGCCTAACACTTTGCAATTGTGAACATGGGGCTGCAACGCCTCTACAGCTTGGTAGAACTTTTCAACATCGGGGAAGGTCACGTCAATAAAAAAGGCGTATTTCCATGGCTTTCCTAAGACCGGAAGCGATTGGATCTTTGTGAGATTAATGTCATTGGCGGCTAAAATTTGCAAGGCGTTGCTTAGCGTGCCTACCTCATGACCCAGTTGAAATTTAATACTTGCTTTGGTAGCTTCTTTGTTATTGAGGTTACTACCGCGGGCACCAATGAGCACAAAGCGGGTTTGGTTCTCTTTGATATCTTGAATATGGCTATCCAAAATTTTGAGTCCGTAGCGCTCAGCTACTTGCTTTCCGGCGATTGCGGCGACCCCTTTGAGATTATTCTCTTTGATTCGTTTTGCTTCGGAAGCGGTATCTTTACCTTCTATGATCTTGAATTGAGGCGGAAATTTCCGAAGATAATCCTTACACTGCAACAAGGCCACCGGATGAGAATGTACTTCAAAAATATCGATAATCGACTCCGATTCCAACGCCATCAGATACATTTGAATGTTGAGGAACACTTCATCATACACTTCAAAATCGTGGGCATCGATCAAATTATAATTGGGTAATATGGAGCCGGCAATAGAATTCTCGACAGCGATGACCCCGTATTGAGCCTTTCCGTTCTTTACACTTTGGGCAACAGCGTCAAACGAATCACATTTGATCAAGGAGACGCTTTTATTCGGAAACAGATGTTGCGCCGCTTCGTCGTGGAAGGACCCTTCGATACCTTGAATAGCAACTTTCATAGAGTTCAGTTTTTCAGTATTAAAAATAAAAAACCCGGAAAAAATTTCCGGGTTTTCAGTATATGTTTGATGATTCATTTGTTACATACGTTCCCCGGATTCTCCCATAAAATAAAAGAACCAAAAGTTGAAATATGTAAAAAAATGTGTCATTGAGATCAATTGTTATTGCTAAAGTAACCAATTACAGACAACAACAAAATTTTTTTGTCGTTTTTTTAAATGCGTACCTTTACTTCCTATAAGTATGTCACTAGAAATTCAAAATATCAGCAAGCATTATGGCGACCAATTGGCGCTGGATGCGGTTAGCTTTTCGCTGAAAAAAGGCGAGATCGTAGGTTTTTTGGGGCCGAATGGCGCCGGGAAATCTACCTTGATGAAAATACTCACCACTTATCTTCATCAAGACAACGGCATTGCAAAAGTGAATGGATATTCAACTTCCGAAGAAAAAAGAAAGGTACAACGATCTATTGGCTATTTACCGGAGCACAATCCGCTGTACACCGATATGTATGTTAAAGAATATCTGGCGTTCAACGCGAAGGTTCACGGTGTTTCAAAAGAGCGCATTGCGACCGTGGTTCAGCAAACCGGATTGACCCCGGAGGCGCATAAAAAAATAGGACAGCTTTCTAAAGGATATCGACAACGGGTGGGACTCGCTGCAGCCTTGATCCACGATCCCGAAGTCCTTATTTTTGACGAACCTACTACAGGATTAGACCCGAACCAATTGATCGAGATCAGAGAATTGATCAAAACCATCGGAAAGGAAAAAACCGTATTACTTTCCACGCACATCATGCAGGAGGTGGAGGCTATTTGCGATCGGGTGATCATCATTAACAAAGGCACCATTGTGTTAGATCAATCCCTTTCAGAATTAAAAGGCGGGCAACAACAGATCGTTACGGTTGAATTTGATTACCGTGTAGAAACCGTTGCACTGCAAACACTTCCCCACGTAGAGCGTGTAGAAAACCCCGGCGGATTTCAATATGATATATATTTTTATACTAAGACGGATATGCGCAGCGAAGTGTTTGACTTTGCGCATGATAACGGACTGAAGATCTTGCAACTTCATCAGCGAAATACAACGCTGGAAAAGCAATTTACAGAACTTACTCAAAAATAAGTCGGCCCCGATAAGGCTGTCTCACATCTACTTGCGGAGGCCGGTTTACGGAAATAACGTCACCAACACTTACGATATCACCTACGATAGAACGTCTCGGATTGACGATCATATCCTGACTACTGCGATGAAACAGATTGATATAATCAATAACCAAATCACGCGCTTCCACTCGGCAATCTCCAGCATAGAGTCGGAAATTAGCCACGGTTGCCGAACCGGACAGAAAGAAGTTTGAGAGTCCGTTGGCAACAACATTTAGCTCATCGACGTCCAATCGCATTTGGAAGTCTCCGTCAATGTGAAATTCATCTTCCTCGGCACCATCTTCAGATAACAGTGTTAGGGTCGGAAAGGCTAGGGTGCCACGACCTTCCACCATCAAGCCCGAACTGTTTCGAATCTCGGTTATATTTGGCGCGGTGACAAACACTCTGGTAACACCATAATCGCGTACAAGGTTACATCCATTATTATTGATGATGGACAGTTGACCGTTCGCTACGTTAAGCTCGATATCGTTAAGGAGGTTCTCTCCTGTTTCTACCATTACTCTTTGTTCTGGCCCCTGTTGTACGATCAACTGCGTACGTTCAAAAACAGTGATCCGCGAAAAAGGGGGCACCGTAAATTCTTCTAAAACAAGATCTCCAGTGGCTTGAAAACAATTCAAGCCTTTGTCTGAATCACACCCTAAAAAGAGTACGAATAGCAACAGGCTTAAAGAATAGGTATGTAAGGAGTATCTCATAATCTAATTCCGATTCCAAATTCAACCCCTTCGGCTTTAGCCCAATGTGCTTTTACGGTCACCGAAGCGTAGAGTTGGTCTCTGTAAAAATATCGTTTTAATCCCAATCTATTATAAACGCGATTTTCAAAAGCATACGGCCAATAGACGTAATAGCCTAAATGACTCACAAAAGCTACTTTATTAAAGCGTAACTCGTGACCTACAAACACCCCAACGCGCATGTAATCTTCGTCTCCTGTCAGCCCGTCTTCCGGAAATGCAATCGAGCGATATCGAATCAATTCTTTCAGAAAGGTAGCAGCAAATACATCGACCCCACCCACCAAAGTGCTTTTATAATTAATTCGTTTATCCACAAAACCGGAGAACACATAAAAAGGTTCTTGTCCCAAACCAATCACATCGCTCTCGTTCATCCCGAAGCGAAATGCGAAATTATACTTCCAACGTTCGGCATGACTCTTACTGGGTGGATCGTCCTTTTCAATGAATTCAGGCATGTTCTCATGATCGATCAGATAGCTCACTCCTGCATTGAACGCCCACGTATTCGTACTGTTGTTTGGTGCGCGAAGATTGGCATTACTGTAATGAATAATACTAAAGCCGGCGTGCACACCTAATCCTTCCCAAATGTTTTCTTTAACAAAGTTTGCTTTTAAAAACGTAGTACTTAGAAAGCGTGTTCCATAGGCGTTGTTGATAAAGTTCTCTTCTCTATCGTAGGGTTTGGACGCATATGCAACCCCTTGCCCTAAACGTATTACTAAATGCCGTTTGAAGAAGTAGAAGTTATAGTGCCCGTAGAGGCCGTAATTCTCACCAAGATATTGGTTGACCATATCTTGGTAGGTAAACGTAAACCCCCAATCAGGGTAGCGATGGCGGCGTTCCCATTCGTTAAAACCGTATGTTTTTCGGTTGTAGGAAAGAATCACTCCGTAGGGATGATCGGTGATCAAGTGAGCGATATCGGGATTGTGTTCTAAAATACTTCCGTAGAAATAATCTACTTCTAATGACACCGGTTTTTTCTCTTCTGTTTGCTGCGCGACAACGGCATGCAGGCTCAAAATAAAACACAACAGGGGCAAAAAAGGATGTCTCATATTTTTTCGGTCGCGTAAATATACACTAATCCAAGAAAATCAAGCGGCCTGTATATAATTCTTCAATCTCAACAACTTCCGGTCGGTTGTGCGACACCACATCTCCTACTCCCTGAATTACTCCGCGAAGCTCTCGTTGTGGATTGATTATCATCTTGTTAGCACTTCGCTGTTGGATCTGTAAAGTATCCACAAGCAAATTTGCACCTTCCAATCGCGGAAATTCGTCGGTAAAGACAAAGCGACCCCTTCGTACGTTTCCGTCTAAATAAAAAACGCTTTGGCCATTTGCCGAAATGATCAATTCTTCATTATCTAACTGAAGGTAGAAATCGCCACTTTTTCGAGCAATAGAAGCCGTTCCGGAAGTATTACTTAAGAGTCGGAGTGACTCAAAAGCAAGAACACCTTCACTGCGAACCGGGTAAATGGAACTGTTTCTGATCTGCGTGAGATTTGAAACCGTGACATAAGCGCGAACCGGCGCATAGTCTCGCACTAGATTACAGGTATTGGTATTTACGATGATTAATGTTTCGTCAACTACAGTAACAGATACGGCAGATAAAAGATTTTCTCCTGTTTCAATAGTAATGCTTGCTTCGGAACCTTGACGAAGGATCAGTTCGACTTCATTTTCTATCTGAATTCTATGGAAGAAGTCTGCTTCCACAGTTTGGCTGACAATTGTTCCTGACGTCTGAACACAATCCCAAGCCGATTCAGAACTACATCCGAAACATACAATGAGCAGCAGTATGTACCCTATATTTTTCATATTACATCCTAAAACCTATTCCAAATTCAACGCCTTCCACCTTGGCACCGTGTGATTTTAAGGTAATGACCCCAAACAAATTACGAGCAAACCGATATTTGAGTCCGGCCCGAATGTAGGTACGACCTTCAAAATCGTAGGGATAATACAGATAATAACCAAATTGTGATACGACCGATAGCGCATCGAAATGTAGTTCGTGGCCGGCAAAAATACCCACACGTTTGTAATCTTCATCTCCCGTGAGTCTTGGGTTGAGGCCAGACCGACTCAAATATTCGATTTCTTCCTTCAGAAAATAGGCCACAAAAAGATCGGCACCGAGTTGCAGACTGCTCTTGTAAGAAACGCGCTTATCGGCGTAGGCAGAAACCACCCAGAAAGGATGTGACCCTAAGCCCACATAGTCACTTTGATTGATCCCTCCGCGTAGCACAGCATTGAAATGAATGGGTTCGGAATAGGGTTCGTAAATACTATCCTTTCGTTGAAAAGTATCGGAGCTTTTGTGGTAATCAACGGCTGCATGAAAAATGAGCGCATTGGTGCTGCTGTTAGGCGCTTTAAAATTTCCATTTGAATAATGTAGCAAGCCAACTCCTAATTGCACGCCCCACTCCTTCCATAGTCGAATTCGCGCCGCACTGAACTGTAGATAAGTGGTACTTAGGAAATGGCTTCCGTAGGCGTTGTTCTTAAAATTAGTTTCAAGGTCAAATGGATTTGTATTGTAAGCAATCCCTTGCCCAATTCGCATTCTCAATTTCCGATTCAACACATAAAAATTAAGATGCCCATACAAACCGTAATTATCCCCAAGTGTTGGATTTCCTGAAAATTGTGTCACTAGCGAAATTCCGTAATCAGGATATCCAAATTCTTGATGCCAACGTTTGCTACCATCGGTAGGTTGATTATAGGAAAGGACAAGGCCTGTAGGGTGGCGTTGTACTAAATGAGCAATGTCTTTATTATGCCGAAGTATGGTCCCGTAATAATATTGTCCTTCCACCCAAAAAGTGTTGGGCTGGGTTTGCGCCAGCGCGAACGAGGCACAAAACATCAATAGGATCCATGGGGCAGATTTCACCCCACAAAGAACGGAAATCTTTAGGAAAACGGCAGTGCAGAAAGCGTTACATTTCCTCCGGAAATAATGATTCCTACTTGCTTATTTTTGAAGCGTTCTTTTTCTTTCAGAATGGCAGCCAAGGCAACAGCGCTTGAGGGTTCTACAATGATCTTCATACGTTCCCAGATCAATTTCATCGCGCTGATGATCTGCGCTTCGGAAACACAAATGATGTCTTCGACATGTTGTTGAATGATCGGAAAATTTTGATCTCCCAAATGCGTTCGTAATCCGTCCGCAATCGTATTCGTAGACGTATTCGTTTCGATAATTCCGGACTGCAACGAACGATAGGCATCATCTACCTGCTGTGGTTCCCCTCCAAAAGTCTTACAATTCTTCCCAAAAAAACGCCCCGCGAGCGCCGTCCCGGCTAGGAGTCCGCCGCCTCCTACGGGAGCACAAAGCACGTCCAAATTGGGTTGTTCTGATAAAAGTTCCATCGCAGCGGTAGCATTTCCTACGATAACATTCGTACAATTCGAAGGATGCAAGGGGGAGGCACCGGTTTCTTCTTGGATGGCTGCCGCCGCAGCCTCTCGAGCGTGGATAGTTGATTCACATTCAGTAACGGTCGCACCATATCCTTTTACGGCTGCCTTTTTTACTTCGGGTGCATTTTCGGGCATCACCACGTAGGCAGGCACGCCAAGTTCTTTCGCTGCCAGTGCCACTGCTTGTCCGAAATTTCCGGAAGAATGCGTCACCACACCCCTTTCTCGTTCGTTTGCGGATAAGGCTAAAATAGCGCTCGTTGCCCCACGCATTTTGAAAGCTCCCATACGTTGGAAGTTTTCACATTTAAAAAATAAAGAAGCCCCGCTCATTTGGTTCAGGGTCTTTGATGTAACAACCGCTGTGTTGTGGATGTAGGGCGCTATCGCGTTATGCGCTTGTAAGAGTTCTTCGGAAGTAGGGATCGCGATAGCCATATCACGAAAATAGGAATTTATCGTGGTAAATGAATACCGCACTCGCGGTTTTCCAGCGCTTTGATGGGATCATAATATTGCATAGCCTTGGGAAGGTTATGATTTTTCAGATAAACATCCATTTCGGCATCAGAAAAATGATAAAACGGACACACCTTGAGGATTCCTTCTTGTGTAAATGAAAGGATATTGAGTTGGTCTCGATGATTCGTTTGCCCTTTGCGAAGATTGGTGAACCAAACATCCGGATTCAGTGTATCCAGAGCCTCTTTAAAGGGACGCGTTTTCATCAGCTCGGAGATCTTCTCGTGATTCGGGTTTTCAATAGAGGGCGTCCCCAACCAGGCATTCATATAACTCGTAGTGTAGGGTGGCGTCGCAATGTGCATTTGTAAGGAGAGCTGTTCCATCAACTGTTGTGCATGTACATAGGTTTCCGGAAGATTATAACCCGTATCACACCATAACACATCAATGGAAGGTAGCTGCTGCGTGGTGGCTTTCAGCAAGGCCGCCGAATAGGTCCCGAAACTCGTACTTACCAAAGGTTTTTTACTTAACTCAAGTACAAAAGAAATGATCTCTTCGGGAGATTCGTAACGTAAATTCTGATTGAACAGTGCGATATTCTCAGGGGATATTTTCTTCATTTCTTTTAATCCTATAGATTTACTAGAATTATGCAAATATAAGGGTTTATTTTAGGAAGCGCATTGTCATTGGGATGTGCTATACCACCAAATCTTCTAAGGTAGTGTTCCCCAATATTTTCAAGGTATTGTCACGAACTTGAATCATCACCTTGTGGATTCCGCAACTGGCTTCGTCTAAACAATCATCACATTTTTCATAAAAATTTAAACTTACACAAGGCACCATGGCGATGGGACCTTCTAAAATTCGGTACACATGGGTCAAAGGAATTTCAGCGGCTTCCTTCCGAAGATAATACCCCCCTCCTTTTCCTTTTTTCGAACCTAAATATCCCGCCTTTCGCAAACTCAACAGAATGCTTTCCAAAAACTTTCTTGAAATATTTTCTGATGCTGAAATTTCACCAATAGTGATGGGCTCTTTTCCCCTTCGCTTGGCTAAGTAGGTTAAAGCTTTAAGTCCGTATTTCGTCTTTCGGGAGATCATGTGATCTTGTTTCCGTTTAGGGTGATATCGTAGGTGACGCTCACAGCACCTTCTAACGTTATGGATACAGAACAGTATTTTTCAAAGCTCAATCGTGCTGCTCTAAGCGCTTTCGCGGTATCGATCTCTCCTTCCAAGTCAATCGCAACATGGATCGATTTGAACGGTTTCGCACCTTTCACTTCTTTACGCTCTCCTGCTACCTCAATGCCGTAATGCGTGATCGTTTGACGCTGCTTTTTCAAGATCATGATGACGTCTATCGCGCTGCAGCCTCCTACTCCCATCAAGAGCAATTCCATCGGACTCGCTCCTTTTGGTGCGGTATCTGTTTTGTTATCAATATATACTGGCACTTCGCTTCCGCCGGTGCCTTTAAACAAATAGTCGTCGTTAATTCGCTCTAAGGATACTTTCATGATCAAAATTTCTCTAAAGATACGGTTATCCTAAAAAACCGACTGTGCTATGGCTTTTATATTATCGCTCTTTCCCATAGAATAATAATGTAAAATAGGCACTCCTTTGGCGATCAATTCTTTGCTTTGCTGAATACACCATTCGATACCGATCTGCCGAACCGCTGCATTGTCTTTGGCTTTGATCACCGACATCACCAACGCATCCGGAAGCCCCACACTAAAGCGATGTGGAATTAAATTTAGTTGTTTCTTCGTTGCAATAGGTTTTAATCCGGGAATGATGGGTACAGTAATGCCGGCATCGCGACAGGCTTCGACAAATTGAAAGTATTTCTTGTTATCAAAAAACATCTGTGTCACCACATACGTAGCTCCTTTTTCTATTTTTTTCTTGAGGAAATAAATATCACTTTCTAGACTCGGAGCTTCCAAATGTTTTTCGGGATATCCGGCCACACCAATGCAGAAATCTGTGGGGGTGCTATTTTGAAGCTCTTCATCAAGATACTCTCCTTGATTCATGTGGGCAATTTGGGCTACAAGCTGATTGGCATAGCGATGTCCTTCTTTTTCTGCGGAAAAGTAGATTTCGCTCTTCACCGCATCGCCACGTAAGGCCATGACATTGTCAATGCCTAAAAAACCAAGGTCAATCAAGAAGTTTTCGGTGTCTTCTTTACTGAAGCCTCCACACAATATATGCGGGATGGCATCCACATCATATTTATTTTGAATAGCCGCACAAATACCTACAGTTCCCGGGCGTTTTCGCACTACTTTCTTTTCCAACAATCCGTTCTTTAATTCTTTGTAGACATATTCTTCTCGATGATAGGTCACGTCAATAAAAGGCGGATTGAACTCCATTAAAGGATCGATATTGTCAAAAATCGACTGGATATTTTGGCCTTTTAAGGGCGGAAGGATCTCAAAAGAGAATAACGTATTTCCATTGGCTTGTGCAATATGGTCGGTCACTTTCATGGTGTCTCTGCAATTGTAGGTTGAAGCCACTGTTGGGCTTTTTCTATCGTAATATTTTTTCGTTTGGCAAAATCAACTACCTGATCTTGAGTAATCTTTCCTACTCCAAAGTAGCGCGCTTCGGGATGTGCAAAATAATAACCCGAAACCGAGGCCGCCGGCCACATGGCCAAACTTTCTGTGAGGGTTACGCCAATGCGTTCTTCCACCTGTAATAACTCCCAAAGCGTTTCCTTTTCGAGATGGTCGGGACAAGCGGGATACCCGGGAGCCGGACGAATGCCTTTGTAGCTTTCTTTGATCAAGGCTTCATTGTCGAGGTTTTCTTCGGAAGCATAGCCCCAATGGTTTTTTCGAACCTCTTTGTGAAGGTATTCTGCGGAAGCTTCCGCGAAACGATCGGCCAAGGCTTTGATCATGATCGCGTTGTAATCATCATGAGCAGCTTCAAACTCTTTCGCCTTTTGTTCGGTTCCGAAGCCTGCACTCACACAAAACGCACCAATATAATCTTGAATTCCTGAATCTTTCGGAGCGATGTAATCTGCTAAAGCGATGTTGGGGCGTCCCGAACTTTTTTCTTTCTGTTGACGAAGGGTCCTAAAATGGAATATTTCATTTCCGAATTGAACTTCAATATCATCATCGCCCACCTGATTGGCGGGAAATATGCCAAACACGGCTTTTGCCTGTAACCAATGCCCCTTGATAATCTGCTGAAGCATTTCCTGTGCATCGGCAAATAGCTCTGTTGCTTGTGGACCCACGACAGTATCGTCTAAAATCGCCGGGTATTTTCCATGGAGGTCCCAACTTCTAAAGAACGGCGTCCAGTCGATATACGGCACTAGGGTTTCCAGTGGAATATCGTCTAATTGCTGTACCCCAAGAACGTTAGGCGCTTGGATATTGGCAGCTTCCCAATCGAGTTGTAATTTATTCTTACGAGCTTGCGCTAACGACACGTAGTGCTTTTCGTTTTGACGGTTTAGAAAACGATCTCTAAAGTCTTCGTATTCTTTTTTAAGGTTGCTTTGATAGGCTGTCTTTCGGTCTTTCTGAAGTAAATCGCCCACCACGGTAACCGCACGCGAAGCATCGTTTACGTGTACCACTGCATGGGCATATTCGGGATCAATCTTAACGGCGGTGTGAGCTTTGCTCGTGGTAGCCCCACCGATGAGCAACGGAACCTCAAAATTATTGCGTTTCATTTCTTTGGCAACAAACACCATTTCGTCGAGAGAGGGTGTTATGAGTCCGCTGAGCCCTATCACATCTACCTTTTCTTCTTGCGCAGTTGCCAAGATCTTTTCCGGCGGAACCATCACACCCAGGTCGATGATCTTGTAATTGTTACACGCCAGTACTACCGAGACAATATTCTTCCCGATATCATGTACATCCCCTTTGACCGTTGCCAGCAATACCTTTCCTTGTGGTTGTGAATGCGTGTCTTTTTCATCTTCGATATACGGAAGCAAATACGCCACCGCCTTTTTCATAACGCGGGCACTTTTTACCACTTGCGGCAGGAACATTTTTCCGCTTCCGAAGAGATCCCCCACCACATTCATCCCCGTCATGAGATGTCCTTCAATGACTTGGATAGGGCGCTCTACCGATTGTCGCGCTTCCTCTACATCAGTTTCAATATAGGCATCGATTCCTTTGACCAAGGAGCGGGTGATACGATCTTGCAAAGGTTCTTCTCGCCATGAGAGATCTACGGTACTCTTTTTTTCGGTTCCTTTGACGGTTTCGGCATATTCCAGCAGTCGTTCGGTGGCGTCCTCTCTTCGATTGAGAATCACATCCTCTACATACGTCAGCAACTCTTTCGGAATATCATCATACACTTCTAAAAGTGTGGGATTTACAATGCCCATATTCATTCCGGACTTAATAGCGTGGTATAAAAAAACCGAATGCATGGCTTCTCGCACGGCATTATTTCCGCGGAAACTAAACGACACATTACTCACCCCTCCACTGACGCTACAGTAGGGTAAGTTGCTTCGTACCCAACGGGTTCCTTCGATGAAATCGGTTGCATTCTTGCGATGCTCGTCCATTCCGGTAGCCACAGGAAAAATATTGAGGTCGAAAATGATGTCTTCCGGCGGAAACCCAACGCGTTCTGTCAAAATTTGATAGCTCCGTTTTGCAATTTCAATACGTCGCTCATAGGTATCGGCCTGCCCTACCTCATCGAACGCCATCACAATTACAGCAGCACCGTAACGTCGGATCAAGGTTGCTTGATGAATAAACGCTTCTTCACCTTCCTTTAAACTAATTGAATTTACCACGCACTTTCCTTGCACCACTTGCAATCCTGCTTCGATGATCTCCCACTTTGAGCTATCGATCATAATGGGAACACGGGCGATGTCCGGTTCGGCTATCACCAAATTTAAAAAGGTAACCATCGCCTCTTTTCCATCGATGAGGCCATCATCCATATTAATATCTATAATCTGCGCTCCGTTCTCCACTTGTTCCCGTGCAACGGAAAGCGCCTCTTCATAATTTTCTTCTTTGATCAATCGAAGAAAACGACGGGACCCTGCCACGTTGGTTCGTTCACCCACATTGATAAAATTACTTTCGGGGGTAACGATCAAGGGTTCGAGTCCGGATAATCGCAAGTATCGTGCTTCAGAACTCATACTGATTTTAAGGTTTTATCCGGCCATAAGAAGGGTCTTGGCGCATAGTTTTTTACTAATGCTGCAATCGCTTTGATGTGTTCCGGAGTGGTTCCGCAGCAGCCTCCTACAATATTGATCAATTGCTTTTCCAAATACGTTTTTATTTGCTGTGCCATTTCTTCGGGTGTTTCGTCATATTCTCCAAAGGCATTAGGCAATCCTGCATTGGGGTAGGCCGAGACTGCCAAGGACGAGTTTCGCGCCAAGACCTCTAAATGAGGTGTCAACTGTTTCGCTCCCAAAGCACAATTAAAGCCAATGCTTAATAAAGGAATATGAGACACCGAGATCAAAAAAGCCTCTGCCGTCTGCCCGGAAAGCGTTCTTCCGGAAGCATCGGTTATGGTACCGCTAAGCATTGTTGGCACCGAGATATTTCGCTCTTCTTTTAATTCTTCAATAGCGAACAGGGCAGCCTTGGCATTTAAGGTGTCAAAGACCGTTTCTACTAATAACATATCCACTCCCCCATCTAGCAAAGCAGCCGCCTGTTGTTTGTAAGCGAGACGTAATTCGTTAAAAGAAATAGCACGGAACCCGGGATTATTCACATCTGGCGACAGACTTGCTGTTTTGTTGGTAGGACCCATCGCTCCGGCCACAAATCTGGGTTTTTCAGGATCTTTATCGGTGAACTTTTTGGCTACTTCTTTGGCGATTTTCGCCGACTCATAATTCAGTTCGTATACCAAGTCTTCCATACCGTAATCAGCCATGGCGATGGTGGTTCCTGAAAAGGTATTGGTTTCTACAATATCGGCGCCTGCTTCAAAATATTTGGCGTGTACCGTAGCAATTGCTTCCGGTTGGGTAAGGCTTAGTAAATCATTATTGCCCTGTACAGGATGTTTGTGATCTTTAAAACGTTCCCCTCGAAAATCAGCTTCCGTAAAGTGATATCGCTGGAGCATTGTGCCCATTGCACCATCTAAGACAAGGATTCTTTGTTGTAATGCTTCTTCTATTGGCTTCATAATAGTTCCTATCGGAATCAATTTTTTTTATCAATTCGGAACATTCAAATCGCAACCATCCTGAGGCTTTTTAGCCGCAAGTGTCATACGTAAGATGTTAGAAGAAAGAAGGAAACCGATTCAGAAAGAATGGGTTGTTGTTATCTATTCCCGCCTTGCGAGATAGAACGTAGCACCTTCACCAGACAAAGGCCGGAGGGTTGCTAAGGTTTCACAGGGTCTATTCCCTCCACCTTTCTTGATAACACAGCAGTAAAAATTTGAACGTTATGCACACAAAGGTTATAAAAGAATTTGAAACTCACCAAACTATTTGTGTTTTATTTGATAAATTCGGTTGACTTTCCACCCAATATCTATTTCGACAAAGAGGGATGTTTCGCTGCCTTTTCTTGAATGATCTCCGGAATGGATTTTCCGGAAATATGACTTTCTAACCACGACAATATATCCAAATACAAGAAACTGCGCCGCTCGTAAGGGTCATCTTCATAGGTTTTTAGTTTCGTATGTAATTTTCGGAATTCATGCTTCAGATCGTGTGGGTAAATGTTGCCGAGATTTCGTAAAAACTGGATCATCTCTTTTTGTACTTGGTAAAGGTCTTCCGTTTTCCGCAAAAATTTATAGGTACTCTTTATCAAGCGATCCAAATGATAGTCTTCGCCCGCCTCATAATGCGCAACCAGATTGAGAATTCTAGAATAACATAACAGGTCTTCGCGCATTTCTAAGGATTTATTGGAAATGATTTTATCGAGGTATTCAATACATTTTTTGTTCTGGCCTGCGCCGAAATACAAACAGGCAATTTTGTAGTAAAATAACATGACGTGATGATCATCGAGGCGTTGCCGATGCTGTTTGATCCCCTGAAGGACTTCAGACTCTAACTGAAGGCCTTGCGCAAAAGTTCCCTCCATAAAATGCAGATTGATCTTGTGGGAGTAACGATGTAGAAAGATGAGCCCGTTGACATTATCATCCTTCGGAAAATCAGACGCCGTAACGGTATCTTCAAATTGTTGCAGGGCTTCCTTAAACCGTGTAATGTCTTGTATATAGAATAAGGCTTCCAGCAAATATTGTTGTCCGCGTAGAAAGAACACCGGATTCAACCTGATCATGTCGGGATGTTCATAGAACAACCGAACCCATTTTAAGGCATATCGATAGCAGGCTCTGAAATCCTGACTCAAAAAGCTGTACCATAAATAAGCTTTATTAAGCCACAATTTTTCCCGAAAACCAAGAGATTCAATATCGTATTCGGGCATACGATCATGAAAGTATCGCGAAATATTTTGAAACTCAGCATCGTTTTTTACATAGCCTGTTTTCAGAAAAATCCCGTACAACTGCAATGACAGATTACTCAATTTACTCGCCAATACGTTCAATTTGCTAAGGGTCGCAGCTTGAACCGTCAACTCATCTGCACGGTTGCTGATACTTCGCGTAATGTACTGCGATTCAATGACCTTTTCCAGTTCAATAATTTCGTAGGCACTATTCTTTTCTTCGTACTGTAAGGCTACATTCTTGGCTTTATCCAAAATTTTCAAGCTCTGATTGTAGAGCCCTTTATGATACAAAATACTGGCGAAGTCTAATTGTTCCCTGATCTGCACCCGAATATTTTGATGGGCCGGACTCAATCGTAAGCTGATCAAGATCTGTTTGTAGAGGTGTGCTTTTAAATTTGAAAGCTGTCGCTTTTTAATGCTTCCGTTTTTGAGAATCTCGGTTTCGTCGTAGGCTGATAGTTTTTCCAAGACATCAAAAAGAGCCATAAATTTAGCATCCTCGTTGACACCCAAGCGCCCCACGTACAACTTAAATTGCCGTTTTTCCGACTTGGTTAAGGATTGAACCAGATCAAACAATGCATCCTTTACGATCTTGGGCATAGTATTCTAAGCTTGCCTAAAGTATTGATTTTCAAAAATATAATTTAATATAACCCGACTTAAACTTCGTAACACGATTTCTACTTCCTGCTATTTTAAACACACCAAAGTATACATTCGTAAGGCATTTTAAAAATTTTATCTGCAGAAATGGCCGCATCACAGATCCAAATTTTCGACACCACCCTGCGCGACGGGGAACAAGTTCCCGGATGTAAACTCGACACTGATCAAAAGGTCATCATCGCCAGACAATTAGACGCGTTGGGCGTAGACGTCATTGAGGCAGGATTTCCAATATCGAGCCCGGGAGATTTTACCTCCGCTTCAAAAGTTTCAGAGATCGTACAACAGGCTACGGTATGCGGACTCACACGTGCGGTAAAAAAAGATATCGAAGTGGCTGCAGAAGCCCTTCAGAAAGCAAAAAAACCGAGGATACATACAGGCATCGGCACTTCAGATTCTCATATTACTTACAAATTCAACAGTACCCGAGAAGCAATTTTAGAATGTGCTTATGAAGCCGTTCGCTACGCGAAATCGTTTGTCGATGATGTGGAATTCTATGCTGAAGACGCCGGAAGAACCGATAATGATTATCTAGCTCGCGTCTGTGAAGTGGCTATCAAAGCCGGCGCCACGGTTCTCAACATTCCTGATACCACCGGCTATTGTTTACCGAGTGAATACGGCGCTAAAATTAAATACCTGAAAGAAAACGTTAGCGGAATCGACAATGCAATTCTTTCTTGTCATTGCCACAACGATCTGGGCTTAGCCACCGCAAACTCAATTGAAGGTGTCATCAATGGCGCCCGACAGATAGAATGCACCATTAACGGCATAGGGGAACGTGCCGGAAATACCGCGCTGGAAGAAGTAGTCATGATCCTAAAACAGCATCCCTACTTAAAGTTAGATACCAACATTCAAACGAAGGAACTGTACCGAACCAGTCAATTGGTCTCCAAACATATGGGGATTTATACCCAACCAAACAAAGCCATTGTTGGCTCAAATGCCTTTGCGCATAGTTCGGGGATTCATCAGGATGGAATGATCAAAAACCGGAATACCTACGAGATAATCGACCCGAAAGAAGTAGGCGTTACCGATTCTGCCATTGTATTGACGGCCCGTAGTGGACGTGCGGCATTGGCTTATCGCGCTCGAAAAGTAGGATATGAACTGACCAAACTTCAACTGGATGATGTTTATCAAAACTTTTTGGTATTTGCCGATCAGAAAAAGGAGATCGAAGATAACGACATCCATCAGATCATCGAAACAAGCAATGTGTATCAACAGATCATTTCCGCCTAAAACATGAAGACACTTTTTGATAAGGTTTGGGACGCCCATGTGGTAGAACGGATTGAAAACGGACCGGAAATTCTGTACATCGATCAACACTTGATACATGAAGTTACGAGTCCGCAAGCCTTCAACGAACTAGCCGAACGCGACATTCCGTTGTTCCGACCCAAGCAAGTTATTGCCACGGCAGATCACAACACCCCTACGCTCAATCAACATTTACCGGTGCAAGATGTATTGTCTCGTAAGCAGCTACAACAGTTGTCTGAAAATTGCCAAAAACATGACATTGCCCTTTATGAATTAGGCCATGAACACAATGGGATCGTTCATGTCATGGCTCCGGAACTGGGCATCACTCAACCCGGAATGACCCTAGTGTGTGGTGATAGTCACACCTCAACGCACGGTGCTTTTGGAGCGATTGCTTTCGGAATAGGGACAAGTCAGGTGGCACAAGTCTTTGCGAGTCAGTGTTTATTACTTCAGAAACCGAAATCCATGCGCATCACCGTGAATGGTTCTTTGAAACCGGGTGTGCTTCCAAAAGATGTCATTCTTTATATTATTTCCGAAATTGGAACCGATGCGGGTACCGGATATTTCTGTGAATACGCCGGAAGCGTCTTTGAGAAAATGAGCATGGAAGGACGTATGACCGTTTGTAATATGAGTATTGAAATGGGCGCGCGAGGCGGAATCATCGCACCTGATGCCACTACCTTTGCGTATGTAAAAGGTCGAAAATTTGCACCTACGGGCGACGATTTTGATAATAAAGTTTCCTATTGGAAAACCTTAGCCAGCGATCCGGAAGCTATTTTTGATAAGGAATATACTTTTGATGCGGAAGACATCGCACCGATGATCACTTACGGTACCAATCCGGGTATGGGTATCAAACTTTCTGAAACCATTCCGATGAAAAAAGATGCTTCGTTTCAAAAATCTCTGGCCTACATGAATTTAGAAGCCGGAAGTCGTTTGATCGATCACCCCATCAATTATGTGTTTATCGGAAGTTGTACCAATTCTCGAATTGAAGATTTTCGCGTGGCAGCAGCGTACGTCGCCGGAAAGCAAAAAGCACCTAATGTAACTGCTTGGTTGGTTCCCGGAAGCAAGCAAGTGGAAGCACAAATAGAGGAAGAAGGATTGCGACAAGTATTTGAAGATGCCGGCTTTCAACTTCGCCAACCGGGTTGTTCTGCCTGTTTGGCCATGAACGATGATAAAATTCCGCAAGGCGAATATTGTGTATCGACCTCCAACCGAAATTTTGAAGGCCGACAAGGACAAGGGGCGCGTACCCTACTGGCGAGTCCGTTGGTTGCTGCCGCCACCGCCATCGAAGGTAAAATTGTAGACATCACCAAACAATACAACTAATGGAGAAACTTGTTCGCATTACCGATACCGCCGTTCCGTTAGACATTGAAAATGTGGATACTGACCAGATCATTCCGGCGCGCTTTTTAAAGGCGACCGATAAGAATGGCTTCGGAGATAACCTCTTTCGCGATTGGCGCTTTCAAAAAGATGGCTCCCTAAATTCAGCGTTCGTGCTAAACGATCCGGCATACCAGGGAAACATTCTTGTGGCAGGAAATAATTTTGGCTGCGGATCCAGCCGAGAACACGCGGCTTGGGCATTGGTAGGTTATGGTTTTCGAGTGGTAATCTCTAGCTTCTTTGCAGATATTTTCAAAGGAAATGCGTTGAACAACGGATTGCTTCCGGTACAAGTTTCCCCCGAATTTTTAGCAGCACTCCTTCAACGGATTACCGCAACACCAGACACTAAAATCACTATTGATCTAGAAGCGCAAACGCTTTCGGTAGCAGATCATTCCGCAGTAACAACATTCAACATCGACCCTTATAAAAAAACCTGCCTGCTTCATGGCTATGATGATATCGATTTCTTATTGAGCAAGAAGAACGCCATTGAAGCCTTTGAACAGCAAAGAACATACGTATGAAACTAACCATTGCAGTATTACCCGGTGACGGGATTGGCCCTGAAGTGACCCGGGAAGCCATCAAAGCCTTGAAAGCGATTGCCGTTGCTTTCGATCATCAATTTTCCTTTCCTTCAGCTCTGGTAGGCGCCACGGCCATTGATGCCACCGGTGACCCGCTTCCGCAGAAAACCTTAGAACTATGCAACAGCAGCGACGCTATTCTCTTTGGCGCGATCGGTCACCCGAAATACGATAATGACCCCACTGCACCAGTTCGACCCGAACAAGGGTTGCTCGCGCTTCGGAAGGAATTAGGATTGTTTGCCAACATTCGGCCGGTCAAAGCCTACGATATGTTGTTGCACCATTCCCCCTTAAAACAAGACCGTATTCAGGGCACAGATATTAGCATCTATCGAGAATTGACGGGAGGGATTTATTTCGGCAAGAAACAACTGAATGAGGCAGGTACCGAGGCGTCAGATCTTTGTGTGTATACCAAACATGAGATAGAACGTATTGCGCATTTGGCATTTCAAGCAGCACGAACACGCAAGAAAAAAGTGACTTTAGTGGATAAAGCCAATGTATTAGAAAGTTCTCGCCTTTGGCGGAAAGTGGTTACAGAATTGGCAAAAGATTACCCCGATGTTACCCTAGATTTTCTATTTGTAGACAATGCGGCCATGCAACTCATCCTCAACCCCAAACAATTTGATGTGATCCTCACAGAAAATATGTTTGGTGACATTCTAAGCGATGAAGCTAGTGTGATCGGTGGTTCTATCGGACTCTTAGCGTCGGCTTCTGTGGGCGGTGATATCGGACTCTTTGAACCCATCCATGGATCGTTCCCGCAGGCTACCGGAAAAGGCATTGCCAATCCTATCGCATCGATACTGTCTGCGGGTATGTTGCTCACCCATTTCGGACTCCGTAAAGAGGCCCAACGCATTGAAAAGGCGGTTGAGAAAGCGTTGGAACTTTCGGTGACCACTCCCGATCTAAATCCTGCCAATACTCTTATTACAACGAGTCAGGTTGGTGATTTTATCGAAGATTTTATTCTGAATCCCCATGATTCTAACGTGAATTTCCAAAACATTCACTTGGGACAATCCACGATTATTTAAGCGTTTGTTACTAAGTAATCTTTCAGTTGAGAATAGGTCGAAATTTTTTCGGCCTTTTTCTTTTTCGGCATGATCTGTTGAATATTTTCTGGAATGGCGATGGCTTCGGAAAGACTTTCAGGCAACACATCCAAAAATTTTACAGGGTGGGCGGTTTCCAAAAATACCCCCACACCCTCTTTGTCTTGTAAATACTTCTGAAGCGCCAAATAACCAATCGCCCCATGCGGATCGGCCTGATACTGATGCTCTCGGTACAATGAAACAAGGGCATTTCGGGTTTGCTCATCGGTAAAAGAAAATCCTGAGAGATCCTCTCGTAATCGGTGCAAATTATTGCCATACAATGTTTGAATACGGATAAAATTACTGGGGTCTCCCACGTCCATCGCGTTGGCAATGGTGGGTTTGGTAGGTTGTGGTTGGTAAGTTCCCGAGACCAAATACTGCGGCACCACATCATTCACATTGGTGGCAGCCACGAAATGTGAGATGGGAAGCCCTAATCGTTTGGCCATCATTCCGGCACAAATATTTCCGTAATTTCCGCTAGGGACTGAAAAAACGACTTCAGACGCGTGCGCTTCTAATTGCTGAAATGCAAAAAAGTAGTAGAACATTTGCGGAAGCCAACGGGCTACATTGATGGAATTTGCAGAAGTAAGATTTCGTTTCGATGTGATCGTAGCATCTAAAAAAGCCTGTTTCACCATGGCCTGGCAATCGTCGAAACTCCCGGAAACCTCCAACGCTTGAATGTTCTTTCCTAGGGTGGTCAATTGTTTTTCTTGAATGTCACTTACCTTACCGGACGGGTATAAAATCACCACCTCTACCCCGGGCACCTCGTAGAAACCATCTGCTACGGCACCTCCGGTATCTCCCGAGGTTGCAACTAAGACCGTTACCTTTTCATTTCCGGATTCTTTATTAAAATATCCTAAACAGCGCGCCATGAAACGAGCGCCTACATCTTTAAAAGCTAAGGTAGGCCCATGATACAACTCCAACGCCATAATATTGTTTTCCACTTCCACCAATGGAAAGTCAAAGACTAAGGTTTCCGCAATAATCTGTTGTAATTGGTCTTTTGGAATGGTATCACCTACAAAGTTCTGTATAACTTCAAATGCAATTTCGTTTCGCTGTAATGTGGGTAATTGCTGAAAGAATTCATTAGACAATGACGGGATCTCCTTCGGAAAATAGAGTCCGCGATCCGGTGCGATTCCTTGAATTACCGCTTCTCGGAAACTGACTATGGGAGCTTTATGATGTAAGCTATAATATTTCATTATGTTGAAATGGTTTTAACGCCTTGTTCGCTGATCTTTGAAACATACGTTCGAAATGCAATAGCGGAAACCGAATATAAATCGCTTAATGATGTTTCCACTTGAAGCGCTGCTTTTTTGCCTTCACATAAAGCAAATAACGTAGGACCCGAACCGGAAATTCCCAATCCGATAGCGCCATTTTCAAGCGCTACCTCTCGAGCCTCATCAAATAAGGGGATCAATACTTTTCGTGCAGGCTCAGCGACACCATCAAACATAGCGGCACCAAGGAGGTTATAATCTGAGGTATGCAACCCATGAACAAAAGCCCCCACGTGTGCCCATTGTTTGGTGGCCGTTTCTAAGGAAACTTGTTTAGGCAGTACCGCTCTAGCATCAGCCGTTTTAATTTCTATTTGAGGATGCACTAAGGTGGCATACAAATTTTTGGGGGTAGGTAAGGAAATGACATGCAACGGCTCTAGATTTCGCACCAATACAAAGCCGCCGAACAGCGCCGCCGAAACATTATCGGCAATTGGGGAACCACAGGCCACGAATTCTCCTAGGCGTGCAAATTCAACCAAGGCTTCCATAGAATAAGGCGTTCCTAACAGCTGATTAACGGCATAAGCCGTTCCGGCACTACTGGCGGCACTACTTCCGAGTCCGCTACCCGGCTTATAGTTTTTGTATAGTGCTATTTCCAATCCGAAATCAACGTTCGCATCTTTCAGCATAGCTTCCGCCACCACTCCCGCGACATTCTTCTTAGGGTCCAAGGGAAGATCGGCTCCTTCGATCTTCGTGATAACAATATCCTTGGCAGTTTTCCGAAGATAAATTTCATCGCCCAATTCGGCCACAGCAAAACCCAGCGCATCAAATCCACAAGACACATTGGCTACGGTTGCAGGCGCAAAAACACGAATTTCTTCCATGGTTAATTATTGGCTAATCGTATAATATCTCCAAACAATCCGGAGGCCGTAACATCGGCTCCGGCTCCGGCGCCTTTAATGATCAAAGGTTGTTCGGCATAGCGTTGGGTATAAAATAACACAATATTATCTTTTCCGTCCAAGTGATAAAAAGGATGATCGGGAGCGATTTGTTGGAGTCCGACCTGCGCTTTGCCATTTTCAAAAGTAGCCACATATTTCAATCGATTTCCCGCTTCTGAAGCGTCGTTGTATAGCTTCTTAAAATGCGCTTCTTCCTGCTGCAAGGTTTCGTAGAAATCTGCTACTGTATCTGCGGCTAAGGAAGGCTTCGGCAGAAAAGATTTGTTTTCAATATCTTCTAATTCTAAAACATAACCGCTTTCTCTGGCGAGGATCAAGATCTTCCGCGCGACATCTACACCACTCAAATCGATTCTCGGGTCCGGCTCGGTATACCCCTCTTCTTGAGCTTGCTGAACGATGTCGTGAAAAGTGTTATTTCCGTTGTAATTATTAAATACGAAGTTCAACGATCCCGATAAGACCGCTTGTATTGCAGTAACGCGATCTCCGGAATGAATCAGATCTTTTAACGTGTTAATCACGGGAAGTCCGGCGCCGACATTCGTTTCAAACAAAAATTGCGCATAGTATTTACGCGCGGTAGTTTTTAGTTTTTGATAGGATTTGTATTCTGAAGAGCAAGCGATCTTATTACAGGCGATCACCGATATGCTCTCTTGAAGATACGTATTATAAGTCTTTGCAACCGAAGCGCTTGCAGTGATATCCATAAAAATGCTATTCCGTAGATTCATCTTTTGAATCGCCTCAAACCAAGCGTCTGCATCCGCTTTTTCTCCTGTTGCTAACATCTCTTCCCAAGCGGTGAGGTCAATCCCCTCTTCATCTAGGAGCATGGTTCGTGAATTGCTAATTCCTGCCACACGAATTTTCAAGTATAATGCTTCATGAAGGGCCTCTTGTTGTTGCTTAATTTGTGCCAATAATCGTTTTCCCACATTTCCTACGCCTACAATAAATAAATTCACCGTTCGAACTTGGCGTTCGAAAAAACGATAATGTAATGTATTGAGGGCCTTCTTTACATCTTTAGCAGCGATCACTGCAGAAATATTACGTTCGGAAGCCCCTTGTGCAATGGCGCGAATATTCACGTTGTTCTTTCCGAGAGAAGAGAACATTTTACCACTAATGCCTTGGTGGCTCTTCATACGATCGCCGATCAAGGCGATGATCGCCAAATCTTGTTCTACGATCACGGGATCAATGGTTCCTAAAGAAATTTCGTAGGCAAAAGCGCGATTGGTTACGGAAGCTGCCATTGCTACGTGGTCGTCAAGAACTGCCACACAGATAGAGTGCTCTGAAGACGCTTGTGTAATTAAAATGACATTGATCGCTTCGGAAGCTAGAGCTTCGAACAACCGTTTTGAAAATCCGGGAACCCCTACAATACCCGTTCCTTCCAAGGTAAGTAGTGCGATGTTAGAGAGGTGACTAATCCCCTTCACAGGTCTTTTGTCACTTTTCACTTTCCGAATGATCTCGGTGCCCGGAGCGTCTGGCTCAAAGGTGTTTTTAATGCGAATCGTAATATTTTTATTAAGCACCGGTCTAATGGTGGGCGGAAATAACACTTTAGCCCCAAAATGTGACAATTCCATTGCCTCGTGATAGGAGATCTCTGTTAACGGGTAGGCTTGTTTCACCCATTTAGGGTTGGCTGTATACATCCCGCTTACGTCCGTCCAAATTTCCAATGCCTTGGCATCTAATGCTTCCGCAACAATTGCAGCCGTATAGTCAGACCCTCCACGCCCTAGTGTAGTAGCTTCCCCTTTTTGGTTTCGAGATACAAAACCGGGCATCACGGTAATACTTGCGTTATTTTCAGCAAAAAACTGCTGAATGTTTTGTCTTGTAGGTTCTTCGAGCAACCGGGCGTTGGTAAATTGAGAATCGGTTATGAGTAGGTCTCTGCTGTCAGCACGAACTGCAGAGCACCCCTCTTTTTTGACTGCTTCTGAAACGATCACAGAAGAAAGCAACTCTCCAAAACTAACCACTTTATCCTGTGTTTTTTTCGAAAATTCATTGATGAGAAAAACCCCTTGGAGGATGTCTTTCAATTGGAGCAACTCTTCTTGAATTTGATCTAACACGTCGTTTGAAAGGCTGAGTGCTGTCGCCGTGTTTAGGTGGCGTTTCACTAATGCGTTATAGGTTTCAAAGTACGCCTCTTCCTTACGAAAAGCTTGTTCTCCAGCCAGAAGCAAGGTATCGGTAACCCCTCCCAAGGCAGAAACGACTGCTACGATTGGTTCGTGTTCTGCTTTGTCACAAAGAATCTTTACGACCTGTTGAATACTTTCTGAGGTGGCTACGGAAGTGCCTCCAAACTTTAATACGCTCACAATAGGTTAGTTAGTGTTGGTTCGACAAAATTATACTAAAAACTGAAACAACTCGGGTTTGTCGTTGAGATAATCTCCATAGAATCCGTGTGTTTTCATTCTTTCGATAAGCGGTTGTAGTTTTGAGGGACTCGAAATTTCCAAACCCACCACGGCTGCTCCATTTTCCCGATTGGTTTTCTTAGTGTATTCAAAGTGTGTAATATCATCATAAGGATCGAGAATCTGCACTAGAAATTGTCGCAATGCGCCGGCTCGTTGCGGAAATTTCACAATAAAATAATGCTTCAGTTGTGCGTGAAGGAGTGCACGCTCTTTGATCTCTGCGGTTCGCATGATATCATTGTTCCCACCACTAATTACACAGACCACATTCTTTCCGCGAATGCGTTCTGCGTAGGGTTCCAGGGCTGCAATACTCATTGCGCCGGCGGGTTCTACAATGATCGCTTCTTTATGGTATAGATCTAAGAGCGTCTGACAAATACTGCCTTCCGCGACAGCGACCACCTCCGCAAGAGCATTTTTACAAATTTCAAAATTTAGATCGCCCACTCGATGTAAGGCCGCTCCATCCACGAAAGTTTCAATGGCTTCTAGGGGGCTATTTTGACCCTTCTCCATAGATTGTTTCATCGCAGCCGCCCCAAGTGGCTCCACGCCAATGATCTTCGTCTCGGGCATCATTTCCTGAAATACGGTACAGATCCCGGCTGCGAGTCCGCCCCCACCCACAGGCACAAACACATAATCTATGGGATGCACGCTTTGTTGTAGGATCTCGAGTGCCACAGTGGCCTGTCCTTCAATGATCTTTGGGTCATCAAAAGGCGGAATAAATGTTTTTTGGTGTGTTGCCGAATAGGCCATTGCTACCTCTTGGGCCTCATCAAAAGTATCTCCTTCTAAGGTAATTGTGACAAATTTTTCACCGAACATACGCACTTGTTCTATCTTTTGCTGGGGTGTTGTCACCGGCATGACTATGGTTCCTTGTATGGCCAATAATTTACAGGAAAGTGCCACACCTTGAGCGTGGTTTCCGGCACTAGCACATACGATTCCATGTTTTTTTTCTTCGGAAGAAAGTGATTGTATCTTATGATACGCACCCCGGATCTTATACGAACGAACGGGTTGCAAATCTTCTCTTTTGAAATAAATTGCGGCTTCAAACTGCTCGGAAAAGCGTTTCTGAAACGACAACGGGGTCACCACCGAAACCCCTTGCAGTACCTTTGCAGCTTCTTGAACCGAAGGAAGATTCAACTCCAATGAAACAGATGTGGTCATAGCCTCTAAACTGCTTGAAGTTTGTGAACCGATTTCGAAGTGTGTATCGACTTCATCGGGGTCATCGCAGCGCGAAGCTCTTTTCCAATGGCTTCAATAGGATGTGCGGCAATGGCTTCGTTCACTTCAATCAACACCTTGTTCGCTACCGCTACCGACGGATATTCGTTCCCGATATCTTCCGGTTGTACTTGCTGCATAAAATCTACTAATAGCGGTTGTGCCGCATGGTCAAATAAATAACACCCATACTCGGCCGTGTCGGAAATAATTCGATTCATTTCAAATAATTTTTTTCGCGCAATCGTATTGGCGATCAATGGCAATTCGTGGAGCGATTCGTAGTAGGCGGAAGCTTCCACAATCCCGGATGCGACCATCGTTTCAAAGGCCAATTCGACACCCGATCTAATAAAAGCAACCATCAAGGTACCTTGATCAAAATATGTTTGTTCCGGAATTGCGTTCCGGGTAACTTCTGTCTTTTCGAACGCCGTTTCACCCGTTGCGGCACGCCATCGCAATAGATCGGCGTCGTCTTGTTCCCAGTCGGTCATCATTCCTTCAGAAAAGGCACCGCTCATAATATCGTCCATATGTTTTTCGAACAAAGGCTTCATGATCTTCTTCAACGCTTCAGACAATTCGAAAGCACGTACTTTCGCTGCATTGGACAGGCGATTCATCATGTGTGTAATTCCGCCGTGTTTGAGTGCTTCCGTTTGCGCTTCCCACCCAAATTGAATCAATTTTGCCGCATATTCCGCAGCAACACCTTGGGCCACCATGGTATCAAAACACAAAATTGAAGCCGTTTGCAGCACCCCACATAAAATGGTTTGTTCGCCCATCAGGTCGCTTTTCACCTCGGCCACAAATGAAGATGCCAATACACCTGCCCGATGTCCTCCTGTCGCATACGCGTAGGCTTTGGCTTGTTCCCAGCCTTTGCTTTCAGGGTCGTTATCAGGATGAACGGCAATTAATGTAGGAACACCAAAACCGCGTTTGTATTCCTCCCGAACTTCGGTACCGGGGCATTTTGGAGCTACCATGATCACTGTAATATCGCGCCGAACCTTCATTCCTTCTTCCACAATATTAAAGCCATGCGAATACGATAATGTGGCTCCTTCCTTCATCAGTGGCATGATGGCCTTCACCACTGAAGTATGTTGTTTGTCTGGGGTGAGATTACAAACGAGATCGGCTTCTGGAATCAATTCGTCATAAGTTCCTATTTGAAATCCATGTTCGGTCGCGTTCTGATAGGAAGCGCGTTGTTCCTCGATCGCGGCGGGACGTAATGCATACGAAATATCCAATCCGGAGTCCCGCATGTTCAGTCCTTGATTAAGACCTTGCGCACCGCACCCCACGATCACGATCTTTTTATCTTCTAAGGCAGCAATTCCTTTGGAAAACTCTGTGGTTTCCATAAATCGACATTGTCCAAGGGCTTCTATTTTTTCACGTAAGGAAAGGGTATTGAAATAGTTCATAATCTAGATTTATTCGTTAAATGCGGCTAATAATGAGGTGATCTGGATAGGTTCTTTGGTCACGGCTATTCGTCCTGAGCGAACAAATTGCATAATTCCGAAGGGTTTTAACTGCTCATACAGCGATGATACTTCTTCCTTCCGGCCTGATTTTTCAAGCACAAAGAATTGACGGTTCACCGTCACGATGCGTGCGTGACTTTCTTTAATGATGTTTTGTATTTGTCGTTCCTCGAAAAGAAGTTCGCTCGCCACTTTGAACAAGCCCGATTCTTGGTAAATGGTTTCTTCATCGGTAAAGTATTGTGCGCGTATTACTTCTACTTGGCGTTCAATCTGACCAATAATCTTTCTGATCTGTGCTTCGGAAACTTCTACGACGATGGTCCATCGAGAGACTCCTTCAATTTCAGAAATAGAGCTGTTAATGCTGTCTATATTGATATGTCGACGTTGAAAAATAGCGGAAATCCTGTTGAGGAGTCCGACGTTATTTTCCGTATAGATAGAAACCGTATAGCGCTGCGTGCTTGTTTTCATAAGGTCTGCGTTAAGTGAGTCGGATATCAGAAACGGAAGCTCCCGTAGGGATCATGGGGAAGACGTTATATTCTTTTTCTACACAAACTTCCAGAAAATACGGACCATCATGCTGCATCATGGTGGTTATCGCGTCTTTTAGTTCTGTTCGTTGCGTCACTCGCTGCGCGGGAATATGATATCCTTTGGCAATGGTGACAAAATCTGGGTTGGTCATCTCGGTAGAAGCGTAGCGTTTGTCAAAGAAAAGTTGTTGCCATTGACGTACCATTCCTAAGAATTCGTTGTTCAATACCACGATCTTCACGGCCGTTTGGGTCTGAAAGACAGTTCCTAATTCCTGAATCGTCATTTGGTAGCCCCCATCTCCAATGATAGCAACTACCTCCCGTTGTGGCTCGGCCATTTTCGCACCGATCGCAGCCGGCAACGCAAACCCCATAGTCCCTAATCCACCGGATGTAATATTACTTTTTGAATGATTGAACTTTGCATAGCGACAGGCAATCATTTGATGTTGCCCAACGTCTGAAACAATCGCAGCTTCCCCATGACTAGCTTGGTTGATCTGCTGCATCACCTCTCCCATGGTGAGTCCGTTTTTCGCCGGAAAAAGATCCTTTTGGATGATGGTTTCATGCTCTATTTGGTATAACTCCTGAAATCTTTGTAACCAATCCTTATGTTCTTTCGATGCTAACATTGGCAACAGCGCTTCCAAATTCGCTTTAGCATCGCCAAGAACAGGAACATCAGCGTACACGTTCTTATGAATTTCTGCAGGATCGATTTCGAAATGGATCACTTTGGCTTGTTTCGCATAGGTTTCCAAATTTCCGGTGACCCGATCGTCAAAACGCATTCCAATAGCAATTAACACATCACACTCATTGGTAAGTTTGTTTGGTGCATAATTACCATGCATGCCAACCATCCCAACATTCAAGGGATGTTCCGTAGGAATGGCCGAAGCACCTAAGATGGTCCATGCTGCAGGGAGGCCGGCCTTTTCAATGACTTGTTGAAAGATGGTTTCAGCTTGCCCTAAGAGGACACCCTGCCCCCAAACTACCAAAGGCTTCTTTGCTGAATTTATGAGTGCTGCGGCTGTTTCAATCGCTTTAGGGTCACATTTGGGGTTGGGTTTGTAACTTCGAATATGTGTACAGGTTTTGTATTCAAAATCGAAGGTTTCAAACTGCGCATCCTTGGTAATATCAATAAGTACCGGACCCGGTCTTCCGCTGCGGGCGATATAAAATGCTTTCGCAAACACCTCCGGAATTTCTTGGGCATTCGTTATTTGATGATTCCACTTGGTCACCGGCGTGGATATTCCAATAATATCGGTTTCCTGAAACGCATCACTCCCCAAAAGATGTGAGCCTACCTGACCCGTGATACATACCAAAGGGGTAGAATCAATATAGGCGTCGGCCAAACCTGTGACTAAATTTGTGGCACCCGGACCTGAAGTAGCCATGGCGACCCCCACTTTTCCGGATATCCGCGCATAGCCTTGCGCTGCGTGCGTGGCGCCTTGCTCGTGCCGCGTAAGCACATGATGCAATTCTTCTTGGTAATCATACAAAGCGTCGTACACTGGCATGATCGCACCTCCCGGATAGCCATAGATGGTGGTAATGCCTTCGGCCAACAAACATTTCACGACGGCTTCACTCCCGCTGATCAATGTTTTTTGTTTTGTCTTTTGTATGGTTTCTAAGGTTGATGTTTCCATAGGCATCAAATTCTAAAATTCATCGGTAACGCAACCGGTATCGGCCGGAGACACTGTTTTTGCGTATTTGTAAAGCACACCCCGCTCAGATTTCAATGGCGGTTGTTTCCACAATGCTTTTCGTTTTTTAAATTCTTCTTCTGAAAGAGCAACTTCAATGGTATTTTCCGAAGCATCTATCGTAATAATATCTCCATTTTCTACAAAGGCGATGGGGCCACCCAGCTGTGCCTCAGGTGTAATATGTCCCACTACAAAGCCGTGCGTACCGCCAGAAAATCGGCCGTCTGTAATAAGCGCCACCTCATTTCCTAGTCCGCTGCCCATAATTGCCGCCGTAGGTTTCAGCATTTCCGGCATTCCCGGGCCACCTTTAGGACCTTCATACCGAATGACAACCACTTCTCCCTTTTGAACCACTCCGTCTCGAATTCCATCGTTCGCTTCAAATTCACTATTAAATACACGCGCCGGACCTGAAAAATGTACGCCTTCCTTGCCGGTGATCTTTGCAACACTTCCCTTCGGAGCAAGATTTCCGAAGAGCATTTGTAAATGACCCGAGGGTTTGATAGGAGCTTCAAGCTTTCGAATTACTTCTTGATCTTCGGGCAATCTTGGAGCTTCCAGAAGGTTCTCGGCCAAAGTTCGTCCCGTCACGGTTATACATTCGCCATGAAGCAAACCGTTTTCCCACAAATAGCGCATCACCGCCGGGATTCCACCAATATCATGCACATCTTCCATCAAATACTTTCCGCTGGGTTTTAGATCTGCCAAGAACGGGGTGGTATCACTTATTTGCTGAAAATCTTGTAAGGTGAATTCAATGTTAGCCGCTCGGGCAATGGCTAAAAAGTGAAGTACGGCATTGGTCGAGCCACCAAGAACCGTCACCAGTCGAATTGCATTTTCTAAGGAGTTACGCGTAATGATATCGCTGGGTTTAATATCTCGTTCTAGCAACACCCGCATTGCTTTCCCCGCAGTGATGCTTTCTCGTTTCTTTTCCTTACTTAGAGCAGGATTGGAGGCGTTGAACGGCAACGACATTCCTAAGGCTTCAATCGCGGAGGCCATGGTATTGGCGGTATACATGCCACCACAGGCACCCGCACCCGGACAGGCCTTCTCCACCACCGCTTGGTATTCGGTATCGGTCATGGTTCCGGCAACCTTGCTACCCCAGGCTTCAAAGGCAGAGACGACGTCTAATTTTTTCCCTTGATGCGAACCTGAATCAATCGTTCCGCCATACACTAAAATACTCGGACGGTTGAGTCGGATCATCGCTAACAAGGCTCCGGGCATGTTCTTATCACATCCCACTACGGTAATTAGCCCATCGTAGCTCATGGCCTGTACCACGGTTTCCATGGAATCTGCAATGAGATCACGTGAGGGCAAGGAATATCGCATTCCCGGGGTGCCCATAGAGATGCCATCGCTTACCCCAATGGTATTAAAAATAAGACCTACCAACTCTTCTGATAGCGTTCCTTCCTTGGCCAATTCAGCTAGGCCATTCAGGTGCATGTTGCAGGGATTGCCTTCATACCCTGTGCTGGCAATCCCTACGAAAGGTTTGTAGAAATCTTCGGTAGTAAGCCCAATGGCATGCAACATGGCTTGCGCTGCCGGCTGCGTAGGGTCTTGGGTAACCGTTTTACTATACGAATTTAAAGCCATGTGGCCGTTCTTGATGTTAGCATTCAATTTCGAAACTATTGGAAATCGTAGAACTTGAGGTCTTTTTCTAAAAAGTATACAGAAACTCAATACCAAGAACTGTTTTTTAACATTCTGTTTTAGAGTATTTTACATATTTTATTTTACGACACCCAGACGTTTCTGATTCTTTGGAAAAGACAACATATTCTTCAGCGTTAATCTTTCAGGATGGAATATTGAAGCTTACCGGAAATGCTTTTGTAGTTCTTTTTAAATACGTACATTTGCGCCGTTCAAGAGGAAAGATTTGACTGATTGCAACCTCTTTTGAAAGCCAAATACCTTTCAAAACAAAAATGCTAAAGGCAGTACATCTCCTTCGGCAGTTATTCAGTCTTTTTCCTTTTATTGATAACTTATTTAACTACCGTTTATGGCGTATTTATTTACTTCGGAAAGTGTTTCTGAAGGACATCCAGATAAAGTGGCAGACCAAATTAGTGATGCCTTATTAGATCATTTCTTAGCATTCGACCCTGAATCGAAAGTAGCTTGCGAAACCTTGGTTACCACCGGACAAGTTGTATTGGCGGGAGAGGTGAAAAGTGATACCTACCTCGACGTACAAAGCATTGCTCGCGACGTTGTTAACAAAATAGGCTATACCAAAGGTGCGTACCAGTTCAGCGGAGATTCTTGTGGTGTGATTTCATTAATTCACGAACAATCTCAGGACATCAACCAAGGGGTAGATCGTGATTCTAAAGAAGAACAAGGCGCCGGAGATCAAGGAATGATGTTTGGATATGCCACTAATGAAACGGATAAATTCATGCCCTTGGCATTGGAGATCTCGCACACGATCTTGATCGAGCTAGCGAAATTACGTCGGGAAGGAAAAGAGATCCCGTATTTACGCCCCGATTCAAAAAGTCAGGTAACTATTGAGTACGATGACAACGATGTGCCGCAACGTATCGAAACGATCGTACTATCGACTCAACACGATGATTTTGATAAGGATGAGGCAATGCTTCGAAAGATCAAAGAAGATATTATTTCCATCTTGATTCCTCGTGTGAAGGCACAACTTCCGGAATATGTACAAGACTTGTTTACCGAGGACATCACTTATCATATCAACCCCACCGGAAAGTTTGTTATTGGAGGACCTCATGGGGACACCGGACTCACAGGTCGCAAGATCATCGTGGATACCTATGGTGGAAAAGGTGCCCATGGCGGAGGTGCGTTCAGTGGAAAAGACCCTAGTAAAGTAGACCGCAGTGCTGCCTACGCGGCACGTCATATTGCAAAAAATTTAGTGGCAGCCGGAGTGGCAGATGAGGTTTTGGTACAAGTAAGCTATGCCATTGGTGTGGTAGAACCAACTTCTATTTTGGTGAATACCTACGGAAAATCTCCCTTAGGACTTACGGACGGAGAAATTTCGAAAAAAGTGGCGGAAATCTTTGACATGCGACCTGCAGCCATTGAGAAACGCCTGAAGTTACGCAACCCAATCTATGTAGAAACAGCCGCCTATGGACACATGGGACGCATCCCTGAAACCGTGACCAAGGTTTTTGAAAGTCCGTATAGCGGTCGCAAAGAGGTTGAAGTAGAATTGTTCACTTGGGAAAAATTAGACTATGTTGCCAAAGTGAAGGAAGCCTTTAACTTGAAATAATCCTTAAATAATATTGTGATTCTTGGCTTTCTGTACCGCTTCAATTTTGCTGTGTACTTGAAGTTTCTTGTAGATATTCTCAATATGCTTTCGAACCGTACTTGGCGATAAAATGAGATTCTCTGCGATTACGGTATAACTCAATCCTTTGCTGAGTTGCTCTAACACCTCAACTTCACGCTTGGAAAGAGAGATTTCCTCTTTGTCGGCTTGATTTTTAATGCTATCCGGATTTCGTAGAAGTTTCAGTGTTTTGAGGGCAATAGAAGGATTCATTGCGGCCCCGCCATTCATCGTTTCTTGGAGTCCGTTATACAGGTCTTCCGGGTTGATCTCTTTCAGCAAATAGCCATCGGCTCCGGCTTTTATGGCATTGAAGATATTCTCATCATTGTCGAATGCCGTCAACATCACAATCTTGATATGTGGATATTTCTGCTTGACCATTTGAGTTGTTTCAATACCATCTAGTACGGGCATTTCAATATCCATTAGGATCACATCCAAATTGTGATTGTTCTCGAGTTGTGTGAGAAGTTCGCTTCCGTTCAGGGAGGTGTGCTTGATAGCAACGTCCTCGAAAAAGGAAAGTTTCTCTTTGATGGCATGAATTAGAAACGTGTTATCGTCAACAATAGCTACCTTAAGATTCATGATGTTTTGGTTAGTTGTTTTAAAGATAGTGAAAAGTACACATTATGAGGTATTGAAATAATACGACAGTTGCCCTATCTATGAATGCTTCGGAAAGTTCAAGACGATGGTAGTTCCTTGGGTTTCTTCGGAAGCAATCTCAAGGGTACCACCAATCTCCCGAGCACGTTTTTTCATATTCAACAACCCGTTACCGGAATCTACCGTTGCCGTATCAAACCCTTTTCCGTTATCTGAAATTTCAATCGTAAGATGTTCATTTGCTTCAGAAAAGCGAACCGAAATAGTAGTCGCTCCCGAATATTTCAAAGCATTGTTCACTGCCTCTTGAATGATGCGATATACGTTCATTCCTTTCACCGATGAGAAGGTATAATGGGTATCCACCGTGGGAGCGATCACAAATTCAAAATCAATATTAATCGCGGCATTGCGCGCTTTTTCAATAAAGTTTGTGATCCGTGCCTGTAGGTCTTCAAAGGTAATTTCCTCCTTGTTCATCGCCCAAATGGTATCGCGCAATTCGTAAATGGTAGCACTCGTAAACGTACTAATGCCTACCAAACGATCTTTTAGGGCATCACTCATGTCTTTAAAACCATACTTGAGATTGTCAAGACTCGATATGATAAAAGTAAGTTGTGCTCCAATATTGTCATGTAGATCACGTGATATGCGCAATCGCTGCTCTTGCAATTTATTTTGGGTTTCAATTTTGGCTAGTGCGGTCTTCAATTGGTTTTCCTTCTGGAGTTGTCTATTCTTTAATTTTTGCTGTTTGTAAAGCAAATACCCTAATACACCTAGCAATAATGCCAATCCTAAGCTTCCGAAGATAATAATGTTCTTTTGCCGTACCTCCAGTTCTTTTTCGGTTAATTGAGCTCGCTGTTGTAGGATTTGCGTTTCCTTTTCTGCGGTTTCATATTGCGTTTCCAATTCTTTGGCAGCACGAGCACGTTCTACTTCAAAAAGCGAATCTTTGATGACGCGAAGCTTATCCAAACTCTCCATCGCTGCGCGATAATTCCCTTGTGCTTTGAAGATCTTATATTCCTCATCATAGATCCACTTGTACATTTCAACGTAGTTGGTGCGTTCGGTGTAGACCACACCACTATCTAAATATCGAAGGGCTCGCTGGTATTCTCCAGCAACGTTTTCGGTCATTCCGCTATTCACGTACAACACGGCCAGTGCATACTCATTATTCAATTTTGAATAGAGATCGAGCCCTATCTGATTGTACTGTCTGGATTTTGAAATATCACCTGCAAGCAAATAGGCATATCCCATATTTCCCAAAGTAGCGGCGATATCAATAGAATCTAATGGGGGCACGTACGAAAGCACGCGCTCGTAATAAAACAAGGTGCTATCCGGTTTGTTCAATTCACTAAAAGCCGCCCCAATCAAGTTATTGGCATCGACCATGTCTTTTTCGTATTCGGGATAGGTGTTCGGACTCTCAGCGATGGTCTTTTTGGCGTAGAAAATAGCTTCTTCGTAATCATGGAACAATCGATGACATTGAGAGATGGAGCGATAGGCGCGGTTCATGGCCACATAATCATCAATCTTTTTTGCAGCTTCTACCGACTTAAAATATTGGGCGATAGCTTCGTCATATAAACCTGTTTTTTCCAAATAATACCCCATGGCATGGTATTGCCCACTCAGTGCTTTAAAGTTGTTGGCTTCGGAAAAAAAGGTTAGCAGTTGATCGGCAACAACGTCTAAGGAATCACGCGCTAACGTCGTAGAAAAATAAGATTGCTTTCCCTTCAAAAAGGTAATGCGGTCTTCCTCGGTTTTGATTCGTTTCTTCGCTTCAGAAAAATAATAAGCAGACGAATCTGAAGGAGGCAGGGTCTTATCTAAGAGGTCGTTGATGTCTTGCGCTTGCATTCCGAAGCAGCACAAAAAAACAAGCAAGAAATACGGATTGCGGATCATGATAGGTTTCCGAAAGGTATTATTTAATTTCTTGCTGAACAAGTAGTGCGTCTTCAAGATTATACTGTAGGAAATCATAGCGATCTAACGCAATATGACGTTTGGCGATTTGTTTTCTTTGAAGGATCAACGTTTTTTGAAGCCTCTCACATTGATGTGAATGCCTTCGTTTGTTGCGTTGCTGATGATACCGAAAATACCACCACAACAATACCAAGATAACGATCACCAGAGCACTGATCCATCTAAAGCTATCTACCATAGTCGAATTCTAAAAACATAAAGATACGCCCTACACTTTGGGCTGAATATAGGGCAACTGCCGTAGTTCTATGTAGGAAATTGAAGACACACCTCAGTGCCGGTTCCAGGCTCGCTTTTAATCACAAGACTACCTTTGAGATCTTGGGCTCGCTTTTTCATGTTCTGTAAGCCATTGCCCTCTTTTCTATCGGAAAGATCAAAGCCGGTGCCGTTATCGGCAATGGTCACATAGAATTGGTCTTTTTCTTTGTGAAGCAATACCTTGACAGAAGTTGCTTCGGCGTATTTCAAGGCATTATTTACCGCCTCCTGAATGATGCGATAGGTATTCATTCCTTGTACCGAAGTAAAGGTAAAGTTCGATGGGACTGAAGGATCTATGATAACATTACAGGTAACGCGTTCCTGACTGCGATGCGCCTGGTCAATGAAATTTGCAATGCGCGTTTGAAGATCTTCACAAGAAATCTCTTCCTTGTTCATCGCCCAAATGGTATCCCGAAGTTCGTAAATGGTTTGGGTGGTGAATTCGCTAATGGTGTGTAATTTCTTTCGAACGGTCTGTTCTTCTTTTGGCATTCCGTAGGAAAGATTTTCAATAGAAGACGTCACGAAGGTAAGCTGAGCGCCAATGTTGTCGTGAAGGTCGCGCGAAATGCGCAATCGCTGCTCTTGAAGTTTGTTCTGGGTTTCAATACGGGCCAAGGCCGTTTTCAATTCGGTTTCACGTTGTAGTTGTCGGTTTTTAAGCTTTTGCTGATTGTACAAGAGATATCCCAAGAGCCCCAAGATTATTGCGAGTCCGAAACCTCCATACACCAAGGCGTTCTTTTGCTTCACTTCCAGTTCTCGTTGCGCAAGGTTAGCACGAGTTTCTGCCAATTGTCGTTCTTTCTTCTCGGTTTCATATTTGGCATCGATCTCTTTAAAGGATCGTTGTTTTTCTATAGTGAAGAGACTATCGTTTACTTTTTGAAATTTTTCTTGAGCGCGATACGCCTTTTCGAAGTCACCTCGAGACGCATAAAGATTTGCCAAGGCATCATTAATATATCCTACTTCGGAAAGCATCTCCAAACTATCGGCCTTCGCTTCTAAAGGTTCTAAAGTTTGTAGCGCTTTTTGAGCGGCACCCGACTCAAAATAGGCGACTCCTAAGGTATAGTGATAATCGAAATCGGTTTCCGCATTAATTCGGTATTTCTCTAACAACCCTTTGCTTGACTCCATCACAGTGATCGCATCTTCGTAGCGTTCCAGTTCCAGATACAATTTTGCTCTGCGTGTTGCTGCCATTGATTTAGAGGCTTCTAATTCTTTTTCTTCAATAAAAGCATCCATCTCGTCGAGCAATGCCAAGGCCTTGTCATAGTTGCCTGCAGCCTGCTCCTTTTGCGCCAGATTTGTATACGCCAAGGGTAAATACTCGGGATAAACCTCTTTTTCTTTTGAAAAGCTTTCCAGCGCTTTTTCCGCAAAAAATTTCGATCTCTTCGCATCCTCCATGGAACCATAGGTGGCAGATAAGCTGTTATAGATGGTGCCTTTTATATAGTGAAATTGTGTGGTGTCGGCCATCTTATCTGCTTCTAAGTAAAGTTGTATGGCCTTTGGAAACTCTTCTTGTACGTAATATATATTTCCTAAGTTGAGCTTAGCGATGGTAATTCCGAGACTATCGTTAACGGCACGAAACACAGAATCGGCTTTCTTATAATGGTAGATCGCCTCTTTCATGGCACCATTTCTATGGGACACCTCTCCCATCTCGCTGTGCAATTTTCCTATGAGTCCGCTGTCTTCCAAAGAGTCTTGTTTCAAGGCAAAAGCAATCCCTTTGTCGAAATAAAATTGCGCACTATCGGTTTGACCGTTAAACCCTTTTTGGGAGATCAACTTCCGATAAAAATAGCCCTCATCTGCTTGACGATTCAAACGTCTTGAACGTTTGAGACCGAGTTGTAGCACGCGATTGGCTTCCGCCTCATCAGAATACTTCAATGCCCATGCCTGATCTTTGTACGATTCGATGATGCTATCCAATGGTGCTTCCTGTGCTTGACCCCCTTCCGAAGTCAAAAGAAACATCAAAGAAGCAAGCCAAAATATGTAACGAGGTTTTATCAAAACGCAACCAATATAGTGTAAAATTTTTTTTTCTGCCTTTAGTATTTCCGCAGAAAGACTTCAAATAAACATCAGCATAACAACCTAAAAAAGGGGCACGATCGCCCCTTTTCAATTGCCGAATATGGTAAGGTTATTTCATTGACGTTACTAAAGAACCATTGGACCAAACCCCAATTTGTTGTTTGTAATCTTGATCGTGGTAATACCCGCGACCCTCGTATTTTCCATTCTTCCAATATCCTCCGTAATATTCTCCTGATTCGAAGAAGAAACGACCCATGCCATCAAATTCGTTATTAGAATTGAACATACCACTGTATTTATCCCCGGACGCAAATGCGTAGGTTCCCATATACATGCGTCCATTCAACCAAAAACCTGTAAATGAATCACCATTGTCCCATTTGTAGCGACCGTACTTATTCACACAGTCTCCCGCCGTGCAACCGGTAGTGACATTGTTGGTGACAAAGGTATGTGATGTCACCAATTGACCATTACTATAGACACCTTGTTCCCAAGTGTCGCCGGTAACGGTGTACCCTTTACCATTAAGCTCTCCGTTAAGGTATTCTCCTACCACATTGTCTTTATTGTCGGCTAGATAAACGCCGTAACCTGTCATGTTTCCATTGGACCAATTGCCGATATACTTCCCGATGCCGGTCCATTTGTACATTCCGTAGCCATCTTTCTTTCCATTCTTCCAAAAGCCATCATAATAGCCATTATCATCTTCCCATTTTCCCCATCCGTTCTGACAATCTCCTGAAACGCAACCCGAGCCGGAAACCGAATTATTGGCCATGGTAACAGGAGTATAGACAAAAGAAGCCATGGTGTAATAGCCAGGTAAGGTATACGTGTGAACCCCGTTGATATCTACCGTCATATCGTTTCCAACCTTTTTAGGGGTGGCAACAGAGTAATCGATAGGTCTTCCTTCTTTGATAATTCCATATTCTCCTTTGGTGGCATCTCGATACCAGTAGGTGTGGTTGCTGGAAGCAGGTAACTTGATACTATTTTGAGCTGCAAAGGTAGAATGAGATCGAATGTTTGGGAGACGATACGTAGCGCCTAGTTCAGGTTGGTAGTAGATATAATCACCATTGATATTGCTGAATGGTCCCGAATTATACTCATCATCCACATAATGCACAAAAGAATACGGATTGGTAAAGTAAAAGCTGTTTCCTACATTCTGCTGTAGCAAAATGGCCTTTCCTGTACTGCCTTCTGCAGCATTTTTAAAATCAGCAAGCAAATAAACATTTCGATTTGTCTTATCGAGAACGCCCAAGGTATCGGTCTTTAGATATTTGAGGTCTACGGTATTGCTTAGCACATTTCCGCTCGCGTCTTTAAGGGTGTAGTAAATGCCTTGCTTGGTCCACGACGGACCGGTAATTCTAGTGTTGTTAGTACCGGGTCTGTTGGGTGTTGAAGGGGGTGAGACCTGTGCTACCAGACTTACAGAACACAGTAATAATAGGGTGTATAATAATCTCATAATGAAAGAATTTGGTAACGTGAAAATAATATTTTTTTGTAGTGAATAAAAATTCATGAATACCCGCCGCTATGAATTAGGACGCGTTGATTTTTCTATCGGAAAGGTCTTGATGGTATCAAACGTTGCATTGCAAAGGTCAAAATGGATGGTTTCTCCTTCGAAGACTTTTTCAGAGAGCAGCATGCCTAGGGCTTTAAAACTAACTTCCATGCTCTTATCGCTTTCAATTCCTTCCTGCACAACCATTCGAAAATGATAGATAGAATCGCGTGTAATTTGCACCGACTTAGGGGATCCGTCGGTAAATCCTATTTCTTGGAGATAAGCACCGGTTGCATCTGCCTTTTCTTTTAAGGCCTCTTCGGTGTAATGAACATCTGTGCCGTCGTAGGTAACCTTTTCTCCGTAGCCGGAGCAAGCGACCATGGCAACACAGCAAAATAGCAGTATGAAATATCTCATAATTATGGTTTTTAAGTGTAGGATAAAAGTCACAAAAATTGCCCTGCGAAGAAATAGGGCATTTGCACTATTTATTCTGAAAAACGCTCCAGCTCCTTTTTCATCTTTTCAAAATCCGCAGGCTCCTTCGTGAGTTTTTGAGCCACGGTTTGCAAGGCCTTACTATCTTTCCGAAGCGCAACCATAACGAGATCCACACACAATCTAAACAAAATCAAGAGCACGGCAGTGGCCGTTCCGGCTTGGAGGATCACAAAAAAGAACCCTCCCAAGATCACGGCGAATTGTTGCACGAAAATTCTAACATAGGGTTTCATGAACAGTTCACTCGAACTGTATTCCTTATGGCGTTGGGGCTGAATAAAATTTGTAATGAAATACGTGAAATTGGTAATTACGATTGAGGCCAACACCGGTACCATTCCCGGATGTCGAAAGGCATAGCTATAGTTTTCAATTAAATTAAAGCCGCTAGTGATCTCCGGAATAGCCCCTTCAAAAAAACCAAACATAAAAATCGACTGAATGGCCACAAAAAAACCGTAATGAATGATAAAGAAGAGGATCAGTCCGATGCCTTGAGGTTGTGGCTTGCTTGTTGGCTTCGAAGTCTTTCCATAGCGGTTTACCATCGCTAGTTTTATCACATGCAGGATACCGATAATGATGGTTTCAAGAAAGTAAGCCAATAACACGGTGAGCGCATCCACCACTCCAAATGCCACCAATACCGCAAAGAACAGCGCCTGTGCCCAAACAATGCTATTGAATTTATTAGGAAGTAAAATCGATTTCATTGGTAACGAAGGTATTAAAAAAGCCCCATCAGGTGATGGGGCTTGTGCTTCACAAGAAGCTTCCATCTAACTTGGTTAGTTAACGGGTAAGGTCGTAGGCGAAAATACTGTTGTTGTCTGCTTTATAATACAACACACCTCCTACTTCGTCTACTTGATATTCTGGTTTCTTATCTTTAAGAACAATCTCTTTTTCCAAAGCGCCCGTGTCCTTATTTAATTTCACAAGGCCAACACCATCCTCTAATTTGGTTAAAACAAATTGTGCATTCGCCGTAGCCGCTGTGGCTTTAAAGCGCTTCAACATTTCTGCTACTGAAGCTCCGGATGCTGCGGCTAATCCGCCTGCTAAATTGGATTGGCGATCAGCGAGATCATCATACTTCGCTATCCGATTTTGTACTGAAGCATTAGCGGCTGCCGCTGCACCTGCAGCACTCGCCACAGCGGTAACACCCGCTAAGATGGCTCCCATAGCACTTTTTCCGGGTGCGCGATAGTATTCATGCCAATTGGTACTTCCGCCACTGTCGAGCATCATCATGTTCTGATCGCTGGTTAGCAAGATCCCTCCGGAACGGATTTCAATGCCGGTAGGCGCTTCTTTTCCGTCAAACTTTGATTCCGCTAGTTCCGTCACTTCACTGGTATTGGCATCAATCGCATATAAGGTTTCGTCGGCACTGATCAAATAGCGATTGTTGGCTTTATCGAACGTGGAAGAAATAGCATCCGCACGCTTGTATTTTAATGGCTTCTTCCATACTTGCTCTCCGGTATTTAAATTCACGATGTTAGCATCTTCGGAAGTGATATAGATCAATCCCTGAGGGGTTTCGGCCATAGTGAGAATATTCTCGCCTGTCTTTAATGGCTTTTTAAACAGCGTGTTTCCGTCGTACGAAATCTTATTGATTCCTCCTTCGTGAATTCCGAAGAGAATTCCGTCTTCCATAATATAAAAATGCTGTACGTATCCTTTGGTTTTTGGGGCTTTATCCCAGAGATCTTCACCGTTCTTTGCATCTAGCATCGCGATTTTAGATTCTGAACTTCCTGCTAAAATTCCTTTTCCTTGGTTATAGGTATTACTTACAATCGCCAAGCCCTGCGGAAGAATTTCAAAATTGGTCACGACTCCTTTTACTTTTTGCTCATCTTCCCATAGTTCGGCTCCATTGGTTCCCACTTTATGGATCTTGGTGTTGTTGCCATTGGGATGTACCTCAAAAGCGTAGATCTCCGTCTCGGTTTCGTCTGTAACCATCCAATTCACATTCTTCATTTTGTTATCCCAGAGGATTTCACCAGTTTGTGCTTTTTTAGCAACCAACCCTTGTGCCGTAGGCACGATGAGGTAATCCTTCAGCAACAAGGGACGCCCGGTAACGCTATAGTTTTTTGCAATCCCTACGCGGTCTGGATCCCCTAGGTTAAAGCGATAATCCTCTTGCCCTGTATTGAGATCATACACGGCTACTTGTGTTGCATATTTTTCTTTCGCACGACGTTGGCCACTAACCACGAGCTTATTTTGTGGCATCATGACATCGCAAGTGGTCACCATTTTCCAACCATTATCTTCTGTACTGAATAATTTCTTTCCAGAGATATAATCAATCACAGCCTTCTTAGTACTGATACTGGCAAACCCGGTTTGGCCCACCATCACGTAAGGCGCATTGGGAACAAAGAATAGTTCTTCAGGTTTTACGCGCCCGTAGTCAGTAAAGTTAAAGAGCAGTTCGTTAGATCCGGGCTTAATTCCTACCAAGCCATCGTTGGTAGCTACCACAAGGGTTCCTCCTTGGGTCAAGGTCATTTCATTGATCTTCGCGCCTACATCGTAGCGAAAATCGGGTGTTTCGGCCTTTTGAGACCAAACAAAACTTGTGGATACTGTAAATAGTATCAAGAGGTTTCTAAGTGTGTTTTGTATATTCATGTGTTTGAAGTTTAATCTGATATCAAAGGTGTTGTATTCTGAACTGTCATTCAATACGGCAGTTGTCGTATTCCCTAAGTAGTACTAGAAATGAACGCATAAAAAAACCGGAAGTACTACGTTCGTAATACCCCCGGCTCCACGTAAAAACCTCAACACTTGAGATTTTCTTTATACGTTAAAAATTGTTTTAGAAATTCGCGTTGAACGAACCTTCCGTAATGGCCTTTGTTGAATCATCATTACCATTCTTCCCGGTAAAGCTGAAAGTCCCGATAACATTGGTTTCGTTAATTTCGCTCACGTTAATCTCTCCAGCAACAGTGTCATCAAAAGGAGCCATCCACGACTGTGAATCAGCAGGGTTCGAAACGTTTGCTTCTACATAGACTGCGTTCGTGAATATGTCTGCGCCCCCGCCTACATTGTAAGATCCGGTGCCATCGAAACCAATAATTGTTAAGATGATCCCTTTTCCATCGGCATCCGATCCTTGAACACGAAGGGTGCTCGTACCTCCGGCAGAAGTCTGCACCGCAGTGGTGGCAATAGACATAGACGTAAAATTTGCGCCATCTACCTTCGCGGTAACGGTACCTTCGGCAGCATCGCCACCATCGCCACCATCGTCATCGCTTTTATTACAAGCCACCACAGCAAGACTTAGCAATAGTACTAAGAATACATTTTTGAACAGTTTCATAATTGTTGGGTTTTTAAGTTATTAATCTGAAGACAAAGCTGCGATATAACCCGGCACTGTTCAATAGGGCAATTGTCGTATTCTCTTACAATCTTAGGAAAGCTGCGGTTTACCAGCGGGCGTGCGGAAGTTTTTTAGACAGTTCTTCCAGGCGTTTCTGAAGGGATTCACGGAAATTTTTATGCGCTTCTTGTTCGGGCTGAAAGGGGCGATGCGCAAGACCTTTTCGAAGGGTGTCAATCTCTTTTTGCAAGGCACGCGTTGCTTCTGAAATCCATACCGTATTAAAACGTTCCCAAATATGGGCAATGGCTATTTGATTCGGGTGTATCATATCCGCTTCGTAAAAACGATACTCCCGAAGCTCGTCCATCATAATTTCGAACGAAGGAAAATAATGCATATTTTTTGAAGAAGTTACCGTCTCATGAACTCCCGCAAGCAGATGTGCCTTGCTCCTACTGTTTTCCAAGATCCCGTCCTTGAGATGACGTACCGGCGAAACGGTACAGATAATGCTAACCGTTGGGTTCACATCACGAAGTAAGACTTCGATATTCTCGAGCAACCCGGCCACTTCTTCCGGGGTCGCTAATTCTTTTAAGAATTTTTTCTGCGGAATTTTATGACAGTTCGCCACCAAACGATCGCTCGCAATATGCCGATACGCCCAAGCGGTCCCAAACGTCAGAATGATATGTGTAGCCGTATGCAGTTGCTCATGAAGCTCTTGTAGCGCAGTGTTCAGGGTTTGTAAAATTTCAGATTCCGAAGGAGCCGAACACTTAGAATGCGCCCAGAACGAATGCCATAGTTCGTTATGCTGAAAAATATCTTGGCTGGTGAACGTCTCTTGATTAAGTGCTCTTGTAATGATCGCTTCGATCGCATGTGGGTGAAAAATAACTCCAAAAGGATTCACCACATGTCGAAACTGAAAGTAGTCTAACCTTGTCGCGATGTGTTGCGCAAAGCAAGAGCCTAGTAGGAGTACATCCGACTCATAATCGATGGGTGGTTGTTGTGGAGAGAGCGGTATTTCGGTACTCCAGTTCACCTAAACAATATACGCTTTGGCTTTTTCTAAGGCTTCGGAAATACCTTCCGGATGCTTCCCGCCGGCCGTGGCGAAAAATGGTTGTCCGCCGCCGCCGCCTTGAATGTACTTTCCTAACTCACGTACGATAGTCCCGGCATTGAGTTCTCTTTCCGCAGCTAACTCTTTCGAAATATAACAGGTTAGCAACGCTTTCCCTTCTTTTTCAGAACCAAAAATCAAGAATAAATCATCCAGCTCGCCGCCTAACTCATAAGCGAGATCTTTCATTCCGGCCGCATCGAGATCAATCTGTTCCGCCAAGAAATTCACACCGTTGATAGTGGTAACCGCTTTTTTCAAACTTCCTTTTAATCCCTGCGCCTTCTCTTTTAACAGGCTAGCGACCTGTTGTTCGAGCTGTTCTTTTTCTTCTTGTAGTTTGGAGATCGCTTGTACGGGTTGTTGTGCATTGTTCAACGCCTGTTGCACTTGCTTATAGGCGTCACTTCGTTCTACAAAATACTGCTTGGCAGCATCTCCGGTGATAGCTTCAATACGGCGAATCCCTGAAGCGACCGCGCCTTCTGAAGTTATAATAAAATGCCATACTTCATTGGTGTTCGGCACATGGGTTCCGCCACAAAGTTCCATCGATTTCCCAAATCGGATGGTGCGCACCGTATCGCCATATTTTTCTCCAAATAATGCAATCGCGCCTTGATCCAACGCTTCCTGATACGGCTGATTACGTTGTTCTTGCAAGGCCAATCCTTCCCGAATTCGAGCATTCACAAAATCCTCCACCGTTTTTAGCTCTTCTTCGGAAACTTTACTAAAATGTGAGAAGTCGAAACGCAGGTTTCTACTGTGCACCATAGAACCTTTTTGCTCTACGTGGTCTCCCAACACTTTCCGAAGCGCTTGATGTAGTAAGTGCGTTGCCGTATGATTGGAAGCCGTTCTTGAACGTTGCTTCGCATCCACCACAGCTTTAAAGGTATTTTCCGGATTTCGCGGTAAATTCTTCGCAAAATGAATGATCAGGTTGTTCTCTTTCTTCGTGTCTACAATATAAACGACCTCGCCATTGGGTGCTTCCAAATAGCCCTTATCGCCTACTTGTCCACCGCCCTCTGGATAAAAAGGTGTTAAATTAAACACCAATTGGTACAGTTCTCCTTCTTTTTTGCTTTCGGTCTTGCGATAGCGGGTAATGCGCACGGAAGCTTCCAAACTGTCGTAGCCAATAAATTCTTCTTCGGCATCGTCCTTCAAAATAACCCAATCTCCGGTTTGTACTTTGGCTGCCGAACGGGAACGCTCTTTTTGCTTCTGTAATTCTGTATCAAAAGCAGCCTTATCGTAGTGATAGCCTCGCTCTCTCAGAATGAGTCCGGTAAGGTCATCCGGAAAACCGTAGGTATCATAGAGTTCAAAGACCTTCTTTCCTGAGATCTCGTTACCCGAAGCCGATTGGATAATGTTTTCTAACAGCACCAATCCCTGATCTAAGGTTCTCAAAAAAGAGGCTTCTTCTTCGCGAATCACATTCACGATCAAGTTCTTTTCTTTCCGAAGTTCTGGAAACGCATCTCCCAATTGTTTGACGAGCGTTTCTGTTAATTTATAAATAAAGGGTTGTTGTTGGTTCAAAAAGGTAAACCCATAACGAATGGCGCGACGTAAGATTCGGCGGATCACGTACCCTGCCCCATTATTGCTCGGCAATTGTCCGTCGGCAATAGAAAACGCCACGGCTCGCACGTGATCGGCAATCACACGAATGGCGATATCGATCTTCTCATTGGTACCGTAGTTGCTGTTGGTGATGGCTTCGATCTCGCGAATTAAGGGCGTAAAAACATCGGTATCGTAATTACTCTGCTTGCCCTGCAACACCATACAAAGTCGCTCAAAGCCCATCCCGGTGTCTACGTGTTGCGCGGGAAGCGATTCTAAACTACCGTTTGCCTTTCGGTTGAACTGCATGAATACCAAGTTCCAGATCTCCACCACTTGCGGATGGTCTTGATTTACTAAATCGGCTCCTGGTGTTTTCTTTTTTTCTTCTTCGGAACGGATATCCACATGAATCTCGCTACAGGGGCCACACGGACCTTGTTCGCCCATTTCCCAAAAATTATCCTTTTTATTGCCTAAAAGAATTCGTTCTTCCGGCACCCATTGTTTCCAGAAATTGAAGGCTTCGGTATCGCGTTCCAGTCCTTCCGAAGCATCACCTTCAAAAATAGTAACGTAAAGCATCGAAGGATCCATTTGGAAGACTTCTGTGAGTAATTCCCACGCCCAAGCAATCGCTTCCTCTTTAAAATAATCACCAAAACTCCAATTCCCTAACATCTCGAACATGGTGTGGTGATACGTATCCATACCCACTTCTTCCAAGTCGTTATGCTTTCCGCTAACGCGCAAACATTTCTGTGTATCGGTAACGCGAGGGTTCTTGGGTTCTTTATTCCCTAGAAAATATTCCTTAAACTGATTCATACCGGCATTGGTAAACATCAAGGTAGGGTCGTTTTTCATGACCATAGGCGCTGAAGGAACGATGGTATGTGACTTCGACTTGAAAAAGTCTAAAAACCGACTGCGTATTTCGTTGGAATTCATAGGTGCTAACAGCTTAAAAGAGACGTTTTCGCCAACAATGCAAACAATTTTTATCTTTGCAGTGCGTTAGCTTGTGAACGTCGTGTTCAATCAACCGCAAAAATAGGACTTTTTTAGCGTATGTCTAAAGTCAAATATTACTACGATAGCGAAACCCTTTCGTACCGAAAAATCGAACAGAAAAAAGGTAGGAAATTGGGAATTGTATTGCTAAGCCTGCTAGGAATCTTTTTAAGTGGGTTTGTATTATTGGTGATCTATCTGAACCTTCCGTATGTGGAAACGCCCAGGGAAAAAGCCTTGAAGCGCGAGTTGGCCAATATGGAACTTCAATACGAATTGTTGAACCGAAAAATGGATCAGGCTGAAACGGTATTAGATCAACTTGCCGATCGTGACAATAATTTATATCGCGTTTATTTTGAAGCGAATCCCATTCCGGAAAATCAACGAAAAGCAGGTTTTGGAGGAGTGAATCGTTATCAGGAATTAGAAGGATTTGACAATTCTAAATTAGTGATCAACGCGCACAAACGCATCGATATTCTTACCAAACAAATTGTGGTACAATCACGTTCCCTAGACGAAATTGCACAACTGGCTGAAAACAAAGAGAAATTATTAGCTGCGATTCCGGCGATTCAACCCGTAAAGAACGAGGATCTCACTCGAATGGCTTCCGGCTACGGCTATCGAACCGACCCTTTTACCAAAGCGCGTAAATTTCATTGGGGAATGGATTTTACCGCCCCTCGGGGAACTCCGGTTTACGCCTCAGGAGATGGCGTGGTTAGTAGAGCCGACAATACTGCTTCTGGCTACGGAAATCACATTCGGATTGAACACGGTTTTGGCTATGAAAGTCTGTATGCACACCTGTACAAATACAATGTTCGCCAAGGTCAAAAAGTAAAGCGTGGCGATCTCATTGGTTTTGTAGGAAGTACCGGACGGAGTGAAGCCCCACACTTGCATTATGAAGTTTTCAAGGACGGGGAACGTATCAATCCGATTAATTTCTACTACGGAAACCTTACCGCTGAAGAATTTGCCGTACTTTTAGAGAAGTCACAGCAAGAAAATCAATCGTTAGACTAATGCATGTTGAACTACCGGAAAAACGCTACTACAGCATCGGGGAAGTCGCCGAAGCCTTCGACGTCAACACGTCACTAATACGCTATTGGGAAAAGGAGTTTGATGTACTACAGCCTAAAAAAAATGCCAAAGGCAATCGCAAGTTCACCCCCGAGGATATCAAGAATCTGGAATTGATCTACCATCTTGTCAAGGAACGCGGATTTACGTTAGAAGGCGCTAAAATTCACCTCAAAGAAAACAAAAAGAAAACCTTCAGCAACTTTGAGATAATTCGTAAATTAGAATCGGTGAAAGCCGAATTACTGAAAATCAAAGACCAACTTTAAATTCTGTCTCTTATGAAAAAATGGTTACCCCTCATCATTATTTTGGGGCTTGTACTCATTATAGGTGGGTATATTGCCAGTTTGAACAATTCGCTCGTAACCCTTGACGAAAGTGCAGAAGCACAGTGGGGAAACGTGGAAAGTGCCTACCAACGTCGTGCCGACCTCATCCCAAATATCGTGAACACGGCCCGAGGCTATGCAGAGTTTGAGCGCGAAACCCTCATACAAGTTACGGAAGCCCGTAGCAAAGCAACTGCGGTAACGATCGATCCCAGTAATATCACACCGGGACAATTGCAGCAGTTTCAAGAAGTGCAAAGTGGCCTGTCTTCTGCCCTATCGAGACTGTTGGCTGTTTTTGAACGTTATCCCGATTTAAAAGCGAATGAGAATTTTAAGGAACTGATCAACGAGTTAGAACGCACTGAAAACCGCATCAACGTAGAACGTAATCGCTACAACGAAACCGCACAAGCTTATAATACGAAGATCAAAAAGGTACCTGCCAATGTGTTTGCTGGAATGCTTGGTTTTGATGAGCGTGCTTATTTTAAAAGTGAAGCAGGAGCCGAAGTCGCTCCGGATGTAGAATTCGATTTTAGTAATTAATTGTAAGAGTATGTCGAAAGTAGAAGATTTTCTCACTGCGGAAGAGGAGGCAGCCATTGTTGAAGCCATCCGAGAGGCCGAAAAAAACACATCCGGTGAAATTCGGGTGCATTTAGAAGCGCATACCGATCTTGATCCTTTTGAACGCGCTGCCGAAGTATTTGATTTCCTTCATATGGATAATACCAAATTGAGCAATGGGGTATTGATCTACGTTGCTGTGGAAGACCGTACCCTGGTAATTCTCGGCGATAGCGGCATCAATGACGTGGTGCCTCCTGATTTTTGGGACAGTACACGTGATACCATCGTAGCTCATTTTAAGGAAGGAAATATGGACAAAGGTTTGATTGCCGGTATTTTCGAAGCGGGGCTTCAGCTTAAGAAACACTTTCCATATCAGAAAAATGATAAAAACGAATTGCCCGACGATATTTCAGTAGGATAATGAAACATATAACGGTTGCCAAATGCCTTTGCTTGTGGTTGTTCTTATTAGGAACATTTCCTGCCGTGGCGCAATTTGACATTCCCAATGTTCCGAAGGAACAAACATCCGTTTACGATTATATCAGTCTGCTCTCAAGTACACAGAAGAACCATCTAGAACAAAAACTGGTTGGCTACGCCGATTCCACTTCAACGCAGATTGTAGTCGCCATCATTGGTTCTACAAAGGGAGAAGATATTTCTATGCTCGGGGCTCGGTGGGGGCAACAATGGGGTATCGGTCAAGCCGATGAAGATAACGGGATTCTTATTTTACTAGCCATAGATGACCGAAAGGTCGATATTAACACCGGCTACGGAATCGAATACCGTATTACTGATTTGATGGCGGAACGCATCATCAACCGGATCATGATCCCCGAATTTAAAAAGGGAAACTTCTATCGCGGACTCGACCAAGGAGCGGATGCGATTTTCGCAGCGTTACAGGGAGAGTTTAAAGAAGATAGAAAGCGAAACATCAACACGCAAATTCCTCCCATTGTTATCATTATCACCTTGGCTTTTATCATGTTGATCATCATTCGAAGCATCGGAGGCCGCGGTGGCGGGAAAGGTGGCGGTGGTGGCGGCAGTTTGCTTGACGTAATCATTCTGAGCAACATGGGGCGCACCGGCGGCTACAGTAGTGGAGGCGGCAGTTTTGGTGGCGGAGGAGGCTTTAGTGGCGGCTTCGGAGGAGGAGGCTTTGGTGGTGGCGGAGCTTCCGGAGGTTGGTGATCT
>DFVG01000056.1 GCA_002379985.1 Flavobacteriaceae bacterium UBA4166
GAATGGTTAAAAGGTGCCGGGCAAATGAATCTGCTAGAGGAAGTTCCGGATCAAATGTGGGACATGCTGGAAATGATGATACGTTCCAAAAAGAACAAGTCGTAACCACCTGTGAATTGTTGATTTTCTGTTAACAAAATTCATTTTCTGTCCGCTTAATAAGTTGTATTTTTATCGTTCAAACCGTAACGAACCTACATGGGTAAAATTATTGCTGTTGCTAACCAAAAAGGAGGTGTGGGTAAAACCNNATGCTTTTCCTTTTAGTCTATATTTATCTTTATAAAATTTTCTTATAATTAATCATCTAACATAATGTGGCCAGTACTATTTGCTTCTTTTAATCTTATTGTTGCACAATGATTTATTTTTTTATTCACAAATAATATTTAATTGTTAATAAGTTTTAATTTTTTTAAAAGGCAAGCGAGTAAAAGATGAGATACAAGAAGCAGCCAGATACTGGAAATTCAATTACGAACTACACAAAAGCATTTCTGATGAAAGAGGTAGTGTTATTATTATAAAGGATCTAAGCAAAATTAATGAGTAAGATAATTGCTATTGCCAATCAAAAAGGAGGTGTGGGTAAAACCACCACATCAGTAAACCTTGCGGCTTCTTTAGGAGTATTAGAGAAAAAAGTGCTATTGATTGATGCCGACCCTCAGGCAAATGCGACTTCCGGACTAGGAATTGACGTAGAGTCCGTCGAAATAGGCACTTACCAATTACTCGAACACACAGCCAAGGCAAAGGACGCCATCATGAAAACTGGTTCACCGAATCTCGACGTGATCCCTGCGCATATTGATCTGGTCGCCATTGAAATTGAATTGGTAGATCAAGATCAACGTGAATCCATGTTGAAAAAAGCGGTAGAAGGACTGAAAGAACAGTATGATTACATTCTTATTGACTGTGCGCCTTCTCTGGGACTATTAACGCTGAATGCGCTAACTGCAGCTGACGCTGTAATCATCCCGATACAGTGCGAGTATTTTGCTCTGGAAGGCCTCGGAAAACTTTTGAACACCATCAAAAGCGTACAGAAGATCCACAATAACAAACTCGATATTGAAGGTTTGCTACTAACGATGTACGATTCGCGTCTCCGACTTTCAAATCAAGTGGTAGATGAGGTAAAAAAACACTTTGATGAAATGGTGTTCAAGACAATCATACAGCGAAATGTTCGTTTAAGTGAAGCCCCCAGTTACGGCGAAAGTATCATTAGTTATGATGCCAGTAGTAAAGGTGCCAATAATTACTTAAGTTTGGCCCAAGAACTAATTGAAAAAAACGCATAACGCCTTATGGCTAAAGCAACAAAAAAACAAGCGTTAGGCCGCGGTCTTTCCGCCCTACTGAAAGACCCTTCCAATGATATCAAATCTGCTTCCGACAAGAATGCGGATAAAGTTGTAGGAAATATCGTTGAGCTAGAACTGGACACCATTGAAATGAATCCGTTTCAGCCGCGTACTAGTTTTAATGAAGAGACCTTACGCGAACTTGCCTCTTCCATCAAAGAACTGGGGGTCATTCAGCCCATTACGGTTCGAAAATTAGATTTCAATAAATATCAGTTGGTCAGTGGAGAACGTCGTTTCCGTGCTTCGAAGCTTATCGGACTCGAAACCATCCCAGCCTACATCCGGATCGCTAACGATCAGGAATCGTTGGAAATGGCACTTGTGGAGAACATTCAACGCCAAGACCTAGACCCTATAGAAATCGCACTGTCATACCAACGTCTTATCGAAGAGATTGATATTACACAGGAAGAACTGAGTGATCGCGTTGGTAAAAACCGTTCTACCATCACAAATTACCTTCGCCTGTTGAAGCTAGACCCTATCATTCAAACGGGAATGCGTGACGGTTTTATTTCTATGGGCCACGGAAGAGCTTTGATCAACGTAAACGATACCGATGACCAATTGGACATTTACGAAAAAGTGATCAGTAAGAAGCTGTCGGTTCGTGATACGGAAGCCTTAGTTCGAAACTTAAAAGGTCCGGAAGAGAAAAAGGAAACCTCTAAGAAAAGTCTTCCTTCCTACGCCAAAAAAGGCGCTAGAGAACTTACCGATGTATTGGGTACTACAGTGAAAGTGACCGTAGGTAGAAGCGGAAAAGGGCAATATGTAGTTCCTTTCAAGAACAAAGAGGAGTTTGAACGTATTTTGAAGCTTATCAAAAGTGGGCAATAGGCTTTTATATCTCTGCTGTTTTCTGATAACAGCTTCCGCATGGTGCCAAGTTACCGATTCCACCGAAGTGGCGCAAACAGAAACGGCCTTAGTTGTACGTGATACCGTTTCCAACACCGAAAAAAAAATCGAGTACGATCCCTTAGCGCCTTCTAGAGCCGCCTTTTATTCGGCGGTCGTTCCCGGATTGGGACAGGCCTACAACAAACGGTATTGGAAAATCCCTGTGATCTATGCAGGTATCGCAGCGGGTGTTTATTTCTACGTGCAGAACGATCAAGACTACGACCGCTTCAGAAACGCCTACAAGCGTCGATTGGCTGGGTTTACCGATGATGAGTTTTACGGAACCGGAGCGGAACCAGTGATCTCTAATGACCGACTGATCGATGCTCAAAAAAACGCACAAAAAAATAAAGATGTAAGTATTCTTGTCGCGATAGGTTTCTATTTACTGAATATCGTGGATGCCAATGTAGACGCCCATTTACGTCAATTCAATGTGAGCGAAGATCTTTCCCTTCAGCCCAAAGTGGAAGTCGACCCCATTCGGGCGCAAACGCAATACGGACTCTCTTTTAGATATAATTTACAATGAAGATAGCGATCCTCGGTTTCGGAAAAATGGGACATATCATTCAGCAAAAAGCCGAAGAGAAAGGTCATGAGGTGGTGTATACAAAAACGTCTTCCGAAGAAAAAGGATCCTTGCAAGATGCTGATGTAGCGATCGAATTTTCGGTAGCGTCTGCAGCGACAGATAATTTGACTACCTGTTTCGAAAAAAATATACCGGTGGTTTGCGGCACTACAGGGTGGCTTGAGAAGTATGATGAAATGACAAAATTATGTAAAGTGCGTAACGGTGCGCTGCTCTATGCGTCTAATTTCAGCGTGGGAGTGAACCTATTTTTTAACTTGAATGAAAAGCTTGCTAAACTTATGGCGCCATGGAAGGAGTATGCTGTTTCGATGGAAGAAATTCATCATACCCAAAAACAGGACGCGCCCAGTGGGACCGCGATCACATTGGCAGAGGGAATTATAAAGCACAGCCATTACCATCACTGGAAATTAGAGGAAGCCCCTGAAAACGGAATTCCCATCACGGCAATTCGAAAAGGCGATGTGAAAGGAACGCATCGTATTTCGTATGCTTCGGAAATTGATACGATCAACATCACCCATGAGGCACACTCCAGAGATGGATTTGCCCTTGGAGCGATCTTAGCTGCGGAATGGCTTCAAAATAAAAAAGGTATTTTTAGCATGAAGGATGTCCTTCAGATGAAATAAAAGATTATGACACTTACCGGTTGGTTATTATTTATATTGATCCTGCAACTCATTCATTTTGCGGGTACTTGGAAGTTATATCAAAAGGCCGGACGAAAGGCTTGGGAAGCTGCCGTCCCTATTTACAACGCAATTGTACTCATGAAGATTATCAACAGACCGCGCTGGTGGGTGATCCTTTTATTTGTACCGATCGTGAATTTGATCATGTTTCCGGTGATTTGGGTAGAAACCATTCGAAGTTTTGGAAGAAATAGTACGGCCGATACTATTTTAGTATTAGTCACACTCGGACTCTACATCTACTATATTAACTACACAAAAGACGTCACCTACATTCCGGAACGCAGTCTAAAACCAAGAACCACCACCGGAGAATGGGTAAGTTCTATTTTATTTGCTGTGGTAGCCGCTACGATTGTGCATACGTACGTCATGCAACCTTTTACGATACCAACCTCTTCTTTGGAAAAGACGTTATTGGTAGGAGATTTCCTTTTTGTAAGTAAATTTCATTACGGAGCACGTTTGCCTATCACTCCGATTAGTTTCCCGATGGTACATGACACCATTCCTGTGGTCAAGTCGAGATCATATGCCAAAACCGTAGAATATCCACATTTCAGATTTCCGGGCTTTCAAAAGATCAAACGGAATGATATCGTCGTATTCAGTTGGCCGGTAGATACGTTAGAAAACATTCTAAACCCGTATGGAGGCGTCTATATTAAACCGATCGATAAGAAAAGTAATTATGTAAAGCGTGCCGTGGGACTTCCGGGAGATTCCCTTGAAGTTCGAAATGGTTTCGTATACATCAACGGCGCTCAAAACGAACTTCCCGATCGGGCGAAACTTCAGTTTTCATATGCGTTTAAAACCAGCGGTTCTTTGAGTCCGAAACTCTTCAAAGACCTAGGCATTACCGATGGTGTAGGATCTATTCCGGAAGACAAAGCATACTTTGTTCCGGCAGCTACCGAAGAAGCAGCTGCACAGCTTGCGCAACACCCTAACGTGGCCGAAGTCTATCGTTATGAAGCCAATCAGGGAGAATGGGATCCACAATCGTTCCCAAGAGATGATCGTTATTCCTGGAACCACGATTTTTACGGCCCTATTTATATTCCGAAGAAAGACGCAACCGTTTCCATAACCCCCGAAACGCTACCGCTGTACAAGCGCATCATAGAAGTGTATGAAGGGCGCGAACTTGGGATTAAAAATCAATTAAGTGTTCAAAACGACCAAGTACTGTTGAACGGTGAACCCATTTCAGAATACACCTTCAAGATGGATTATTATTGGATGATGGGAGACAACCGTAACAACTCACAAGATGCTCGCAACTGGGGCTTTGTTCCGTTTAACCACGTGGTAGGAAAGCCGGTGTTCATCTGGATGAGCATTGATGGCATCAATAATGGAATGAGCAACTGGAAGTTCAAGTGGGATCGCTTTTTTACCACCGTAGGCGGAAGTGGAAAACCAGTTAGCTATTTCACATACTTCATTGTATTACTCATTAGTTGGTTCGTGTTTGATTTCTTCAGAAAACGAAAGAAGAAAAAGAAATAATTCCTGTTATGGACATTGTGGTTCACCCCTCATACTTTCCGTGTATCGCACAGATGGCGGCGTGTGCGCAGGCGAAAACCGTCATTTTTGAGGTTTGTGATAATTATCAAAAACAAACCTATCGCAATCGTGCGCGCATTGCACATGCCAACGGTGAGCTACAACTTAATATCCCCATTCAACACAGCAAAGACGGAACACGGCAAAAAACTGCAGAAGTTGCCCCTGATAATAATTTTCCTTGGCAAGCCCAACATTGGAAAAGTCTGCAAAGTGCCTACCGCACCTCCCCATTCTTTGAGTTCTATGAAGATGATATGGCACCCCTTTTTCAAAAAAGAGTTAGTTCGTTGCTAGAACACAACCTTGAAATCTATACCCTGCTATGCGAGTTGCTTGGCATGGATGGCAACTTTGAAGAAACCCACGTGTATCAAAAAGATTTGGAGAAAAAAGACCTTCGGCATTGGGTACGCGGTAAAAAGGAACGTTCTTACGCGCTAGAACCTTACACACAGGTCTTACAAGAGAAGCACGGTCACTTGAGCAATTTATCGGTAATCGACCTATTATTTAATGAAGGGCCCAATGCCTTGAATTATTTGGAAAGACAGCAGCTCAGTTGGGAATAGATAGGATTGTGGTCTGAAAAGGTTTCAGTCACATTTTCAAAGTTGATGACTTCAAACTCCTTGGAAGTAAAAATATAATCAATACGAAGCGGATACGAATCGAATGAAAACGTAGTTCCCAGTCCGCTTCCCTTCATCTTAAAAGCATCCGCATAGCGTTCTGCGACTTGTCTGTAGATATAAGAATGGCGCGTATTGTTAAAATCGCCTGCCATGATCACAGGATATGAAGATGTTTCTGCATGGGCTAAGATCTGCTCTACTTGATCTTGTTGTTTCGCAAAATTTGCGGTCATCCGACGGACCATACGTTCTTTATTTCCTTCTTGTATATAATCTACGGAAGGCAACACGCCCATTGATTGTAAATGCAGGTTATAGAGTCGGATAGTATCCGTTCCTTTGACCACGTCAGCATACAAACTATTGTTGTAGGTATTCGGAAAGTTGAAAGCCCCACTGTTGTGTAAAGGATATTTTGAAAAGATTGCATGTCCCAAAATGTTTTTTTCCTTGAAATGTATGTATCGAAAGGGATATGCTGAAAAAGACACTTGATGGTCACGATAGAACTCTTGCAATAAGACCACATCCGGATCATAGGTCTTTAGGATAGCGGCAATGACTTCTTTAGGGTTCTCTGTTGCATTTTCTTCGTAGGCGTTGAAGAGTCGAACGTTATACGAAAGAATACTTAATGACGCTTGAGAGGGATCGCTATGTTCCGGGTCAGATAGACGTAAGGCAGTTCGGCTAAGAAAGAATGTTGCGGACAGGATCAAGAAAGAGAGCCACGCCTGACGTCGTTTCCGAAGCAACCAATACCCAAAAAATGCAATGTTGATAAGTACTAAAGGTGAAACCGCAAGGCTTAACAGGGAGACGGTAGCAAATTGTTTTGGAGGGACGTATTGCGCACAACTAGCCAATAATAACAACAGGGCGAACATACTATTCACCAAAAACACCACCTTATTGAAAAACCCCAACTTTTTCACACCCCACTAATCTTGATTCCCTGCTTTGAACAAGAAATCTTTTTCTGCTTTGGTTAAACTGTCGTAACCACTCTTACTAATCTTGTCTAAGATAGCATCTACCTTCTTTTGATGAGATGTTTTATCTTCTTTTTTCTGATAGGCCGTCGTGCTCTTCTTTGCGGGACGCGTACGATGTACTTTTTTAAACGGACGGTCTTTTCTAGACTTGAAGATGTTAGCCACGCCATCCATCAAGGTTTCGAACCACGCGCCAATATTATTTCCTTTAGCAAGTTGCACGGCATATACATACCCAAAAATGGCACCGCCTAAATGCGCTAACAAACCTCCGGCGTTTCCGGACGTTGGGAGTCGGATTAAATCCATCACAATAAAGAACACCGCGATGTGCCAAAGCTTCACATTGAAAAAGAAGACGCGTATTTCGGTATTCGGACTATACGTAGCCATAAACACCAACAGCGCGGTCACTGCTCCCGAGGCACCAAGAAGATAGCCCCGTTGGAAATCGAAAACAGGAAAAAGATTATAACTGAGTACAAAGAGTAATCCACCGCTAATAGCGCCTAAGAGATAAATTGTGAGCAAACGTTTTTCACTGAACAGATTGAGGATGATTCTTCCGAAGTAATACAGCAACAACATGTTGAATAGAATATGGAAGAAATCGAAATGAAGAAAACTATAGGTAATGAACGCCCACGGTTGAAGAATAAACTCATTAAAAGCATCAGGCAAGACAAACCAGCTCATAAGCTGCGCAATAGGAAGCTGGAAAAAGGCTGAAATAATGCGCGTCACCAAAAAGATAATTGTATTGATAACAATTAATTTAATGGTAACATCAGCGGTTTTGAACTTGTATGTAAGACTACTTGTGCTCATCCTTAATCCCAACGCGTATGGTTAAAACTATCTTTTCGCCAATAATAAGCCATGAGGAAGCCAAACAGCGCCCCTCCTATGTGCGCCCAGTTGGCAATATTTTGTCCGAATAATGAAAAACCGGTCACTCCAGAGAAAAGATCTAACAACAATAATCCCGGAATAAAATACTTTGCTTTTATGGGTATGGGTAAAAATATCAGCATTAATTCGGCATTTGGGAACATCATTCCGAAGGCCACCAACACCCCATAAACGGCTCCGGAAGCACCCACTGCGGTACTCATATAACTTGAGATCATGCTTCCAACGGAATCACCATCAACACCTTCCGGTATATTAACAGAGTAATGCCCCAAGCTACGTCCTTGAGATTCGGCATCACGCATCAACTCAAAGATTTGAGATTCTGTCATCCCCGCTTGGAGGAGTTCGCTAAAACCGGCATGAACGTGATAATAATTTACTAGCGTATGGATCAAGGCTGCTCCTAATCCGGCAGAAAAATAAAAGAAAAGAAAGCGTTTTCGGCCCCATCGCATTTCCAAAGGCGATCCAAACGCCCATAAGGCATACATATTGAACAAGATATGCATAAAGCCGCCGTGCATGAACATATGCGTCACCGGTTGCCAATACTGAAAATTAGGATGTTCTACATAATACAATGAGAACAATCTATAAGCAAGATCAGAGCTGAGCAATGTAAACCCAAAGAATAGGACATTGACGATGATAAGTGCTTTTATGGTTTCGGTTATTCTTCCCATTTATATGAATTTTGCGTCCAGATCGGTTCCTTCTAACGTGATCAATACCGGTTTATTTTCGGGGGAAACACTAGGTTCTTTACAGGCGAATAGTTGGTGGATCAAGTGCTCTCGTGCTTCTTTATTTAAAGGCGTTCCGCTTCGTACCGCCATAGAACGCGCCAGTGACTTTGCCAAAACATCGTTTAGACTGAAACCGGCATCCGGAACTTCCGCCAGCAGATCGTCTGCCAATTGTTGCAAGATAGGAGCTACATTACTTTCCGGGATCCCCACTGGAATTCCTGAAACCGTGATTCCTCCCTTTTCCTGCTTTTCGAATACAAATCCAGTCTGTAATAAGGCTTCCTCCAAAGGTTCTAATACACCCCATTGTCGATTTGAAAGATTTAATTCTATCGGAAATAACAATTGTTGACTCGTTGCTTCCTGTACCGTGATATGTCTTAAAAGCTCTTCATACAAAACGCGCTGATGCGCCAAATGTTGATGGATCACCATGAGGCCGCTTTTAATCGGACTCACAATGTATTTATTCTGAATTTGAAAGGTGGTCTGCACAGATTCCTCTTCCTTCGGAAATAAGGATTCTGTTTCAATTTCCTTTTCTACCGTAATTTTTTCTGAAGACAACCACTCTTCAGAAGAGGTTAGCGTTGCTTCGGAAGACGCATCTTGAAGTCCGGCATACAGTGACTCCCAACTGCCACGGGATTGCTTTTTGAAAGATGGTGCTGCTTTTGTCGCGGTCTCGCTATGAAAAGGATTGAAATTACGGTCTACTGAAACATTGGGTTGTTGTGGGGCTTTTTTACTGTATTCGTAAGGCGTTTCAAATCCGCTGTCCTTATTAAAATCCAACACCGGAGCAATACTAAATTGCCCTAGACTATGCTTGATCGTAGCCCGAAGCATGCTGTAAATGGCGTGCTCCTCCTCAAACTTCACCTCTGTTTTTGTGGGATGAATATTAATATCGATCGCTGTAGGAGCAATGGTTAAAAATAAAAAATAACCCGGGTGTGTTCCGTCTTTGATTAGTCCTTCAAAAGCATTGACCACCGCGTGATGTAGGTACGAACTTTTAATAAATCGATCATTGACAAAAAAGAACTGTTCTCCCCTACTCTTTCGGGCGAAATTGGGCTTCATTACAAACCCTTCTACTTTTACAATATCGGTTTCTTCGGAAACAGGCACTAATTTCTCATTGGTTTTAGTTCCGAAGATATTGACAATCCGTTGACGCCCATTGCTTACCGGAAGATTGAACACGTCACTTCCATTATGGATCATTTTGAAAGCCACCTGAGGATGTGCCAAGGCCACCCGATGGAATTCATCAATAATATGTCGGGTTTCCACGGCATTACTTTTTAAAAAGTTCCGCCGTGCGGGAATATTATAAAACAGATTTTTTACAGCGATTGTTGTGCCCACCGGAACGACAGCCGCTTCTTGAGCCGTTACTTCACTACCTGCGATGGAGATCTCTGTACCCACTTCGAGATCGGGAGTACGCGTCTTTAGAGTAACTTGTGCGATCGCAGCGATGGAAGCCAATGCCTCCCCGCGAAAGCCTTTGGTATGAAGTTGAAAGAGATCTTCGGCTGATTTTATTTTAGAGGTCGCATGACGCTCAAAAGAGAGCCGTGCGTCTGTGGGACTCATTCCGCAGCCATTATCCGTTACTTGGATTAGCGTCTTTCCGGCATCTTTAACTAAGAGGGTAATGTGGTCGCTTCCGGCGTCTATGGCGTTTTCCAGTAATTCTTTCACTACAGACGCGGGGCGTTGTACCACCTCGCCTGCCGCAATCTGGTTCGCTACATGATCGGGAAGTAACTGAATGATATCTGCCATCTATCGCGTTTGCGTAAAAATAGAAAGGTCGAAATCAATAATGTAAAGAAATAAAAAAACCAACAGTGCTACGATAAACAGGATCAATCGATTGCTTTTGCGATTGTTCCCCTCGCGAAGTTCTTGGAAAGCCGATTTGAACTTGCTTTTCAAATTACCCGAACTTCCTACGGTCTTTCGGTAGGAATCGAATTTATGTTCGATCTGGAATGGACTCCCCTCCTTATCGCTCTTGTAATATCGAGGTTCGTAACTAAATTTTTTGTTCTTTCTTCTACTGATTAATCCCATAATTGTTGAATATCAAAGGTACTTAAATTTCACTGGTTTTTGAAGTGAAAAACCACCAATTCTATCAACAATTACCGTACCGTATTCAGAAAAAATATGCTTTGAGAAGAATGCTATTCTTTGTAGAAGGCACTATCTTTTTTTAATTGTGCCATTTTTAAGGCCGCGATAGCTGCTTCGGTTCCTTTGTTTCCATGAGCCCCACCACTTCGGTCTTTTGCTTGTTGGTAATTATTATCGGTAAGCACGCAGAATATGACGGGTATGTCTCCGGAAACATTCAAATCTTTGATGCCTTGTGCTACCGCTTCACAGACATAATCAAAATGCTTGGTTTCTCCTTGAATCACACTTCCAATGGCGATAACCGCATCAAGCATGTCGAAACTTTCCGTTAATTTTTTACATCCGTAGATCAGTTCGAAACTCCCGGGTACATTCCAACGAACAATATTCTCCTTTAGCGCACCACAGTCTGTAAGCGCATCGAACGCACCCTGAAACATCCCTTCCGTAATTTCTGAATTCCATTCCGAAACTACGAGTCCGAATTTAAAGGGTTTGGCATCGGGCAATTCCGATTTGTTATAAGATGATAGGTTTTTGGAAGCCGTAGCCATGACTATTGCATTGCCTGCGCTTTGCCAAGATACACTTTGGCATCAGACGCTTCCAACGAATTGCTGTACTCTTCCGTGATTGTTTCGAAGTACCCAACCGCTTCTCCGGTCTTTCCAAGGTTAAGCGCCGTTACCCCTGCTTTTAGAAGAAAACGCGGCGTGGTAACTTCGTTGCTGCGCATATTGGCTGCTTCCTTATAGTACCCTAAAGCTTCTTCAGTTTGCCCCAATTGAATAAAGGCATCACCAATGGCACCTTTCGCAAGAGGAGCCAACATATCGTCGTCACTCTTAAAGGCGTCTAAATGATCGATAGCCGCTTGGTAGTTGTTTGTGTTCAAATACGCCATTCCCGCGTAGTAGTTGGCAAGATTGCCCGCAGGAGTACTTCCGTAGTTATCAATAATATCTAAGAAACCATATTTTCCGGCACCTCCGTTTAAGGCAAGCGTGTACAAAGAATCACTGTTTTCGGCAGCTAATGCTTGCTCAAAGTATCCTTGTGCACGGTACATTTCGTTCATGGCTTCCGCCGACTTAGGGTTCTGTACAAATTGCTGATACCCTAAATACCCCAACACACATACCGCGATTGCACCTACTACAATAAGGATATACTTTTGATTCTTTTCTACCCATGCTTCGGTTTTTGAAGCTCCTTCGTCCAGCGTGTTAAATACTTCCGCCGTTGCACTTCCTTCTTCTAGTTGCTCTTCCTTCTCTGCCTTGGTTTTCGGTTTGTATCCGCGTTTCTTGTACGTTGCCATAGTTTCTGTTTATTGCGGGGCAAAAATAAAATTTTTATTAGAAATTAAAAGGGAAAAAAGTTGTTATTTTTAGATATTTGGCAGGTGAATAATACCGAAAAGCGGCTTCTATTTAGAGGCGTTTCTCAATCCACATTCGAATTCTCTCTATGATATTAACTTCCTTATCTTTAATAAATTACAAAAATTTTGAATCGGAAACATTCGAATTCGACCCCAAGATCAACTGTTTTGTGGGGCCAAATGGAGTGGGAAAAACCAATGTCTTAGATGCTATTTATCATCTTTCCTTCGGAAAAAGCTACTTCAACCCCATTACGAGTCAGAATATAAAACACGACGCAAATTTCTTTGTCGTAGAAGGCCAATATGAGAAGAACACCCAGCCGGAAAAGATCATCGTAAGTGCCAAACAAGGACAAAAAAAACTGATCAAACGCAACGGAAAAACGTATGAAAAATTTAGTGACCACATTGGATTCCTGCCGTTAGTCATCATTTCTCCAGCCGATCGGGACCTCATCATTGAAGGTAGTGAAACCCGCCGGAAATTTATGGACGGTGTGATCTCTCAAGGAGATGCTAATTATCTAAAAACATTGATCTCTTATAATAAGGTGCTGGCGCAGCGAAATTCATTACTAAAATATTTTGCCGCCAATAACACCAACGATCCTGACACCTTGGCTATTTATAATGAACAACTCGATGCACTGGGACACGTAATTCATGAAAAGCGAGTACATTTTTTGGAAATATTTACTCCCATATTTTTAGAACGACACCAAGCTATTAGTCAGTCGAAAGAAACCGTTTCGCTTCAGTATAAGAGTCAGTTGACCGAAGCTCCCCTCCTAACCCTCTTAGAAGAAAACATCCAAAAAGACCGGATGCTTCAATACACTTCCGTAGGGATCCACAAAGATGATCTCTCTTTGGAGATTGAAGGACATCCCATTAAAAAGTTCGGTTCTCAAGGGCAGCAAAAGTCGTATTTGATCGCATTAAAACTTGCGCAATTCGATTTTATTAAAGCACAAAGTAAGGTAACTCCCATCTTGCTCTTAGATGATATCTTTGACAAGTTGGATGAACACCGTGTTGAACAGATCATTTCGTTAGTAGACAATGAGAGTTTCGGACAATTATTTATAAGCGACACTCACGGTGAACGCACTGAAACAGTGATCAAAAAAGTACATCAAACCTATAAAATGTTTCCGCTTCAACATGACTCATAAATTGCTCTATTGTTTATTCTGTGTTCTTTTGGTTTCCTGCGGAAGTGAGGATCCTGAAACCATGATTCCATATCTTGAAGGCTATTGGGAGATCAAAGAAGTGACGCTCGACGATGGTTCTGTCAAAGAATTCCGAGTGAATACAACTATTGATTACATTGAAGTTACCGATCGTGAGGGATTCCGAAAGAAATTACAACCCAATCTTGACGGCAGTTTTCGCACATCAAATTTGGTTGAATATTTTAAGATAACCGTTTCCGAAGACAGTCTTCAAATGCACTACGCCACGCCTTATGATGAATGGACAGAAACCGTGATTCATGCAGAGGACTCTTTAATACAAGTGTTAAACCACGACGGAAAGATGTATACCTATAAAAAGTTTCGTACTTTCTCTTCAATGCAAGAAAAACCATGAGCAAACGCACCCGAGAACATATGTCCTTAGCCGAAGGGTTACAGGATTTTTTAGGCAATAGCAAACTGCAAAAGGGACTCAACAAAGTCTCTGCTGAAGAGGCTTGGCACACCGTGATGGGAGATGCGATCTCAAAATATACCACACGAATCAACCTAGATCGTGATACCTTGTATGTAGCGTTACGCTCTTCGGTGTTACGAGAAGAATTAAGCTACGGTAAAGAAAAGATTGTTCGCTTGTTGAACGAAGAGCTAGGAAAAGACCTCATCAAAAAGATCATACTAAAATAAAAAAGCCTCCTAATGGAGGCTTTTAGTATCATATTGTAGCCGTTTAGAAGATCTCTCTTCCGGCAAAGTGAAACTGACTCTCAATTTCGGCGTTTTCATCACTGTCACTTCCGTGTACGGCGTTCTCACCTATAGAAGCTGCATATAATTTACGGATGGTACCTTCGGCGGCTTCCTCGGGGTTGGTTGCTCCAATCAATGTACGGAAGTCTTCCACAGCATTGTCTTTTTCCAAAACCGCGGCAACAATAGGTCCACGAGTCATATACTCTACTAATTCACCAAAGAACGGACGCTCCTTGTGAATGGCGTAAAATTGTTTGGCATCGTCTCCAGTCATTTGCGTAAGCTTCATCGCTACGATCTTGAATCCTGCTGCCGTAATTTTTTCTAAGATAGGCCCAATGTTTCCTTTTTCAACACTATCGGGCTTTAACATGGTAAACGTTCTGTCTGTTCTCATGAGTTGTTTAAAATTTGGTGCAAAAGTACATATTTACCCTGTAATCACAAGTTGTTAACCATTCTTTAATATTGCTGTTGAAATTGTTCGTATAAGAAATTATCCCGACCGCGAATTTCGAAAGTAATACGTTTCTTTTCAAAGTCGAAGTGCATCACTCCAAAGTTCAAGCGTTTGATAATGTTGCTGACTCGGTATTCATTGCCTTCGGTACCATAGGTGGGCCATGTATGTGTGAGTCCGCTACTCGTAAAATCTACCAAAGGATACGGCAAAGGAACATCGATATTGACCGATATTTCGGCCATGTGACGATCGCCACTTACCATAAAGATATTTCGCGCCTTGGCAGTTTCTAAGACATCATACATTTTTTGAACTTCAGAAGGGTGATTTCCCCATTTCTCCCACCCGTGTTCTTTACTTAAAAACTGAATGCTACTTACGATCATTGTGAATGTGGGAACCGAATCTTGCAATTCTTCTTCCAACCACTGCCACTGAGCAGCTCCAAGAATAGTTCCGCTTTCTTCAATACTCCAATCATCGTAACGACGTCCCTCTGTGTTGCTTTCTTTCAACGGGTCACGGAAATAACGCGTGTCCAATAGAATTACTTTTACAGCCCCACCGCCACCTTCAATGGTCTTTGAGGTGTACACGCCCGGCCTACTTCTTCGTTCGTCATTCTCAGGAACGTCTAAAAAGTTAAGCAATAAGGTTTGTGCTTCGTCCTTTTTGATCCACTCTTTCCCGGCGTCGTTCTTTCCAAAATCGTGATCGTCCCAGGTGCCAACCACGGGAGTTGCGCTCAGTAATTTCTGATAATCGGGATGTGCCTTGGTCTTCTTGTAATCGGCTTCCATCTTCGCCATATCATCGGTGTCAGCATAGATATTATCACCACCCCAAATAAAAAGATCGGGATTGTTTTCCAAAATAGGCTTCCAAAGCGGCTGTTCGCGCTCTTGATCACTACAGCTGGCGAAGACAATGGTAAGTCCTGAAGAAGCTTCGGTTTTGCTAGTATGGGTTGTTGCCGAAGTAATTGTTTCTGAAGGGGTTTCCTTCTGTTTACAATTCAGCAATAAAAAACAAAAAGAGAGAAGTATAGCGTATTTCATAAGGTTTGCTTTTCCTTCAAAAATACGACGAGAAGTTTACAACCGTGTTAATAAATTGTATCTTCGCAGCTTCATGGATACACAAACTACTTCCGCAGTCAAAAAAGCATTAGACACTGCAAAAAACCTAGTCGTTATCGGACATAAAAATCCGGATGGAGACGCCATCGGATCTTCATTAGGGTTGGCAGGATTTCTTCGGAAAAAAGACTTTGAGGTCACGGTTGTGATGCCTAATGAGTTCCCGGAATTTCTAAAATGGATGCCCGGCTGTGACGATTTGCTTATTTATGAAAAACAAGCGCAAGAGGTACAGAAAACCTTAGATGCTGCCGATGTTATCTTTACGTTAGACTTCAATGCCTTGAACCGAAGTGGCGATCTTTCTCCATTGCTGGAAGCTTCCGAAGCGAAATTCATCATGATCGATCATCATCAACAACCGGATGCGTACGCCGTGGCGACCTATAGTGATGCGAGCATGAGCTCTACGGCACAAATGGTGTTTCACTTTATGGAAGCGCTTGATGGGATTCCTTTGTTAGATCGTGACATTGCTACGAACTTATACACCGGCATTATGACTGATACCGGCTCTTTTCGCTTTTCGGCAACGACGGCAACGACGCACCGAGTCATTGCGCAATTACTGGAACACGGAGCTGTTCCCAATGTGATCCATGAGAATATTTACGATACAGCCAGTCAGAATCGCATGAAACTACTAGGCGTGGCTTTGAATAATCTTACCGTACTTCCGGAATACAGAACGGCGTACATCACCCTTTCACAAGAAGAATTAGACGCGCATGATTTTAGAAAAGGAGATACCGAAGGGTTCGTAAATTATGCCTTAGCGATCAATAACATTGTGTTTGCGGTAATTTTTATTGAAAATCGACAGGAAAACATCGTAAAGATCTCGCTACGTAGTAAAGGTCCGTTTTCAGTCAATCAATTCTCCAGGAACCATTTCAATGGCGGCGGACACAACAACGCGGCGGGCGGAAGAAGTTTGAAGTCGCTTGATGAAACCGTTCGTGAATTTATTAGTATCTTGCCGCAATACCAAAAAGCCCTGATCGATGCGTAATTTCATTGCTCTCTTATGCAGTGTTCTCTTTTTAGTTACTTCCTGTCAATCGCCGGAAGCACGCCGACCGTTACAACGCAGTTCTGGTTCGTTCATCAAAGAATCTACCGCACGTAACAAAGAATTATTAAAACAAGAAGAAGAACGCATTCAAGCCGTGATCAATGCTGATACGGCTAGAGATTATATTGCTTCGGAAAGTGGTTTTTGGTACTATTATAATATTAAAGACACTCTCGCCAATCCCATGCCCGATGTGGGCGATCAAGTGGTCTTCCGTTATAACATCAAAGATCTCAACGGAACTGTGATCCTTTCGGAACAAGAAAACGGAACGCAAAATTATGTGATCGATCAAACCAATCAGGATTTGATCTCCGGAATTCGAGATGGCCTGAAGTTAATGAAAGAGGGAGAACAAGTTACTTTCTTGTTTCCTTCCTATAAAGCATATGGGTACTACGGAATACAAGAAAAATTAGGCGTTAATGTTCCGGTGCAAAGCACGGTAACGCTACAATCTATAGAACAAACATCAGAAAATCAATAATTATATCATGAAGAAACTCACTTTTTTAGTTGTTTTACTTACGCTCACTTTTGGGGCTTGTCAAGATAAATATCCTGATCTTGAAGACGGCGTGTACGCTGAATTCATCACCAATCAAGGAACATTTGTCGCCAAATTACACCATGATCAAGCTCCGGTGACCGTAGCGAATTTTGTTTCGCTCGCTCGCGGAACCAATCAAATGGTAGATTCAGCCTATAAAGAGCAGCCTTTTTATAACGGACTCACCTTTCACCGTGTGATCAAAGATTTCATGATT
>DFVG01000021.1 GCA_002379985.1 Flavobacteriaceae bacterium UBA4166
GGACTTTACCTGTGCTGATCTTGGGGAAAACCAGGTCGACATAACTGTAACTGACGATAGCGGAAATACCGCCATGTGTACAGCCACCGTAAACATCTTAGACGAGACCGCTCCTATTATTACGTGCGGACCTCCGGCCGATGTTTCTGACGGTGCTTCCACAAGTCCGGGACAGACGATCGACACAACCGGTAGTGATGTCACAATTTCATCTGTATTGAGCGTTACTGACGATCAAACATTGAACGATCTTAATGTTGATCTTAACATCAATCACACGTGGATTGCCGACCTAGAGATCACACTTACTTCCCCTGCGGGAACATCGGTAGTGATATTTAGTGGTGGCGCAGATGGATGCGGTAGTAGTGATCTAGTAGCTACCTTAGATGATGAATCTGCCAATCCTTTAGATTGCCAGGCTGGAGATGCATTCCCATTAGCAGACTATATGCCAAGTAATGCGCTTTCTGCCTTTGATGGAGAAAGTACATTAGGTGACTGGACGCTATCCATTACAGATACATTCCCCGGATTAGACGGTGGAACCTTGAATAGCTGGGGAATCACGTACAGTTATCCAAACCCGAATCCAAATTCTGTAATCGAATTGGATGAGAACGGTATGGCGGTCGTAGATCCATTTGACCTAATTAGCAGTGTTGATGAAGCCTGTGGTATCTCTACCGCAGCGGTTGATATCAACGAAGTATTCTGTAGCGATATTGGAACTACCTTAGCAATCACTGTATTTGTAAGTGACGCTAGCGGAAACATCGCTTCTTGTGTTGCCATGGTCGACGTAGTAGACGCAATGGCTCCTGAACTTACCTGTCCTGCTGATCAAACCGTTGATCCGGGTGCGGGTAACCTTAACTACGAAGTGCCAGATTACTTCGCAGATGGTGACGCAACAGCTACTGACAACTGTACAGATCCTGTAACGATCACGACTCAAGATCCAGCTCCGGGCACCTTATTGCCTGACGGCGTATACACGGTAACTCTTACCGCTGAGGATGAGTACGGAAACGTTGCTACCTGTACGTTTGAACTAACCGTAGAAAGTACCTTTGGTGTAGAAGACGTTCTTGCAAACGCGGTAAGCATTTACCCGAACCCTGCACGTAACGTGATCAACATCACTAATGGTTCTGCAATTGGTTTAGACAACGCTACCATTTACGATGTAAACGGACGTTTGGTACAAACTATCGACCTTACCAATATGACCACTGAGAAATCCGTTGATGTTTCTCAATTGGCTTCTGGAGTTTACATGGTAAACATCCAAGGGGAAGGTGGAAATACCATCAAACGCTTGATCAAGGAATAATATTCCGCATATAACCAACCAAAAGAAAAGCCGCTTCTCACGAAGCGGCTTTTTGATTGGTCCTTATTTACTTTTTATACAGCTAATATCCCTTTTTCCTCTAACAGGGGTATTGTTTTACAATGATCCCAACGGATGCTTCCGGAGGGAAAAACAAACCGCTTATCGTAGAGCTTTCCATCTTGATAGAACGTAACCGAAAAATAATTATTCATCTCAAATACAGATTGCTCAATCCACTCCACTCTGGCATAGGTCTTGGCGGGAAGTACCTCTAATTGATGGCGCATAGTAGATGTACGACGGTGTGCGTCTTCACCTTGCGAAACGATAAGCACCATTTCAATAGGTTCTTCCAGATCATTGACCAAATAAGCATGCCAACGAGCTTCGGTGGCAGCTCCATTATTCTCAGGAACAACCGCCATAAAAACACCATGAATTTCAGGAAACTCAATATCTTTTCGCATGGAAAGAAACTGCTAGAAAGCGTTTTTGAACTGATCTAAGAAGCGTACATCGTTTTCGCTTAACATACGAATATCGGGAATTTGATGTAGTAGCAGGGCAATTCTATCGATTCCCATTCCGAAGGCAAAACCACTATATTCTTCAGGATCAATATTGCAATTCTTCAAAACATTAGGATCTACCATTCCACAACCCATAATTTCCAGCCAACCGGTTCCTTTCGTCATCTTATAGTCTGTTTCGGTTTCCAATCCCCAATAAACATCAACTTCTGCACTAGGCTCTGTAAAAGGAAAGTAAGAAGGTCGTAATCTGATCTTTGACTTGCCAAACATTTCTGTGGTAAAATACTGCAAGGTTTGCTTTAGGTCTGCAAAACTTACTCCTTTGTCCACGTACAATCCTTCCACTTGGTGGAAAAAGCAATGTGATCGGGCCGAAATAGCTTCATTTCGATATACTCTACCGGGAGAAATGGTGCGAATGGGTGGTTTGTTATTTTCCATATACCGCACCTGGACTGAAGAGGTGTGCGTTCTTAATAATACGTCAGGATCTTTCTGAATAAAGAAAGTGTCCTGCATATCACGTGCCGGATGATATTCCGGTAAATTTAATGCAGTAAAATTATGCCAGTCATCCTCAATCTCAGGACCTTCAGAAACATTGAACCCGATTCGTGAGAAAATATCGATAATCTTACTTTTTACTAAGGAAATAGGATGTCGAGAGCCTACGTGATACGGTTCGCCGGGGCGGCTTAAATCGCCGTAGACACCTACTGTTTCTTCCGCAGCTTCTAACTTTTCTTTTTGCTGATTCCATTTCTCTTCAGCAGCCTTCTTGAGCGCATTAACTTGCTGTCCGTATTGTTTCTTATCTTCTTTCGGAACCTCCCGAAAGGCCGTAAAGAAATCATTTAAAATGCCTTTTCTTCCCAAGTAAGAAATTCGAAATTGCTCCACTTCTTCTAAGGTATTTGCCTCAAATGCAGCAACCGTTGCTATATGCTTTTTAATATCATCAATCATCTTACGTTCCATAATTGAAGGGCAAAAATAAGGTTTTTTAATGCAACGAACCTACGCTGCGTTACGAGATAATACCTTGGTCTTTAAAGTACAGTACTATTGCTTCTTTCATCAGCACCGATTGTTCACCCGCCTTAAGTGGTGGTAACGGCTCTACATTTTTGTAATGTGGCCACCCTTCGTTGTCAAAAAGTTCGAATTCATAGTAGCCGAAAGGTTCCAAAAGCCGACAAATAGCAATGTGCATTAAATGCAGCTTTTCGTCTTTTTTAAAACGCCTATGAAGTTGTCCTAACTCCTGAACTCCAATCAAATAAATAATGGCATCAAGGTCTAGTGTATCTCCGTCTGCAAAACGATCGCTCAATACGTCTACTAAGGTCTCCCAATCTTTTTTTAATTGTATATCCCGTGCCATGGCTTCAAAGATACAGTAGAGTTCAGTCTTATAGAAATCTTCATTTAAAGAATTGGAAAATACCCCGGATAGGTAAAAATGTTATCTTTACAGAAACCACGGGATGAACACTATTGATATTGTTTTAGGGATTATTTTACTCATTGCCTTTGTTATGGGGTTCAAAAAGGGGTTATTTGTTGTCCTGGCATCCTTAATTGGGCTTATTGCCGGAGTGTATGGTGCTGTATTTTTCTCAGACTTCGCAGCGGCATATCTTACAGAATGGTTTCAATGGAGTGCGCAACTCACTAATATTGTGGCCTTCGGAATCACCTTTCTAGCCATTGTATTCTTGGTCTCCTTAGCGGGGAAGTTTTTAACGAAGTTGGCTGATTTTGCCTTTTTAGGAATAATTAATAAACTCCTTGGAGGCGCCTTTAATGTACTCAAATATGCGTTTATCGTAAGTGTGTTATTTCTCCTTGTTAATGCTTCGGAAGAGTTTACGATCCTTTCTGAAGAACAACGAGAGGCATCTAAGCTGTACCCACCCGTAGCTTCCTTAGCCCCTATCGTGCTTCCGCATTTGTTGGAAGGCATCGAAGAATTGGAAGAAACCGAAAGTGAAGACAACGAATTCCTAGATGATGATTCTGAAAAATAAAAAAACCCCAGTCTAAATGACCGGGGTATCAATGGGATTATTCACCAATGGTAAACTCCTCAATTTTCTTCCTACTGAAGAATTCAGCATAGCTTTCAGGATTCTTTTCCTTTCCGCGTTCAGAAACCAATATAACGTCAATATTTCGATCCTTTGCCTTGATCTTAAAGTCATCAAAGACTTCAATAATATCGTTATCCAAATATCGCGTTCTGCGTGTATCTATCTGAACAGTGCTATTTTCTGATAATTTGTCAAGTTCCTTAATAATAGCGCCCTTGTTGATAAATGTAACCTCTTGAGCCAGCGTCATTTTTACCACTTCCTCATTGTTATTATCTTCTGATTTCTCAATATTAAGAAAGTGACTGTTTTGGTAGCTTTTGATTAGAATGACTACAATTCCGATCGCTAGACCTAGACTAATTCCGATGAGAAGATCTCCAAAAACAATCCCTAGAATTGTAACGATAAAAGGAATAAACTGGAACATCCCTTTTTGATACATTTCTTTAAACAACGCAGGTTTAGCCAACTTATAACCGACTAAAAATAGAATGGCGGCAAGTACGGAGAGGGGAATCAAGTTCAATACAGTTGGGATCAAAATCACCGAAATAAGTAAAAGGAAACCGTGAATAATGGCCGACATTTTCGTTTGACCCCCTGATTGAATATTCGCAGAACTACGTACAATTACCTGTGTAATTGGGAGTCCTCCAATAAGACCAGAGATCAAGTTTCCGGTTCCTTGTGCAAAAAGCTCTCTGTTTGTAGGCGTTGTACGTTTGCGAGGATCTAATTTATCGGTAGCTTCCACACAAAGCAACGTTTCTAAACTCGCAACCAAGGCAATGGTGAAACCGGTGACCCAAATTTGGGGATTTGTGATCACGCTAAAATTAGGAAACGTGAATTGCCCCAAGAAAGAGTCAAAGTCATCGGGCACAGGCACTGCTACCAAGTGATCTGCTGAAATTCGAAGAGAATCAGAATCTTTTGTCAGCAAATAAAATATGATTCCTACGGCAACAGCTACTAAAGGCCCTTGAATTAATTTGAAAATCTTGAACTTTTTGCTCAGCACCGCTTCCCATAAGATCAAGATCGCCATACCGATGATCGCAACCGTGGTTGCTCCCGGACTAATATTAGAAATAATGTTCCCAAGTTCAGAGAATGTATTCTCTCCGTCTACCTGAAAAAACGCCCAGTCTCCCTCCGGATCAGCGTCATATCCAAAAAAGTGTGGGATTTGTTTTAGTACGATAATAATACCGATACCCGTCAACATTCCTTTAATTACAGAAGATGGAAAATAGTATCCGATAATCCCGGCACGTAAGATTCCAAAGACGATCTGAATGACCCCTCCAAGCACGACAGCTACTAAAAAGTTTTCATAGCTCCCTAAGGTCGCTAGGGCTGCTAGCACAATCGCTGCCAGTCCGGCGGCAGGACCACTTACTCCTAAACTGGAACCACTAATGGCTCCTACTACAATACCTCCTACGATTCCCGCAATCAACCCGGAAAACAACGGAGCCCCACTGGCCAGTGCAATTCCTAAACACAGGGGAATGGCGACGAAAAATACAACTACCGCAGCCGGTATATCATTTTTTAAATTCTTGAACATAATCTTTATATAAATATTATTGTCTAGGCATAAATTTCCTAGAACACGTTAATGATGGTTTGTAAGTGAATTTATATAAAGCGTGGCTCGGGAGGGGGAGAGAATGTTTCCGAATACAGAGAAGTAAAGTTATCCGAAAAACCAGGAAGCATTGTATGTTGTAAGGTTTCCATAACGGCAAAATCTACCGAATCTTCCTGTAGTAAATTGATTTTAGGCTTGGCTCCAAACTCTACCGTATCGTTGTTTTCTTCTTCCGAAGAACTAAAATAAGACACGATATTGATCTGCATTTTGGTAATGGCTACCAACGCAGGGGTGATCAGGAACCCAGTAAATATGATAAGAAAGAAAATACTCTTTAGCCTCAATTCTGTCGATTTTCGAACCCCAAATATACTATTTAACAAGGGTTTTGCTGTTAATTTCTTATTAAATCTAAAGTTCTTTGACATCACTGCTCGTCAACCAACCGTCTTTCCCATCAGCAATGGTAATGCGAATCCAAGCTCCTTCTTCTGCAATAATACGTACTTTGGTGCCTTCATGAAGTGTAAAGGTGGCATCGCTTCCCATCGTAGGGCCGGTACGCACAACAACTTCTTCAGCAAACACAATAGCGGCGCGCTTAGCCGAATCTTCTCCTTTCACAACAAAAGCCAATGAAAGTGATACGATTAAGAACAACAGGCAACTTACCGATACAATAAACCAGATGCGTTTGGTTTGTTCGCGATATGTAAAATAATACAGCAAAAAGGTTGCGGCAAATAAAAAGGCGAGCGCCACCGAACCCCAAGCCCAAGTCTCATAAGCCGCAAACTGTACCATCCGCTGGTACCATTTATTGAAAAAGGTGGTAGGCAGTGGTTCTATGACATCCACGGTGGCATTCTTTGCAAAGGCCAAGTTGTTTTTTATATCTGGATCTCCCGGAGACAATTGCAAAGCCTTCTCATAATAATAAATGCTCGGCCCTATTTGATTGAGTTTATAGTGTGCATTCCCTAAATTGAAATACAGTGAGGCCGAATGCGCGTTATTTTCTAAGATTTGTGTCCAGGCAGTGACCGCCTGTGTATACTCTTCAGCCTTATAGGCTTCTTTCCCTTGCTCAAAAAGCGCTTCATTTTGGCTTGTTGCGACCGTCACAATGAAGCACAGTAAGATGGCTCCTATGTATTTTACGTGTTTCATTTTAATTGTTTGTCGATTTCTGAAATAACCGAAACGGCTTTCTCATAGTCTTGTTGAATGGCCACATTAGATGCTGGCGTATACCGTGCGAATTCGCAGCTCTTCAGCAGTGCCAGAAAAGAATCGACTGTAGGTGGTTCTACCCCTCTCTCCAGCAATAAGCCTTTAATTCGCTCTTTACTGAACTCGCTGGTTTCAATAGAAAGCTTGGCGCGAAGATAATTATGCAATGCCCGCTCTAAGGCTTCATAAAACACGGCTTTGTTGTTCACATTCTTCTTTGCTTCCGAAAGGTATTTCTTTGCCAGGCGATTGGCTTTTCGCAGTCGGTTTCCGGCTACGTCGGCTTGTCGCTCTTTTCGCTTCTTTCCGGCAAGAATGAGTAGCGGAATCAACAAAAATGGCACACCCAGCAGTATCCAAAAAGTGCGTGACGTAAAGAACGGTGTGGTCGCAATGGGTTGTAAATTACTATCTAACTTTACATATTTGAAGGAATTACCCGATTGCACAACATTCTGTTTGCTGCTCGCAGTGGTATTGTCGTTATTGGTCACAGGTACCGGACCATTTTCTACGCTGATCACAATTTCTTCGGAAGTTTTTGTTTCATACGTTTCCGTTTTCGGATTAAAGAAAGAAAAAGTGATAGGGCGTATTGGGTACTCTCCTTTGGATTGCGGCACGACCACATAGGTCTCAGACACTGTACCGCTCATTCCGGAAGCAGTGGTTTGAACGTTTTCAGAACGTTCAGGATCGTATACTTCTAAAGAACTAGGGGTTTTTGCTGACGGCAGATTGAACAATTTCAAATTTCCTTTTCCCCCTACTTCTATCTTCAGTTCTAGTGATTCGTTGGCGTCCAGAGTTGTCTTATCACTACTCACCTTAAAATCAAAATCCCCTACCGCGCCTGAAAATGTAACCGGTTTTCCCTCTTCGGGCAGCGGTTTTACATTGATCGTTCTTTTTCCGGCAGAAATCGTCTTATTGACGCGCGTCATAAGTCGGCGACCAAAAAGATCTCGTCGATTACTTTGCACGTCGATAGGAACATCCAGTACCAAAGGTTCTATTTCCAGTTCGCCGGTTTTTTGCGGATATAATACCGTAGTGCGTAAAATCACATAGCGATACGGCCTGCCTTGATAGGTTCCTTCGTAAATCTTAAAATTGCCTTGGGTATCGATATTCTGACTCCAAAAATCGGCATACTTTGGAGTATCGATCTCACGCCAATTGCTGGTAATGCTCACTTCGTCTGAAACATAGAGCTTATAGACCACCGTTAGCGATTCGTTGAGATATGGGTTGGTCTTTGAGACTTCTGCCACCAAATGAACATTTTCACTCGCCACATATTCAGCGTCATTTCCGTCTTTAGGACGTTCTACGGCTTCGGTAATCGTAACCGTCACGGGCGTAGTTTTATAGAGCTCGCCGTTGATGTCTATCGTGGCTTGTTTGATGGTTACCGTACCCTTTGAAAGCGGCGAAAGAAAATAGGAATAGGTCTTAGAGTAGGTTCTTTTTCCGTTAATGTAACTATTGCTGATCGCTTGATTAGGCCCTCCAACCACGCGAAATCCATCGAAATCAGGCGGAGTGAAGTTGTCACCATCCTGATTCATCTCAAAATCAATACGCAATCGTTCGTTGATCCCTAGTTGTTTTTTACTCACCTTCGCTTCGAAACTCACTTGGGCATGGACGCCAAACGTCAGCAAGCACAACAGAAAAAAAGCATGCATTCGTTTCATAAGCTACCAATCTTTTTCGGATCGCACCCGCTGTCCTTTTTGTTTTTTAGCGTTAATTTTATCTTGAACTTTTTTCTCTTCATTATTCATCGCTTCTAGCAAATTCTGAATTTGCTGTGGGGATAATTTTCCAGGGACCGGCTGCTGATTTTTTGGAGTATCACCTTCCTTTTCGGGCTGATCGGGCTTTCCCTTTTGATCTTCCTGATCGCCTTCTTTATTTTGGTCTTTCTCTTCTCCTTGATCTTTATTGTCTTCATCATCGCCTTCATTGCCTTCATTTTCCTTGTTTTGATCTCCTTGATCTTTATTTTCTTCGTTCTGATCGTTTTGGTCCTGCTGGTCCTGTTCTTTATCATCATCCCCGCCTCCGCCTTCCGGTGGATTCTTTTCTAACATTTCTTTCGCCAAAGCCAAATTGTATCGGGTCTCATCATCTGTGGGATCATTTCTCAACGCATTTTTATACGATTCTACCGCTTCTTGGTATTTCTTGGCGTTCATAAAGGTGTTGCCAAGATTGTGAAAGGCGCTGTGCTTTTGTGCTTTGGTCTCTGCCGTTTGTGCCGCTTGTTGATACCGTCGCATGGCTTCGGCATTTTTACTTTTTGAATAATACGCATTTCCCAAGTTGTACTTTCCGGTAGCCGCTTTAGGATTGAGTGCGATCGCTTTTCTGTAATCGGCTTCTCCTAAATTAAAATTGTCATTTTTCAGATTGCTTTGTCCTTCGCTCAACAAAGCTTTTGATTGTTTAATTTCAGCTTCTCGCTCTTTGTTTTGCTGCGCGGAAAGCGATTCCGACAAGAACAAACTTCCTAAAAGCATCACTGCGATTGTACGGTACATCTTCCACTTCATATCACTTCTTTTTTTCGTTGAATAAATTAAGGCGTTTCAACCATTGTGTCTTTCGTTCTAACAAGAACACGTCTAATACCAACAAAAACAATGCCCCGGCCAAAAACCACTGAAATTGATCTTTAAAATCACTGAATTGCTTGGCTTCAAAGGTCTTCTTGTCCATTCCGTTCAGGATTTCTGTCACATTGTCAACCACTTCCGAAGTATCGTTTCCATTGATATAGCTTCCGTTGCTCACTTCTGCTATTTCGATCAAGGTTTCCTCATTCAGTTGGGTTACTACGCGCTCGTTGTTCTGATCGCGTTTATAATACTGCAACACACCGTCGCTTTTAATGGGAATAGGCCCTCCGTTGGGAGTACCCACCCCAATGGTGAAGATGCGAATGCCTTCTTCGGCGGCTTGTTGGGCTAGTTCGGCCACATTTCCTTCATGGTCTTCGCCGTCACTTACAATAAATAAGACCCTATTGGTTTGTTCTTCATCATTGTAATAGGTTTTTGCCATTTCAATCGCTTCGGTAATGGCGGTGCCTTGAGAAGAAACCATGTCCGTGTTCATGCTATTCAGAAACAAGCGCGCAGATGAAAAATCGGTGGTAATCGGAACCTGTGGAAATGCACTTCCGGCGTAGCCGATAATCCCGATACGATCTCCCGCCAGACTATTGATGATCTGAGATACCAATTGTTTCGACTTTTCGATTCGATTTGGTGCGATGTCTTCTGCCAACATACTTTTTGACACGTCTATCGCAAAGACCAGATCAACCCCTTCTCGTTTCACCGTTTCTAACTTGGTGCCAATTTTAGGATTTACCAAGGCCATACTCATACACGCAACGGCAAGACAGAGTACGATGAGTTTTAACACCGACTTAAATACAGACGAGTTTGGTGTTAGACGTTGTAGCAGCTCTGCATCGGCAAATTTAGACTGTAGCCGCTTTTTCCAGATGAGCACCCCTACAAACAGCACTACGAAGAACGCAATGGCGAACAATAAATAAAAATATATGGGTGATTCGTACTGCATAATTACACGAAGCTTCTAAATATAGTATGTCGCAACAAGAATTCGAAAGCAATCAAACCCAATGCAATCAATGCGAGAGGTCTAAATTTTTCGTCATAATTCTTGTACTTAAATTCTTCAATATCAGTTTGTTCTAATTGATTGATCTCGTCATAAATTTCTTCCAAACGGGTATTAGACGTCGCTCTAAAATACTTTCCACCAGTAGTTTCGGCGATTTCTTGCAACAAGGCTTCGTCAATTTCCACTTGAATGTTACCATATTGAAAGGTCCCGTCATTTCGTATTCCGATAGGTGACAGTGCCATACCGTTTGTTCCAAGACCAATGGTATACACCTTAATCCCAAACTCTACCGCTAACTCACTTGCGATCTTTGGATCGATAAAGCCGCTGTTGTTCACTCCGTCTGTCAACAAAATGATCACTTTGCTAACCGCCCTGCTTTCTTTCAATCGGTTTACCGACGTGGCTAGGCCCATTCCGATAGCTGTTCCTCCTTCAATCACCGTATTATAAGAGATTCCTTTTAAGGACGAGAGCACAATGGTTTTGTCACTTGTTAACGGTGTTTTTGTAAAACTCTCACCGGCGTATTCCACTAAACCAATACGATCTGTAGGCCGATCATTGATAAATTGTGCCGCTACTTTTTTTAAGGCTTCCAAACGATTGGGGCGCAGATCGCGCGCAAGCATACTAGCCGAAACGTCAATGGCCATCACAATATCAATTCCTTTGGTGGTTTTAATTCGAGTGGATTCGTCTACGGTTCTTGGGCGTGCCAAAGCCGTAATGATAAGGGCCAGTGCAATAAGTCGAAGGATGAAAAGCAAAGGACGCAATCGTGCCAACCAATTCTTTTTTGTTTTAAACCCTGAAATGCTCGAAATACGCAATGCAGCCGTACTCCGTTTGCGTGTCCAAACATACCACGCTACTAATACCGGAAGCACCAGCAGGAGCCAGAATAGTTCAGGATTAACAAATTCAAACTGTGACATCATTGCGTTTGGGTTTCTAACACTTCTAATTCTACTGAATTTATAATTCTTTCTTTTATGTCTTCAGCGTACGTTTCGTTTGTAGGATACACCACGGTTACTTGTTGCATGCCGTTGGCTTGTGAAAAAGTGAGGATTTCATACGCGAACGGAATCGGCAACACCTTTCCTTTATCGTTGACCAAATTAAACTCTCCATACGCCTTCACTCCTTCGATGCCTTTTTCGGTAGAAAATGTTTCTTTTTTTGCGAGGAGATTGGTGGCTCCTTTTCGTTCTAATTCTTGCAAGCTTTCTTCTACCGCCGCATCCAGATCAAACTCTTGTTGTCCTGCAAACTGTACCGTACTAACACTCGTGTAAAAATGTTTAAAGTCGCCAAAACTGAACATATCCAATTGTGCAATGCTGCTTTCCGCTCCTTCCGGAAGATTGGGTTCTTGTCGCACCAACACATCGGGAGTTTCGATAATAACGGCTGGAGTACCGTATTCACTGCGTATCCATCGACCTTCTGCCAACTCTTTTGTAACGTTACTGAAAAATATATCACGAATGGTATCAAACCCTTTCACAGAACCATAGACGATCCCACCTATTAGCAGGAGTCCAGCGACACCACTTAGTCCGTAGATCCATCGTTTGCGCTTACGCCGTCTATTGAGCTCTTCCAGATAGGCTTCATTTTCACGAAGTTCTTCTACGGTGGGTTCGGGGATGGCTGCTTTTGTTTCGTTAATTACTTCTTCCACCGTATTTCGGTCGGCTTTGGCTTGGCCTTCCATCTGTTTGAATTTGGCGAACTTTACCAAGTCGGCACGCTTCAATACGGCATCTAACTTTTTGAGGGTTTGAGGATCCAAGTCTAATTCGCCCGCATCCTTATGCATTTGGAGTCGGAATATCAACTCATCGGTAGTGCTTTCCTGAGCGCGATCATCCACTTCCCTGTCAAGGTAGCGCTTCACAATCTCCGTAAGTTGCGAATAATATTTCTTAGAGTTGTCTTCTTTCAACCAATTAGATTGATCTAAGGTTTGCAACGAAACCATCGCCTCCTCGTAGGGTTCTAATACGATATCATTTTCGGCTTCTTTCTTCTTCTTTCGATAGATGACGTACGCCACTGCCCCTAGCACCAAGGTGATCAAACCTACCCAAAATAAAAACTTCGACCAGTTGAATGGCGGGTCTTCGACTTCCACAGCCGGCTTGATCGTGAACATTTTCTGCTGCGTGGTATCCACAGGCACATCCCGAACCTCCACGGCAACCGAATCGGTTGGATAGGGAGTATCGTTTATAAAAACACGTTGCGAAGGTATGGTGTAGGCCCCACTATCAAATTGGGTAAGCCCGTACTTCTTGATGAGTCGATAGCGTTCATCTTGTCGCAAAGTATCTGTTTTATAGGACTCGATGGTTTCCAGCGGGGCAAAACTCTGTCCTTCCGGAAACAGTACCAGATCGGTGGTGTCTGCGGAAACTTCAATGGTATACTGAATTTCTTCGCCAATACGGATCATCGTAGTATCGACAGAACTTTCCACCTGAGCGAAAGCTCCTTCCGAAGCAAAGAATAGAAGCATTACCAGCATTCCGAAGCGCCCAAAATTCAAAAAAGATATGTTTTTACAGCTATTTCTCATCGCCTTTTAAAATATCCTAATAATTTTTTGACGTAGCTTTCATCCACGCGGCAGCTCAGTGCCCCGGCACCACTTTTTGTAAACGATTCTTGAAATTCATCTACCCGTTCTCGATAATAGCGATGATAATTATTTCGCACCCCTTTCGAAGAGGTGTTTACTAAGAGTAATTCGCCCGTTTCTTCATCTTCCATTGGTACCATTCCCAAATTAGGGATCTGTTCTTCGCGGCGATCGTAGACACGAATACCGGTAATATCGTGTTTTTTAGCAGCGATCTTCAGTGTGTCGCGATAGCCATCATCCATAAAATCGGATAACACAAAAACGATGGCTTTTTTCTTCATCACACTCGCCATAAACTTCAGAGCCTGCGCGATATTTGTTTTTTTGCTATTCGGTTCAAATTCGAGTAGTTCGCGGATGATTCGCAAGACGTGCGACTTTCCTTTTTTGGGCGGAATAAAAAGTTCTACTTCGTCTGAGAAGAGAATAAGTCCAATTTTATCATTATTCTGAAGCGCTGAAAAAGCGAGGGTAGCAGCGATTTCAGTAACGATCTCATTTTTGAACTGCTGATGGGTTCCGAAGAATTCAGAACCACTGATGTCGGCGACCAGCATAAGCGTTAGTTCGCGTTCTTCTTCAAACACTTTTACAAAAGGTTCGTTATAGCGAGCGGTTACGTTCCAGTCGATATTTCGCACATCATCTCCAAACTGGTATTGGCGCACTTCACTAAAGGTCATCCCGCGCCCTTTGAACGTACTGTGATACTCGCCTCCAAACACGTGGTCACTAAGACGACGCGTCTTGATCTCGATTTTTCGTACTTTCTTAAGAAGTTCTTTGGTGTCCATGAATGATTTACGATCTACATGCAATTGGTGCCGGGCCTTTTTTGGCTTTCTTCGTGATGGTTGAATCTTAAATCTTACGGTACCTCAATAACATTGACGATTTTGTTGATAAGGTCTTCGGAAGTAATATTTTCTGCCTCTGCTTCGTAGGTGACCCCAATACGGTGACGTAGTACATCGTGCACCACAGCGCGCACATCTTCCGGAATTACATACCCACGTCTTCTAATAAAGGCATAGCATTTGGCGGCCATCGCCAAGTTGATACTTCCACGAGGGGACGCACCAAAACCAATAAGGGGTTTAATATCTGAAAGGTTGTACTGTTCCGGATTCCGCGTAGCGAAAATAATATCCAAGATGTATTTCTCGATCTTTTCGTCCATATACACTTCCCGAACGGCGGACTGTGCGCGAAGAATTTGATCTAGGGTAACCACCGGTTTCACTTCTTCAAAACCACCTTTTAGATTCTGACGAATGATGAGCTGTTCTTCGGAAAGTTTTGGATAATCGATCACCGTTTTTAGCATAAAACGGTCTACTTGTGCTTCCGGAAGCGGATAGGTTCCTTCTTGCTCAATGGGGTTTTGGGTGGCCATCACCAAAAATGGTTTGTCTAAAGTGAAGGTGTCTTCCCCGATAGTGACTTGCTTTTCCTGCATTGCTTCGAGCAAAGCCGATTGGACTTTGGCAGGCGCTCGATTGATCTCATCTGCTAATACGAAATTGGCAAAAATGGGACCTTTTTTGATACTGAAGTCATTTACCTTCATATTATAGATGAGCGTTCCTACCACATCAGCAGGCAAGAGATCTGGGGTAAATTGAATTCGACTAAAGGTTCCGTGAACCGCTTTTGATAGCGTGTTAATAGCCAGCGTTTTTGCCAAGCCGGGAACGCCTTCTAACAGAATATGGCCTTGTCCAAGGAGTCCGATTAAAAGTCGTTCGACCATGTGTTTTTGGCCTACGATGACCTTATTCATTTCAAGCGTCAAGATATCTACAAACGCACTTTCTTTCTCGATTTTTTCATTCAATACTCCGATGTCTAAAGCAGTATTCGTTTCTTCCATAAGTATAGATTCAAGTGATACGTAAGCTACAGGTGTAACAACCACGCAAATTGCCTAAATATTATGGTAAACCCTGTTAATGATAGGTTAAAAGTATGTCACTATTGGAACATGAATCGTGGTCGCCGTCTCTGTACTTTTTGCTACTTTTAAGGCTGCAAATTTATTATATGAAAACTACTTTTTCAAGAACCGTTCAGGGATGTATGGGTTGGGGTTCGTGGGGTCACGACCTCAGTGCTTCAGAAATGACGCAGCGTATCAATTTTTGTGTCGAACAAGGCATCACCACTTTTGATCATGCAGATATTTACGGCGATTACAGCACAGAGGAAACTTACGGGAAAGCGCTTTCACAGGCCGGTATCAACCGTGAAACCATTCAGTTGATTTCAAAATGTGGTATTCAATACGTGGGAAAAGCCCGTGACAATGCTATCAAGCACTACCAGTATGATGCTGAATATATTATTTGGAGTGCCGAACGGTCCATCAAATTGTTACAAGCAGAATATTTAGATCTGTTTCTTCTGCATCGACCGAGTCCGTTGCTACAACCCGAAGAAGTAGTCAAAGCGATAGAAACCTTATTAGATACGGGTAAGATTCGAGCCTTTGGCGTTTCCAACTTTACACCTTCGCAAACACGATTGCTCTCAAAGTATGTTCCTGTTTCTGTCAATCAGATCGAGTTTTCTTTGACCCACTTTCAGCCGATGCTTCAGGGCGATCTGGATATGATGATCTCCAAAGATATTACCCCCATGGCTTGGAGTCCGCTGGGTAGTGTTTTCAAAGAAGATTCCGAACAAACCAAACGAATTCACACGGTTCTAGAAAACTTAACAAAAAAATACAGTGCAACAAAAGACCAATTGCTTCTAGGTTGGATCTTAAAACATCCCGCAATGATTCATCCGGTTATTGGTACTTCAACGGAATCCCGTATTGCACAAGCGGTTGCCGCCGAACATATTGCCCTGGAAGAAACCGACTGGTTTGCGCTATGGGTGGCGAGCCAAGGACACAAAGTGCCATAAAAAAAAGGAGGCTCGATGAGCCTCCTTTTTTCTTTCTCTTTTTCAAAAACAATGTATATTATTCTTCCAGAGTCACGGTACCAATTGCGGTTGCTTCTCCTGTAACAATCTCCACATTCTGAAACACTTGGGATTCGGTCTGACCGTTTTTAGTGGCTTCAACGATCACCTTATACATTCCCTCTTCAAATCCTGTAATAAAAAATTCTCCATTTTCTTTAGTTGTACCCGTAATGGTCGCTTCTCCATTGGTAGCAACAATTTCAATCTCATCGGCGTCCGGAGCAATAATACTTCCCATCAATGCACCGTCCGTTGGAATTCCCTCTTCCACATCTTCTTCATAGATATTTTCAGCGATTAATCCTTCGGGCTCACTTGGTGTAGCTACCGAAGTAATCACAGTAGCGGGCAATGCTACAAACAACAGGTATAAACTTATCTTCCAAATCATTTTTCTATTTCTTTAATGGTATACCCAAATATACTTTTGAAAGTGTGGTGCTGAGTCTTGCTTAACAATGATTAACAGCGACTTTAACCGCTAGTTAACTATAAGAAATGTTAAAGGATACCACACAAAAAAGCAGGGAGGTTACCCCTGCTCTTAAGTGTCTTATGGAACGTGTTCTTATTCAATAATGAACTCTACCGTTTCTACTGTGGTGACATCTCCTATGGTTACCTCAATATCGGGTAGGGTGATGGAAGGAAGTCCAAGATCAGCATCTGCTTCAAACGTAAGATCATACGTCCCTTCAGGTACACCACTCAACACATATGTTCCATTGATGTCGGTATATGTGGAAATTTCTGCCAATCCATTCGTAGCCGTTACGAGCGTTTGTATTCCCAGTGGCAATACCGTTCCGGAAATTGCGCCGGTTTCAGCAACAGTCGTAGCTCTAATCACAGGTTTCAGATTATATCCTCCGTCACCTCGAGCCACTACCGAGGCATCCACATCAAAGTCTAATACGAATTCATACAATACACCATTTTCTAATGTTTGATTCACATTAATTTTTAATCCAGATTGCTGTGCGCTAGGAGTGTTTAATGGAAACGTCTCACCATCAACGACCACCGTATTGTCATCTCCTAAAATCAAGCGAATCTGACTCAAGTTTCCGGCAGGCACTTCGTCATCTACTAAAAGGACGGAGACACCTCCGGTTAATTCTAGTAGATCATATACTCCAGTATTCACTGTTCCTATCGACACTTCATCTTCAGAATCATTGTATTTTACAACAACATCTTCCACTTCTACAAATACGGCTTCATAATCACCGGGTGCGTCTACCATGCGAACACTGATTTGGGACGTTCCTTGGGGGTCATTATCTGGGTTAGAATTAGCATCATCATCGCTACAAGAGACCACGGCAAAACTTAGTAAAGCAACAATGGCAACATTTAATAAATTTTTCATCTTAATGGGGTTTAGGTTTATTGGTAGCAAATCTAAGAATAGGCCCCTGCTTCAGAACCTTCGCTTAACGAAGATTAACAATCGGTTTAACGGAATGTTTACTTTTACCCTTATATTCACAACGATCAATCCAGAAATATGACTTCAAAAACAGCATTTATAACGGGAGCCACCAGCGGTATCGGAGCTGCTACCGCCAAACGCTTCGCAAAAGAGGGAATTCGTTTGATTCTCTGCGGAAGGCGACAAGAGCGCCTAGACGCCCTGTCTGAATCCCTGTCTTCGCAAACGGAAGTACTCACCCTGAATTTCGATGTACGAGAGCAAGAGCGTATCTTGAAGCTTGTGGAAGGGCTGCCGGAGGCTTTTCAAACCGTCGATATTCTTGTTAACAATGCAGGAAATGCTCACGGACTCGACCCCATACAGTCGGGAAGTATCGCCGACTGGGATGCGATGATGGATATTAATGTGAAAGGCCTGCTCTATGTTTCTAAAGCAATTCTACCGGGGATGCTTTCAAGAAATGCTGGGCATATTATTAATATTGGTTCGACTGCAGGAAAAGAAGTGTATCCTAAAGGAAATGTGTATTGTGCCAGCAAGCACGCCGTGGATGCCATCAATCAGGGGATGCGTCTCGACCTCAACGGAACGGGCATTAAGGTAGGCGCTATCAATCCTGGATTGGTGGAAACGGAATTCAGCGAAGTGCGTTTTAAAGGAAATACTGAACGCGCCGAGACCGTCTACCAGGGTTACACGCCGCTACGTCCGGAAGATATTGCCGATATCATTTGGTTCACGGTAACCCGCCCTCCCCATGTAAATATCGCCGATCTCACGGTGATGTGTTTGGATCAAGCGTCGTCTACCATAATTAATAAAAATTGATGTATTGACAATTGTTATTATTTATTAGTATTACTTATTGGTCGTTATTTCTATTAAATATGGCACATTATAACTCTTTTGAAGAATTAGAGATTTTCATTCTAGCTAAAGATGTCTCCAATGAGGTTTGGCAACTGATGAATGAAACCACGCTTAGGAATGATTATAAATTGAGAGATCAAATCAATGCTGCTTCTGGGTCGATAATGGATAATATAGCTGAAGGCTTCGGAAGAGGTGGAAATAAAGAGTTTATTATGTTTTTGAGCTATGCTCGAGGTTCTTGCACTGAAACCAGGTCTCAATTGATTCGCGCACACGATCGGAATCACATTTCGGCGGAAACTTTTAAAACTGTATCAGCAATGACAATAGAGTTAGAAGCCCAAATCTCTAAGTTTATTAACTATCTAAGAAATTCCCAGCGTAGAGGATCGAAATTCGATTAATAGCAATAAGAATAGATAATGAAAAATAATAATAGACAATAAGCCCCAATGATCAACAAACGCCTTCTGATAAAAAACCTGCTCGCGCATAATGACGAGAGTAGCTTTTATGATAAGAAGCGGAAGATCGACTTGGGCACGAAAGAAGGAAAAGCGAAATTCTTAAAACATATTTGCGCCTTGAGCAATAGCAACCCGAAGAATAACAGTTATATCGTTATTGGGGTGGAAGACGAAGCGAATATCATCACCGGAGTGGATTTCTTCGACGATAGTAAAATTCAGAACTTGGTAAACGCATACCTTACCAACGCACCCTTAATTGCTTATGAAAATGTGATGTTTCCACACCTTCCGGAAGACAAAGTCGTGGGATTGGTAACCATCAGACCGAATGGGAAGATCACTTCGCTGCGAAAAAACATCTGGAAATACTGGGGAGGTTCTATCTTTTTGCGGGACGGAAGCATTTCGATGCCGAAGGATTTTGACATTGAGATCAAAGATGTGAATTCCGAAATCGTCAAATCCATTGAAAATCGGGCAAAGAATAATATTGAACATACGTTGCATGGTGTTATCGATTTTTTGAATCACCGGCACGATGAGTTGGAAGCACATTACAAAGTATTTAAGGAGCAGTTTGTGGTGTGCTGGGCCGGAATTACCAAACAAGTGAAGGACACTACCTATTATTCGCGCGTGGACATTGAATTGATCAACGAGCAGGTAAAATTGTTTTATTCGGCTTTGGATGAAGTACAAATTGAAGTCACCAACGATTATTTTAAAACTGTGGAGTATGTGAGTCTAGGCCTTACGGAACCTCAAAAATACTATCCCTTGGAAGAGGTGATCATCACCTTCCGGGAAAACGGATCGTATGTAATGGACTCAAAATTGATCTTTGAACCCCCACGTTTCGACAAAAAATCGTTGCATCACATCTACAATAGCAACAACGCCTTGATTGAAAAATTACGCAAAGACATTCCGTTACATCCTTCAGAACAAAAAGACCTGTACAACCTACCCGAAACCTATCTTATTTGCTATTTGAATGGTTTTGATTCCGCCAAAGAAAAGTTATACGAAGCCAAACCTCAATTGAAAGGTGTGGGTGGCGCCGTTTATCAAGCCTATAAAGAAGCCACCCGTATTCTAAGAAAGGTGAAGTACAATTAATTACTCTTTTATTATTTTCTGAACGTGGTCGCCTTCTGAAGTGACCGCTTTTAGCAGATATACCCCGGCTGCTAACGGACTCACATTAATAGGCTGCGCTGTTTCTGAAGTGCGCAGTACCAACACGCCTTGCATGTTATAAATCTCAACAGCCCTTATCGGTTCGATAGTAGTGGCATGAAGATGCAGTTTTTCTTTGACAGGATTTGGGTACCACACCATTGTTGCAAACGTATCTTGTTCATCAACTCCTAAAATCGTTTGGTTTTCATACCAAACCAGTTCTCTGCCCTCATTAGACAATGCTGCGGAAAGAATGTCTAAATCACCATCACCATCAAGATCGGCGGCATGAACTGTTCTGGGGCTTTGCAAGGAGGGGTCGATCACTAGTTGGGGCCCAAAACTTCCATTTCCGTCCAAATGTTCATACCAAGCAATTTTATTATCATCCGCGGAAGCGGAAAAAACATCAACCTTACCGTCATTATTTAAATCGCCCACTCCTGTATCAAAAACATTATCCACATCATCACTAATAATTACAAAAGGATCGAATTGCCCCATGCCATTGATGTTTTCTCTCCAAATAACGGCATCGTTTTTTTGGGAAACAATATCCAAATCGGCATCGCCATCTATATCTATCAGGTTTACAGAGTTTTCGTATAAGCCAACGGGGTCAATGATATGTTGCGTGGTAAAAGTACCTTCTCCATCCTCGTTGTCAAACCAGGACACATAGATGCCATCCGCAGAATTCGTTAGAATATCCAAATCCCCGTCGCCGTCAACATCACCCACCGCTTGCGTCCGGGCTTGGCTAAGGGTGGCGCTTATGGTAATAAGATCACCAAAGCTGCCTTGCCCGTCCAGATTTTCTACCCAATACAATCCCGAACCGTTAGAGACGCCAAGCACAAGGTCTAGGTCGTTATCACCATCCAAATCAGCTGCGCTCACGCCACTGGCCCTTAGCAAACCGGCGGCGATGGGTTGTAGGGTAGAAAACATACCATCGCCCAGGCTTCGATACCATACCACTTCATCGTCATCAAAAAAACTCACCACCAGATCGGTCTTGCCGTCGGCATCCAGATCAGCCGGGGCTAAATTAAAAGACTGCCCCTTCCCTTCTTGAATTGCAATGGCTGGGCCAAAAGCATCTTGGTCATCCAGGTTTTCATACCAAGCGATCAAATCAGAAGCTGCCACAACTACATCCTGGTCGCCGTCTTGGTCAAAATCACCCGTACGAACCATTCTAACGAAAAAAGAATCTTCATCAATATTCTGCCGGGGGCCAAACTGAGACAAGCAAGGAACGCCTGCCAGCCATAATAGTAGGATGGACAGTCGTTTTAATACGACACTGGGCAATGGAATATGTTCAATCATCATGAGTTCCTTGATTTCTTCGGAATACGTTACGCATAAGCGCGACATAAATGTAAGGTTTTACGTAGTAGTGACAAATGTATTCTTGGGTCGCACCAGATAAAACTTATTCAGTATCTTTAGTTCTGAAAACTAAAACCAACTGTTATGGGTATCTTCGATAAGATCAAAGAAAAACTAAGCCATGAATTTATCGACATCATCGAGTGGCTGGATTATACAGACGACACCATCTGTCATCGTTTTGAGCGGTATCAAAACGAAATTAAGAACAACGCCAAGCTTATTGTTCGGGAAGGACAAACCGCTGTTTTTATCAACGAAGGACAATTAGCGGATGTCTTTACGCCTGGCACCTATACCTTAAACACTCAAAACCTTCCCATCTTAACCACCTTAAAAGGGTGGAAATACGGATTTGACAGTCCGTTTAAAGCGGAAGTCTACTTCGTAAACACCCACCTCTTCACCGATGAAAAATGGGGCACTAAGAGTCCGATTACCCTAAACGACGAACGTTTCGGGTTGGTGGAAATTCGCGCCTACGGAACCTATGCGTTTAAGATCAGTGAGCCCGGAAAGTTTATTGTGGATATTGTGGGAACCGACAATAATTTCACTAATTACGAGATCAACGAACACCTCAAAAGTTTGATCGCTACGCGCTTCACCGATACGGTAGGGGAAGCCAACCTGCCCATTGAGCTATACGCGGCGAATACTTCCGAATTAAGCGAAACCTGTAAAGAGGTGATGCAACCGGAATTCCAAACTGTGGGAATTTCGTTAGAAAAATTCTATATCGAAAACGTCTCCATGCCGGAAGATCTAAAGAAAGAGATCTTCGAATACAGCCGTATCGACAAATTAGACCTGAACAAACTCACCCAATTTAAAACCGCCAAAGCCATTGAAGCGGCTGCCAACCAAGAAGGCGGAACGGCCGGCGCCGGAATGGGCATGGGAATGGGTTTTGTTATGGCACAGCAAATGGGCCAAATGATGGGCGGTATGGGCAATCAGGTGTCACAACCCGGGGCCAATTCGGGGCCTGCAGCCATGGGGCCACCCCCAATTCCTGCTGCTGTTTCGTATTATTACGCTAGCAATGGCCAACAAAACGGACCCGTTTCTTTTGAGCAATTACGTGCCCTTTTTGCCAATCGAACAGTAAACAAAGACACCTTGGTGTGGAAAGCAGGCATGACCAATTGGAAAGCCTTACAAGAGGTGGAAGAGTTGAAAGCTTTTTTAGGCGGAAATACGCCTCCACCGCTTCCTACCAGCTAAGTCACCACAAACCATTGGATAACCATTCAGGAACCTTACATGTCGGTTGAAACGACACAACGATCAGAACTTAAAAAGCCCTGCGTCAATTGCGGGGCTGAACTGATGTATGCTCCCGGCACCACCGAACTGGAGTGTCCATATTGCGGTCATTCGGAAACTATTGAAGCTTCCGAAGCCGGACTTCAAGAACTTGAACTGAAGCAATACCTCGATTCCTTGGGCGCGCAAACCCATAGCGAAGCGATTACCTTATTGCATTGCAAGAATTGCGGCGCTAATCAACATGTGGAAGAAAACTACAAATCGCTGCAATGTGTGTATTGCGGCGGTCCCCTAATCGTTGAAGACAGCACAACCGAATCATGGATCCTGCCCGGAGCCGTATTACCGTTTCAGATTGACAAGGCGAAGGCGCATCAGGTATTTCAGCAGTGGGTCAAAAAATTATGGTGGGCGCCTAATAATCTCAAAAAAGCGGCACTCGACCCCAAGCATACCAAGGGGCTCTATGTTCCCTATTGGACGTTTGATGCCCAGTTGTACGCCGACTATACCGGGGAACGCGGCGATTATTACTATGTATCCGTTCCGTACACCACAACCGTGAATGGAAAAACCGTTACGCGCATGCGCAGGGAACGCCGTACGCGATGGACCCCCACGAGCGGTACTATTTCAGGTTTTGTAGATGACACGCTCATTAAAGCCTCAAAACAACGCCATGGTAGAATTCCTGTGAAGATCGCACGTTGGAATCTTCAGAAACTGCAATCGTTTGACAGCAGTTATCTATCTGGTTTCATTACGGAAAAATATACGATCTCCTTGGAAGATGGTCATTTGGCATCTAAGGAAGAAGCTGAAAAAATAGCGCATCGCTGGGCACGGCGAGATATTGGTGGTGATACGCAACGCGTGCACCACATCGATATGAAGCTTTCCGATGAGACCTTTAAACACATCTTACTCCCGGTGTATGTAAGTGCCTACCATTACAAAGGGAAGCGCTATAATTTCTTCGTGAATGGAGAATCCGGAAGACTGGCCGGAGAGCGCCCCTATTCGTTCTGGAAGATCTTCTTCTTTGTCTTGTTTATTCTTTTGGTTATCGCGTTGATTTTATATCTTCTCAATCGATGAGACAATTAGTTATAGGCGATATACACGGTGGGTTACGCGGACTCCAACAAGCATTGGATCGTTGTGAGCCCAAAGCAGAGGATGTTTTTATTTTTGTAGGTGATTACGTAGATGGATGGAGCGAAAATGCCGAAACGGTTTCGTTCTTGATAGATTTTTCTGAAAAATACACCTGTATCTTTATTCGCGGAAATCACGATGAATTGGTCTATAAATTTCTGAAAGAAGGAGATCATAACCCCGTTTGGTTACAACATGGTGGAGAAAGTTCAAAAGCGAGTTACGCGAAGCTTTCCGAAGCAGAGAAAGAGAAGCACATCCTTTTTTACGAGAACTTGAAGAATTTCCACGTAGATGATGCCAATCGATTGTATCTGCACGCAGGATTTACCAACCTTCATGGACCGCACTACGAATACTACCCAAATATGGTCTATTGGGACCGTACCCTTTGGGAAATGGTGTGCGCCTTAGACCCAAACCTTAGCCCTGATGACGAAGCCTACCCAAAACGGTTAAAGATTTTCAAGGAAGTCTATATAGGGCATACTCCAGTGACCCGAATTGGCGAGACGGTTCCGGTTCAGAAAGCGAACGTTTGGAATGTGGACACCGGTGCTGCCTTTAAAGGGCCGGTTTCTATACTAGATGTTGATACCAAAGAATACTGGCAAAGCGATCCCGTTTGGACCTTATATCCTAACGAAAAGGGTCGGAATTAAGAGGGAGTTAACCGTACCTCTATCGCTTCAGGAATGACGTGACACTGATCTGCGCTTACGGTAATTTCTTCGGACACAAAAGATTCATAACCTTCCGCAGATACACGTACGGTGTACGTTCCGGCCCGTTCCCCTGCTCCGGAAAATACGCCGGGATTTCCAAAATTTTCTAATGTTTCCGAATAGGATCCGTCCGATGCCGTAACGGTGGTCGCAACATTTATCGGATCGCCCGTAGTTTCATCGAATACGGAAACCGTAAGCCCAAAAACAAAAATGTCTGTACAATTTAATTGATCGCCATCATCGTCATTGTTACTACAAGAAGTACCAAGAATAATTAAAAGAGCGCAAAAAATAGTGATAGTCTTTTTCATGGTTTTTTCTTTGAAAAATACAAAAAAACCGCTTCGAGAAGGAAGCGGCTTTTTACTTTTATCTATCACGAAGTGATGAGGGGTATTCACTAAAGATCAAATTTAATTCCTTGAGCGAGTGGCAACTCCGTCGTATAATTAATTGTGTTTGTCTGGCGACGCATGTACACTTTCCAAGCATCACTTCCGCTTTCACGACCGCCTCCGGTTTCTTTTTCACCTCCAAAAGCACCGCCAATCTCAGCTCCACTTGTTCCAATATTAACGTTGGCAATACCACAGTCGGACCCAGCATGCGAAAGAAAACGTTCTGCTTCACGAAGATTATTGGTCATAATAGCTGACGACAATCCTTGCGCCACGCCATTTTGCATATCGATCGCATTGGTTACATCTCCGGAATATTTCATAAGATATAACACCGGCGCGAAGGTCTCATGTTGTACTATTTCATAGTGATTTTCAGCTTCAGCGATTGCAGGCTTTACGTAGCAGCCGCTTTCGTAGCCTTCGCCTTCTAACACACCACCCTCTACTAATACATTTCCGCCTTCTTCAACTACTTTTTCTAATGCCTGCTGATACATGGCAACAGCATCTGTATCGATAAGCGGCCCTACATGATTATTTTCATCCAATGGATTCCCAATGCGCAATTGCTTGTATGCATCTACTAACGCATTTTTCACTTGATCATACATGCTTTCGTGAATGATCAATCGTCGGGTTGAGGTACAACGTTGTCCGCAGGTCCCTACTGCTCCAAACACAGCACCAATCACGGTCATTTTAATGTCGGCATCCGGGGTAACGATAATGGCATTATTTCCACCCAACTCCAATAAACTCTTTCCAAGGCGTGCCCCTACTGTTTTCGAAACAATTTTTCCCATACGGGTAGAGCCTGTAGCAGAAATTAAAGGAACGCGTTGGTCTTTTGTCATGAATTCACCCACCTTATAATCTCCATTGATCAAGCAAGAGATTCCTTCCGGAAGGTTATTTTGTTTGAAGACACGAGCCGCGATCTTCTGGCAAGCAATTCCGCAGAGCGGCGCTTTTTCCGAAGGTTTCCAAATACACACATCGCCACAAACCCATGCAAGGGCAGTGTTCCAACTCCATACGGCTACCGGAAAATTGAATGCCGAAATGATCCCTACAATACCAAGGGGGTGATATTGTTCGTACATACGGTGTCCCGGGCGTTCACTGTGCATGGTGAGTCCGTGTAATTGTCGTGAGAGTCCGACTGCAAAATCACAGATGTCGATCATTTCTTGAACTTCACCCAGACCTTCTTGGTAGCTTTTTCCCATTTCGTAGGAAACCAATTTCCCAAGCGGCTCTTTGAGTCGGCGTAACTCTTCTCCAAACTGACGCACGATCTCTCCGCGTTGTGGAGCCGGCATGGTACGCCATGTTTTAAAAGCTTCGGAAGCGGTTTGAACTACTTGTTCGTATTCTTCTTCGGAAGTGCTGGTGACTTTTCCAATCAATTCCCCATCCACTGGAGAATGTGAAGCGATCTCGTTCCATCCCGGAAGCCATTCGTTTCCTGTTGAAGTTCCTTTATTTACAGCTGATATTTCCAGCGCTTTCAACGCTTCTTCCATTCCCATAGCGGTAGCTACTGAAGTTGACATAGTGTAGTGTTTTTAAGTTGAATATTAAGGGGATTACCACTGTTTTGGCAATCTGTCGCGAAGGTACGGAAACCCCCTAAGAAAGAAAAACAAATCCCGGCATTCACATATTGAGAACGAAGGTGTACTCAGGATAGAATCATAACTAGGTACCCGGTCTAATCATTGGTTGTGAAGCGTTCATCTACTTCCATTACTGTACCGCAATTATCGCAAGTGCGCAGTTTTTCGGAATTATAGAAATGTTGAAAGTGTTTTAGAAAGTCTTTTTCAATATCGTTCAGAGGGAAATATACTTCGTAGAGTTTGTTATTGCAATTGTCACAAAACCATAACAGTCCATCTTTAGCGTCTAGGTCGGTACGCTTCCGTTCTACTACCAAACCGATGCTGCCTTCGCTTCGCACAGGAGAATGAGGCACTTTTGCGGGATGTAGGTACATATCGCCCGGTCCCAATTTCATTTCTTTCCGCTGGCCGTCGTCCTGAATGACCACCGTTATGGTTCCTTCCAATTGATAGAAAAGTTCCTCCGTTTCGTTGTAATGATAGTCTTTTCGAGCATTTGGCCCAGCTACGATCATCACAATGTAATCATCGGCCTCCTTATACAGGTTTTTATTTCCAACCGGAGGTTTTAGAAGGTCTCTGTTTTCTTCTACCCATTGTGTGAGGTTAAAGGGAGGTGCAATTGCCATAGCCGTAATTTTAAACGTTTACAGTTTAAAGTTACGGCAAAAGCTTTACTTAAAAAAGGAGATGCGAACTACTTTTTGTAGAATAACTGTGTAAAATAATAGGACCCTTTTGCATTCTGCAACACTCCGAAACCGGCATGCGAGTAATTCCCTTCAATCAGATCACGGTGCGACGGACTGTTAAGCCAGGCGTGAACTACAGCTTCAGCAGTATCGTATCCATACCCAACATTCTCACCAACACGAACAGCTCCACGTTGGGTAAGTGCTTGACGGCGCTCTCCAAAATTGTCGTGATTGATCTTTGATTTTTCGATCATGTACTGGGTGTGTTGTACCGCATACGCAGAAGCGTATTGTTGATCTCTTTGAATAGGAGCTAGCCCAAGGGTAGCACGATGATCATTGACCAAAACGAGGATCTCGTTGGCCATTTCCCAATCGGTTTCTTGAGCAAGGTTTACATCGATGGCGAAGTTTGCTTCTTCTTGAGCAGTGACAACATCTTCATCTTTAGAACATGAGGCTAGGGTAACAAATAGTACCATAGCCAGTAGGCTAGTAGTAAGTTTCATAAGCGGGGGGCATCAAATTTGGGGCATGATGCTGATTCAAATATAGAAAAAAAATCACAAAAAATGCTTTTAATCGAATTTATTATGCATTTCATCGATGTTTTTAACTTTCTTCCTACAAAAAATCCGACATTTAAAATCGTCTTATCCTAGGTAATTCCTATTATTTTCACGTATTTTAGGGGGTATCGAAAAAGAATTTGAAATGATTAGAATTTTAACATTTTTATCGCTGGTTTTTCTATGGACCAGCTGCTCGGAAGGCAAAAAATCTCAAGAAACCATGAACCAAACTGTTTCAAAAACAACAAATTCCGAAGAAAACTTCGGTATTGTCATCCATGGTGGTGCCGGAACTATTCTTAAAGAAAATATGACAGATTCGTTGGAAAATGCCTACAAAGAAAAACTAACAGAAGCCATTACGGCCGGCCATACTATTTTAAAAAACGGGGGAACTTCTATTGAAGCGGTTACCGCGACCATTAACATTATGGAAGACTCTCCGCTTTTCAACGCAGGCAAAGGAGCCGTATTTACACATAATGAGACCAACGAACTTGATGCCTCTATTATGGATGGCGCTACGCTGAATGCCGGAGCCGTTGCTGGCGTAACCCGTGTTAAAAACCCCATTAATCTTGCAGAAGCCGTGATGAGCAAGAGCCAACACGTGATGCTAAGCGGGGTTGGTGCCGAGGAATTTGCCGAATCACAAGAAATTGAACTCGTTGATCCCGACTATTTTTACACCGAAGGCAGGTTTCGTTCGTTGCAACGTATTAAAGAAAAGGAAAAAACACAATTAGATCACGACAGTGCTATTTTGCTGGAAGAATTTAGCTATAAAGACTCTAAATTCGGAACGGTAGGTTGTGCAGCTTTAGACAAAAATGGAAATCTAGCCGCTGGAACTTCTACCGGAGGAATGACTAATAAACGTTGGAATCGCATTGGCGATGCTCCTATTATTGGGGCTGGAACATACGCAAATAATGCTACGTGCGCAGTATCCTCGACGGGTTGGGGAGAATTTTTTATTCGCGCGATGGTGGCCCATGATATTTCAGCGATGATGGAATACAAAGGCATTAGCTTACAAGAAGCAGCTAAAGAAGTGATTCAAAAGAAGGTTCCCGATTTAGGGGGCGACGGCGGGATCATTGCGATAGATCATGAAGGCAATGTTTCCATGGAATTCAATACGGCCGGTATGTATCGCGCTCACATGAATGCGAAGGGCGAATTGATCCTTGGAATCTATAAGGATGAATAAACAACCTCCGTACTACGCGGTTATCTTTACTAGTGTGCTTTCCGAAGCACAAGAAGGCTATGCTGCCATGGCTGAAAAGATGGAAGCTTTGGCTACGAAACAGCCCGGGTATCTTGGCATAGAGCACGCTCGAGAAGAACTTGGTATTACCATTAGTTATTGGGAATCGCTAGAGGCTATTGCCCAATGGAAGGCCGTTCTCGACCATCAAGAGGCACAACGCTTGGGCAGAGAAAAGTGGTACCAACAATACACGACGAAAATTTGTAAAGTAGAGCGCGTGTATTCCTTTCCTAAAAAATAAGGCTTGTTAAACTTGTCATAAATCGCAATCCTTCCATACCAAGACGGTTTTTCTTGCCGTTATCCCATCATACCCTCCTACGTACTTTGTGACATTTTTCCTGATTTTTTCTTCGGAACGATTTCACCTCGTGGTACACACCTCCATTTATTGTATTTTTAATAACCGCAAAAACCATCGCGTATGAAATCGTTTGCACCCTACCTGCTCATCGGCTTATTATTTACTGTTTTTTCCTGTAATCGCAACACTGCAGCAGACACCGATAACCTCTACGAATATCAAGGCTATATCGTGTCTCACACCTTCGGAAATCAAAGTATTGCCGAACCCGTTCGCATCGAATTAGCACAACCCGTGACGCAGTTAGAAAACAACCAAACCCTCCCCGCCGGCATCATTAACACTTCCCCAAAGCTAAACGGAACTTGGTTTCTTGACAATAACACCACCTTGCGATTTCAACCGGAAGAGTATTTGGAAAGAGACAAAGAATACGCAATAACCATCGCTCTTCATAAACTTTTTGAAAACGTTCCGAAAGACAAAAAAACATACACCTTCAGCTTTAAAACATTGGCTCCGGATTTTAAACTTAGTTTGGATGCCTTGCAATCGTATGATGCCAATTGGCAATATGCCGAAGGAGTGCTAGAAGCCGCTGATATTCTTTCGTTATCAGAGATTAAAAAACTGGTTTCTGCCCAACAAAAAGGGAATGAGGTGTCCATAACATGGCCTTCGGAAGCAGCCGATGCGCGATTTTTTACTTTTACTGTAGACAGCATTCAACGCAAAGCGGAAGCTAGTGACGTGATCATTTCTTGGGACGGATCCAGCATTGGTTCTAAAACGGAAGGAAACTATACGCTTGAAATTCCCGGCAAGAAAGACTTTGTAGTTGTGGGCTGGAAAACCTCACGAGATCCTCAGGATGTACTGACCATAAATTTTTCAGATCCGCTGCTCGCCTCGCAAGATTTTTCGGGTTTGGTGACCCTTTCAGGCGATGAACAGCCTCGTTTTGAAACCAACGGAAACGTCTTGTACGTGTACCCTAGCACATCCCTATCGGGGGAAGTGGCGCTATCGTTGTTCAACGGAATAAAGAATGCCTACGGAACCAATCTGTCCAAAACACTGAATGAAACCATTCAATTTGAGCCAATGGCTCCGGCTGTTCGGTTGGTATCCAAAGGCGTGATCCTGCCGAACGCAGCAAAAACACCTATCTTTTTTGAAACGGTAAACCTTTCTAAAGTTGACGTTCGGGTCATTCAAATTTATCAAAACAACATGCTGCAATTTCTGCAGCAATCCAATCTTTCAGATGCGTATTATTACAATCTTCGGAATGTAGGAAGACGCGTTGCTAAAAAAACGATCGATCTTTCTGAAGACAATCTTGTCAAGGAAAATAGCTGGACGGCGCACGGTATCAATCTTTCCGAATTTTTTAAGGCTGAACCCGGCGCACTATACCAAGTTGAATTTAGTTTTGAACCCGGATATGTCACATATCCGTGCAACGGTGCTTTGGACGCCATTGAACGCATCCCCACCGATAGTTGGTCGGAAGCGGAAAAGGAAGAACAATACTGGGATAACGAGATCTATCGCTGGCGCGATTATACCTACAATTGGCAAGAACGGGATAATCCATGTCACGAGGCCTATTATCATGAAGACCGCGTGGTTCGCATCAATGTGTTGGGCAGCGATCTGGGGATGATCGTTAAAAAAGGTTCAAACGCATCGTATCATTTTGCAACTACCAATATTATTTCGGCTACGCCTGAATCTGGTGTAAGCATCCAACTGTATAACTTTCAGCAGCAATTGGTAGAAACGGTAAAGACGGATTCAGACGGGTTGACCCTTTACGATAGTGATCGCAATATTGCCTTTGCCGTAGCGAAAAAAGGCGATCAATATGCGTATGCCAAATTGAGTGACGGAAATGCCCTGAGCTATAGCCAATTTGATATCTCCGGAAAAAAACTTCAAAAAGGCTTAAAGGGGTTTTTATACACCGAGCGGGGTGTACACCGACCTGGAGATAGCCTCCACCTCACCTTTGTACTGAATGATCTCGCCAATCCTATTCCAAAGGGACATCCAGTTGTGCTGGACGTTACCGATGCTCGAGGAAAATTGGTGCAACGAACCGTACAGCACAGTACCACAGGCTCCGGAAACAGCGGAACACCCAACGATCATTTCTATTATTTCCCTATTGCGACCGATGCGGCAGCGCCTTCCGGCACTTGGAATGCACGCATAACCGTTGGCGGAGTGGCGTTCACCAAAGCATTACGAGTGGCCACCATAAAACCCAACCGATTGAAGATCAATTTGGATTTTGATGATGAGGTTCTCGACGCTACGAAACCTATTACCGGAACAGCAAATGCGTTGTGGTTACACGGTGCTCCCGCCAGAAATCTTAAGATAGAAATGGAAGCAACGCTACGAACGGCGTCTACTCCTTTTGAAAAGTTCAAGAACTATCAATTTCAAGACCCGGTGCGCTCGTTTGAGGACCAAACACTTCCCGTACTAAAATCAACGCTGTCGGCAGAAGGATCAACATCATTCTCAAAAAAGCTGGAGATCAACAGGAATGCTCCCGGCATGTTACAAGCTACTTTTCTGACCAAAGTGTTTGAAGGTGGGGGTGATTTTTCTATTGATGTTTTCAGCAAACCCTTAGCGCCATATGCCCATTTTGTGGGAATTCGTTCTCCTGAAACGGACAACTACGGTTCCTACACCACAGCAAAAGATACTTCCTTTGAGATCATTACAGTGGATGCCCAAGGAGTGCCTTCCGGAAACCGACAGATCGATATTGAAGTCTTTCAAATTGAATGGCGTTGGTGGTGGAATCGCGGCAACGATAATCTCTCACGCTATGAAAACGCCACGGTACATCGCCCTTACAAAACCTTGCAAGTAACGTCTGACGCTAATGGAAAAGCACAATTTTCGTTAAATATTCCGAAAGAAGAAGGCGGGCGGTTCCTTATTCGGGCCATCGATAAAGCTTCGGGGCACGCGACGGGAAGAGTCGCTTACTTTTACGATCAATGGTGGCGCACTCCCTCTGATGGGGATTCGGAAAGCGCTAAAATGCTGGTTTTTTCTTCTGATAAAGACACCTATCAAGTGGGTGAAGAAGCACTAATCACATTTCCTTCCGGAAGTGAAGGTCGGGCCTTGTTGAGTATCGAAAATGGTACGGAAGTCCTTCAAACCAAATGGATTCGCACTCAAAAAGGGGAAACCCAAGCCAAGGTCAAATTGAATGCCGATATGACACCGAATGTGTACGTAAACATTTCATTGCTACAGCCGCATGAGCAAACTAAAAATGATCTTCCGGTACGGTTATACGGAGTCATTCCTATTTCCGTAGAGAATCCCAAAACCATCCTGGAGCCTAAGCTGTCAATGCCTTCCAAATTGAAACCGGAAGAAACCTTTACATTGAGAGTTTCCGAAGCCAACAACAAATCCATGACCTACACCGTCGCGATTGTAGATGAAGGTTTACTGGACCTTACCCGGTTTCAAACGCCTGCAATTCACGATGCCTTCTACTCAAGGGAAGCCTTGGGGGTTAAAACCTTTGATATTTTTGACGATGTCATCGGCGCCTATTCAGGGAGCGTCAATAATATTTACGCTATAGGCGGTGGAGACGCGGCTGCAGGAGCGAAAAATCGAAAAGCCGACCGCTTTCCGCCCGTGGTGCGGTACTTAGGCCCGTTTCATTTAACATCAGGAGAAACGGCACAACATCAGGTTACCCTTCCAAATTACGTAGGCTCCGTTCGCACCATGGTCATCGCCGGGAATGCAAAGAGTGCGGCCTACGGAAGTGCGGAAACCACAACACCTGTTCGTAAACCGCTAATGGTCTTAGCTTCTGTGCCGCGAGTCTTGTCACCGGGTGAGAAAGTGACCGTGCCGGTGACGGTCTTTGCCATGGAGCCGAAAGTGAAACAGGCACGTATTCAGGTGACAGCGAGCGGCGGACTAAAACCTGTGCAGGGAACTACACGGACACTTCAATTTAATGAAGTGGGAGAACAAATTGTGAACTTTGAATTTGAAGTCGGTTCTGAAGAAATACCACAGCAGCTAACCGTGAAAGCTTTCGGAAGTGGAGAGACCGCTTCTTACAATGTAGAAGTGGCCGTAGCGAATCCAAACCCGATTTCCTTACGCACTAAAACAATTACACTTACCGGAAATCAAGAGCAAACCATTTCTTTTGAGCCTTTCGGCGTGGATGGTTCCAACAGTGCTGAACTCAGTTTTTCAACGCTTCCGCCCATGGAATTTACACGGCGAATGGAATACCTCATCCGTTATCCTCATGGATGTGTCGAACAAACCACCTCGGCAGCCTTTCCACAACTGTTTCTAGACGACATCTTTGATGTGCCTTCCGATAAAAAGCAAGACATTCAGAAACACGTAGAACGCGCGATTCAGAAATTAGGACAGTATCAAATCCCAAGTGGAGGAATGGCTTATTGGCCGGGAGAACAGGACGCTGATGCCTGGAGTACCAATTATGTGGGACATTTTATGCTTGAGGCGAAGAAAAAGGGATATGCCCTGCCCATCTCCTTCTTAAGCAATTGGTTGCGCTTTCAGAAGAACGAAGCACGGCAATGGCGAAATGGTATGACGTCCTACAATTCCTCCTTAACGCAAGCCTACCGTTTGTATACACTTGCCTTGGCCGGAGAACCGGAGTTGGCTGCCATGAACCGCTTGCGCGAGTCGAAGTACTTATCCAATGAAGCCAAATGGCGCCTAGCGGCCGCTTACGCTATTGTAGGAAAATCAGGGGTTGCTAATGAATTGCGTCAAACGGCTACCATTTCTTTTGAAGATAATCGTGCCAATCGATACAATTACGGCTCACCTTTCCGAAATAAAGCCATGGCATTAGAAACGATGGTGTTGTTAGGAGATTCTGAACAACGCACTATGGCCGAAACCCTTGCGCGCAACTTATCTTCGGGCCGATGGTATAGCACCCAAGAAACTGCCTATGCGTTATTGGCATTAGCAAAAATGGTGGTTGCCAACGGTGGAAAAGAATTAGATGTTCGCTATACCTTCCGCGGAACCAATAGCACGGTCAAAACACCAAAAGCCTTGGCATCCCGAAGTTTGAATGTAGACCAAAATTCAGCCCAAACAACCATAAGAAACAACAAGGATAATACGGTCTATGTTACGCTCTTGCAGCGTGGCCGACTTCCTCTCGGGCAGGAATTGGCCGAAAGGAACAACCTTCAGATCAAGGCGAGCTATTTAGACGGTAACGGAGCGTCCTTGGATGTTGCGTCCCTCCGACAAGGAACTGAGATCAATGCCACGGTGACGGTGACCAATACCTCTGATAATCGCATCGACCATCTCGCATTATCAAAAATTTTCCCCGGCGGATGGGAGATCGTAAACACCTCTTTTACCGAATTGGGCGGAGGGGCTCAAGGAGCTGCGCGCTATACAGATATTCGGGACGATCGCGTTCATTTTTATTTTAGTTTGAATCGGAAAGAATCAAAAACCTTTACAATAAAACTGAATGCTTCTTATTTAGGCACCTATTATTTGCCGGGGACACAAGTGGAGGCAATGTACGATGCCAGCTATTACGCTCGAAACAAAGGAATGTGGGTAACCGTGAAACAATGATGAACCGCCGTTTTGAACATATCCGTACATTGCTGAAAAGGCACCGATGGAAAGTGCTAGGAGTTTCCATAGTATTTTTTCTTTGGATTTTCAGCTTGCCGTCACCGCTGTTTTCAGACCCAACATCGACCTTGGCGGAAGCCCAAGACGGCGCACTGATGGGTGCGCGTATTGCTGCCGATGGCCAATGGCGCTTTCCGGCCATGGATTCGGTTCCGTACAAGTTCGAGCAATCTATTCTTCAATTTGAAGATGCCTATTTTTATCAACACCCGGGGTTTAATCCGGTGTCCATGGGAAAAGCACTCTGGGAGAACGTTGCCGAAGGGAAAAGACGCGGCGCAAGTACGTTGACGCAGCAGGTCATCCGACTCGCAAGAAAGAATACCTCGCGTACCTACCCTGAAAAAATGATCGAGCTGTTTTTGGCAACACGATTGGAAGCAGGCCATTCCAAAAAGGAAATTATGACGCTGTATGCATCGCATGCGCCATTTGGCGGGAACGTAGTAGGTTTGGAGGCGGCTTCTTGGCGGTATTTCGGTCTCCCCGCGCATCAACTCAGCTGGGGACAAAGTGCTGCACTCGCTGTACTACCCAACGCACCTGCATTGATCTTTCCCGGAAAAAATGAAGCATTGCTTCGCCAAAAACGAGATTTTTTGCTTCGGAAGTTATACCAAGAAGAAATTATTGACAAAACCACCTATGAGCTAGCCTTGGAAGAAACGCTTCCGGGAAAGCCTTACCCCCTACCGGATCTGGCGTTGCACCTTACCGAACGTATTCAACGAGAACATCCCGGTGAGCGTATTATCACTACCATTCAGCCTGAATTACAAGCGAAGATCAATACCAAAGTAGCCATGCATCATCGCCAGCTTTCTCAAAATGAAATACATAATATTGCTGTGCTAGTCTTGGATGTTGAAACCAGAAATGTACTTGCTTACGTAGGGAATGCACCTACTTCAAAAGAACATCATCGATTTGTGGATATTGTTGATAAACCCAGAAGCACCGGAAGTATTCTTAAACCCTTTTTGTACGCGTCTTTATTGGAGAGTGGCGAAATGTTGCCCCATACCTTACTGGCCGATGTGCCTACTGTTATCAATGGCTATGCTCCTGAAAATTTTGATCGCTCTTTTCAAGGAGCTCTTCCGGCCAGTGAAGCCTTATCTCGATCACTAAACGTCCCTGCTGTCCGACAATTACGAGCACACGGACTCCAACGTTTCTACAATAAATTACAAATCTTAGAATTGAACAGCATTAGACATGCCCCAAATTATTATGGCTTGTCCCTCATTCTTGGAGGAGCCGAAAGTTCCCTTTGGGAAATTACACAAGCCTATGCAGGGATGGCGTATACCTTAAATACATTCAACCAAAGTTCCAGTGAATATCCCGCTTCGGCCTTTGGCGTTCCCAATTATCTCAAGAATTCCAAGAAAGGGAAATCCAAATTACAAGCGCACCCCGAACTGTTTGGCGCTGGAGCTATTTACAAAACTTTTGAAGCTTTACAACAAGTAAACAGACCCTTGGAAGAGATCAATTGGAGTTTTTTTAATGAATCCAAAGCTATTGCTTGGAAGACGGGAACCAGTTTTGGGTTTAAAGATGCTTGGGCTGTGGGGGTTACTCCCAAGTATGCCATTGGCGTGTGGGCGGGTAATGCCGACGGTGAAGGTCGCCCCGGACTTACAGGTTTACAAGCAGCCGCGCCCTTATTATTTGATGTGCTTGGGTCCCTTCCCGAAAGCGGCTCTTTTGCCGTTCCTTATGATGCGTTGAAAGAAGTCGTTACCTGTCGACAGTCGGGACATCTCGCTAGTATCTTCTGTAATGACACCGCAAAAGAATGGGTTCCCGAAAAAGGCACTCGCACCACTCCGTGTCCTTACCACCAGCAGGTGTCACTGAGCGCAGACACTCGTTTTCGAGTGAATTCTTCTTGCTATCCGTTAGAAGAGATGATACAAACCTCTTGGTTTTCGTTGCCTCCCATGATGGAATACTATTACGCACAAACACATCCTAATTATCAACCCTTGCCACCTTTTAAGGAAGGGTGTTTTCAAGAAGGAGAACAGTTAATGGAATTTGTAACCCCGAGACCAAGAGAAACTATTTTAATCGCAAAAAGTTTTCAGGAAAAGCATCAAGAAGTGGTATTTCAGTTGGCACATCGTTCTTCAGAAACAAAGGTCTATTGGTATTGGGATGGTATGTATGTAGGTACTACGCAAACATTTCACGAACAAGTATTGATCCTAGGACCCGGAACCTATACCCTTACGGTCATCGATCAACATGGAAATCAACTACAACAGCAAGTGGAAATAGCTTACGCCTCTTAGGGCGACGTTTTTTCCGTAATTTCGGACTATGAAAATGAGGTTATTATTATTGATAATTCTAAGTGCGCTCAGCATAGGTTGTGATCGTACGATGGATTCTCCCCCTACTGAAGTTATTATCTTTCCGCAGCCACAGCAACTCAGTATTGAGAAAGGTTCTTTTTTATTCGGAAAGGATCTAACCATCCATCACGCCCCTCGTTTTGAGAATGCTGTCAAGTGGTTTGAAGAATTTTTGGCGGAAGGGCCCGGTTGGAAGCTTTCAACTTCAAAAGATACCAAAGCCGATTTGAAAATTAGGGTGGATACCGCACTCACAGATGAAGGCTATCGATTACGCATTACTGAAGATGATATTCTCGTAGAGGCCAACACCGATGCCGGTGCTTTTTATGGGCTACAAACACTACGACAGTTGCTTCCGGTTGATTGGGAAAAGCAACACACGATCCCGAGAGAAGATGTGATGCTTCCAACATTATTTATTGAAGACACACCTACATTTTCCTACCGTGGAATGCATCTGGATGTGAGTCGGCATTTTTTTCCGAAGGAGACTATCAAAGAATATCTTTCATATTTAGCGTTGTTGAAAATGAATACCTTCCATTGGCACCTTACCGATGATCAAGGATGGCGCATTGAAATTAAAAAGTATCCAAAACTTACATCGCACGGAGCATTCCGAAACGAAACCTTGGTAGGACATTACAATGATATGCCCCGAACATATGACGGGACGCGATACGGCGGATTTTACACCCAAGAAGATATTAAAGAAATTGTGGCGTACGCCAAATCTCTTAAAATTACGGTAATTCCCGAAATTGAGATGCCCGGTCATGCGCAAGCCGCTGTGAGTTCATACCCCGAATTGGGTTGTACGGGCAACAGCGTTCCTGTGGCTACAGAATGGGGCATTTTTGAAAATGTGTTTTGTACCAAACCGCAAACCATCGCTTTTTTGAAAGACGTTTTGCTAGAAGTAATGCCACTGTTTCCGGGGAACTACATACACATTGGTGGCGATGAAGCCCCTAAAACGCATTGGAAAGCTTGTGAAGATTGTCAGTTTCGAATGCTTAAGGATAGAATCACTTCAGAAGAAGCGTTGCAAAGTTGGTTTATTACCGAAATAGAAGAATTTGTCAACCAACACGGCAAACAGATCATTGGCTGGGATGAGATTTTGGAAGGCGGTTTAGCACCGAATGCTACGGTGATGTCTTGGCGTGGCATAGAAGGAGGCATGGCAGCTGCGGAAGCCAATCATAAGGTCGTTATGACCCCTACTTCTCATCTCTATTTCGACTACTATCAAGACACCCACCCCGAAGAGCCTCTGGCGATCGGCGGCTATGTGCCGCTCAAAAAAGTTTATGGCTTTTCGCCTATTCCGGAAGCTTTAGAACCTGGAGCCCATGAGTACATTTTGGGGGCACAAGGGAATGTATGGACAGAGTATATGCCTACCTTCGAGCAGGTAGAATACATGATCTTTCCGCGGATGATTGCCATTTCGGAAGTGCTTTGGACGGGGCCGCGAGAGAACCTAGCGCAAGACTATTCAAAATTTCTGGAGCGATGGAGTGGGTTTCAGAAACGACTTGACGCTAAAAATGTTTCCTATTATGATCCGCTGCACCAACTGGAAGTGGGGTTTCAAGCCAAACGTGATACCTTGTTCGCTACGGTAACGACTCCCTTACCTAATGCCACGGTACGTTATGAGTACAACGGCAGCCAACAAACCTATAGCAAGTCGGTACCCATTGTAACCTCAGGGACATTCAAAGCACAAATGATGGAAGGAAACGAGACTGTGGGACATCCATATACTACCGAAATTAAGATCCATCGCGGAATTGCTGCAGATATATCCCTAGATAGGCCACCTCATCCTGCGTATAATGCGGGTGGCGTCAATGCGCTTCATAATGGTGTGCTGGGAAGTAACGATCGTTTTGGTGATGGAGAATGGTTAGGGTTTTGGGGAGACGATCTTAGCATTTCTGCGGAATGGGAAACCCCGGTTTCAATCTCAACACTAGAAACACGCTTTTTTGAAGCGATCGGGCAATGGGTGTATGCTCCAAAAGAAGCCTCCATAACTTGGGAAACTGCTGAGGGAACAACGGAAACCGTTACGCTGCCTATCCTAGCTTCGAACGAAGCATCTGCTCAAAAACACCTGAAATGGAAGCCCACAATTCCGAAGCAAAACATTACTAAAATCACGCTACACATTCCTTCTTTCGGCATCATCCCGGAGGGAACTCAAGGCGCGGGCAATCCGGCTTGGACCTTTATTGATGAACTTGTAATTGAATAAGGGATGCGGGTAGAAATTTGCGCAAACTCTTACGAAAGTGCTGTCGCGGCCCAACGGGGTGGTGCGCATCGCATAGAGCTTTGTGAACACTTGGAGGTAGGCGGACTCACTCCTTCGGAATCGCTTATAGAAACCGTGACGCGTACATTAGCTATTCCGGTTCACGTGCTCCTTCGACCGCGCGCAGGGGATTTTGTGTATTCCGAAGAAGAACAACAAACCATGCTTCGAAGTATCGAAGATTGTAGAAAATGGAACTGCGCTGGGGTGGTGGTGGGCGCCTTGACTTCAGAAAAAAAAATTGATAGCGCCTTTATGAAAGAGATGGTCGCAACTGCCGAAGGAATGCACATTACTTTTCACCGTGCGTTTGATCACGTTGCTCAACCGGAACACGCATTGGAGGATATCATCGCGTTGGGAATCCATCGCATCCTAACCTCAGGACAACAACAAACCGCATGGAGCGGACTACCGCTACTCTCGCAACTCCTAAAACAGAGCCAAAAGCGCATTGAAATTATGCCAGGCGCCGGAATCGAACCCTCGCAAATTGAACGGTTTAAATCATTGGGATTTCAAAGTGTTCACCTTTCCGGAATTCAGAAAAAAGAATGGAACACAACAACCGACTTCTTCAACACGGGCACTCATGGAACTACAGATGAGCGGCTTGTGAGAAGGGTTGTACAACTAGCATCGCAGTAATTACCGAAGCGGAAACCCCTTCGCCGCCCACCACGGATGGATCTCAATAGAGAGTCTTCCGGCTTGCACGCTTGGGTCTAAGTTCGCTAAACTATCTGCCATTTGTTGGGTGGGAACGTTGTAGATCGTGATACCACGAATATCCCCATCATCCCCAAAAGGCCCGGAAATATCGGCGTAGCCTTTTTCATACATAACGCCTAAATGCGCTAAATGTAACGCTTGCAAGCTATCAGCTTCTTCTTTGGATTGTGATCTATTGGGACCTCGTTTTAGAAAGGCAATGTAATATTGTTGCATCAACACGGTGTCACCTGTAGCCTCATCTACATAATCAAAAAGCTGAAAACCCGAATCTGTTAATTGTTTCTTCAGCTTTGATACCGATGGCGATGGCTCCTCTTCGGGACAAGGTTCAGTGATGTATTCACGCTGAATTTTGGGCTCACAGGAAAAAAATAATCCTGCTGCAAGCATAAGAAAGATAACTGTTGGTTTCATGTGTTCCAAGTATTAAATGGGTGCGTTAATAAATGTGAATTGTAATACCGAATATCACCGGTAACTTCTTTGCCAAGCCATGGTGGTTTTGCTATTTCTTGGTCTTCGTGGGTAAGCTCAACTTCTGCCAATACCAAGCCCTTATTAGCACCAAAAAACTCGTCTACTTCAAAAATGTGACCTTTATAAGGCACTTCATACCGAATCTTATCGATCTGTCCGGGCTCACACAAAGCGAGTAAGGCTTCCGCTTCGGAAAGCGGAATAGGATGTTCCCATTCCAGACGCAGCGTGCCAGATTCGTTGCTTTTTCCTTTTACTGTTATAAATCCTTGGTCGCCTTTAACACGGATACGGACACTACGCTCGGGATGCGAATTCAAATACCCTTGCACAATATGAAACTGACATCGCGCTTCGGTCTTATAATCATTTGAATTAAGAAGGTATTTGCGTTCTATTTCGTGCATTTATGATAGGCGCCAAGGCGGATTTTTACGATGCTCTCCGGCAGTAAAGATAATGATTTGATTATTGGAAGGATCTTTGAGGCGGGCTTCAGTCCATAACCAAGACTGTGGGGTGGCGGGTTCGTCTACGGTAATTCCATGAGTAGCTAACTCGATGACTTTTTGAGCTACATCCGCCACTTCAAAATAGGTATAACAACCGGGCTCCGTTGATACGCTGTCTACTTTGTGAACGGAAAAAGTACTATTTCCTTCCGGACATTCAAAACGTGCGTAGCTTCCTTCGGTATATACAATTAACTGTAACCCCAGCTTTTCGTAAAAAGCCACAGAAGCTTCTACGTCAATTGCCGGAACGGTTACTTGATTTAGATTCACTGGATGCTTAATTTTTTAAGTTCTTGCGATGGTATTCGTTGCTTTTGATAACTATTATGCGACAAAAAGAGCATGGCCTTCGCTATTTCTTTGGGATGTATCATTTCGTATTTCTTCGGAATCAAAAAAGAAAAAAATGAAAAGGCGCGTTGCGCAAGACGTTCTCCGAAGCGTTTTTCTTTTCTATCCCCTCCAATCAAAGAAGGTTGTAATATATACGTATGCGGAATGTTTTTATTCAGAACAGCTTGCTCCATTTCTCCCTTTACCCGATTATAGAATACGCCGCTGTTTGGGTCTGCACCCAAGGCCGAAACCACCACGAAAGTCCGAATATTATTATGTTCACATAGTTTCGCAGCTGTCACAGGAATACCATAATCAATATCCCGATACAACTCCTTATCGGGTGTTTTAGACTTAGTCGTTCCGATGCAACAGAAGACCACGTCTCCCGTAAAAAGAGCAGCTTCTTTCTCAAGATGAAGCAAATCAACTATGTGCTCTTCGATCTTGGGGTGTGAGACATCAACGGGGCGACGTGTAAATACCTTTACACGCTCGAACCTGTCATCTTTCAATAATAAAGCAAGCAACTCACTTCCCGTGAGTCCGGTTGCGCCTAATACAATAGCCGTTTTTGACATACATTAATTCTCCCAAATGGGTACGATATATTCTTATTTAAAGATATTAAATTTACGGGATGAACTCCGATTTGCCCATACGAAAGATCATCCATGTAGATATGGATGCTTTTTATGCCTCCGTTGAGCAATTAGACCACCCGGAGTTGCGAGGAAAACCCATTGCTGTAGGTGGCGGAGGGAAACGAGGTGTGGTGAGTGCCGCCAGTTATGAGGCTCGAAAGTTTGGGGTTCATAGTGCTATGAGCGGAGTTCTCGCACGGAAACGATGCCCTGAACTTATCTTTGTAAAAACACGTTTTGATCGCTACCGCGAACTCTCCCAGCGAATTCGAAGCATTTTTTTTGACTATACCGATCTCGTGGAACCACTCTCTCTGGATGAGGCCTATTTGGATGTCACTGAAAACAAAAAAGGAAATCCCAGCGCGACACTTATTGCTTCAGAAATTAGAGCAGCGATTAAGGAGAAGACGGGACTGAATGCTTCGGCAGGCATCTCAATCAACAAATTCATCGCAAAAGTGGCGAGCGATATCAACAAACCCAACGGGCAAAAAACCATCCCTCCGGAAAATGTTATTTCTTTTCTCGAAACCTTAGACATTAAAAAATTCTATGGAGTAGGAAAGGTAATGAAGGAAAAAATGTACCGTCACGGCATCTACACGGGGCTCGATCTGAAGAATAAATCGATGGAATATTTGGAAGAACACTTCGGAAAAAGTGGTGCCTATTATTACCAGATCGTTCGTGGGATTCAGCATAGCAAAGTAAGCCCTTCTCGTACGCGGAAGTCCTTAGCTGCAGAACGCACCTTTAGAGAAAATATCTCTTCCGAAGTATTCATGCTAGACCGCCTAGAAGAAATTGCCGAAGAAGTGGAACGCCGACTCCAAAAAAGTAAGGTGGCCGGAAAAACGATCACCCTAAAAATAAAATACAGTGATTTCAAACTGCAAACACGAAGCAAAACCCTCCCGCTATACGTAGCAAGTAAAGACCTTATCATGGAGCATGTTAAAGATTTGTTATTCCAGTCTAAAATGGAAAACTCGGTACGTTTGTTGGGTATTTCATTATCGAATTTAAACACAGAAAAGAAGAAGCCTGCTGTCGAGCAAGCCGTAGACGTTCAGTTGACACTCGATTTTTAAGGACCTTCTTTTCAATATATCACGCATAATTTCGTTTTACCCGTATGGTACACCACTACTTTTTGAATCTAAATAGTAACTTAAATCTCAAACACGATGAAAAAAGTAGTTTTCTTTTGCACTGCAGCAGTGCTCGCCCTTTCCCTCCTCTCCTGTAACAATGACCCAAAAAATGAAGCATCCGCTTCAGAAACAGAACTTCAAGACAATAAAGATCTCGCTCTTGGAGACGCTGCAGAAAACACCTCCTCTTATTTGTATGTGACCGCACCAAGCGGACTCAGTCTTCGGGAATACGGAAACCTTCAAAGTGAACGTCTCGCACGAATGCCCTACGGAACCCGGGTGGAGGTAATTGAAGCCGAAACGCAGCCTACCATGACTGTGGGAGGCATCAAAGGCGGTATGCATCACATCGCGTATAATCACAAAAAAGGCTTCGCATTTAATGGTTATTTGTCGCGCTATTTCCCTCCAGAACCCGGAATCTCTGCCGAAGGGTACGCCCTGGAGTTACAAGCCTTATTCCCAGAAGTGGGCTACGTTGAAAGCACCGGTGGTTCCGTGAGCAAGCCCAGTAACACCGTAACCCTAACACTACCGGGAGCACGATGGCATGAAGCTTTTTTTGCAGCACAACAATTGTATGATTTCCCCGAGGAATTTGCCTTTCCGGGAATGAAGGGAAAAGATACTGAGACCATCGACGATACGTTGCCTAAAGAAGGCACATGGACAAGTCAGTTGCAAGTAACACGCGCCGATAATACACTTCAAAAGATCACTTACGTCTATACCTCAGCAACCTTTAACTGGAATGTTGAAATTAAGAAAGATGGCAACGCCATGGTGTTATCCAAAACGGAAATTATAAAATAACAGAAAAGGCCCTTCTGGGCCTTTTTTTATTTAGATTGTGAAACGCGGAGGGTGTTTACCATTCCCTTATCGACAATAGGCATGGCTGCCAGATTGATCAAGTAATCCCCTTTCTTTACAAAGTTTCGTTGCGTAGCGATCTGATTCACATCGTCAACCGTTTCATCGGTGCTTACATATTTATCGTAGTAAAAGGACGTCACACCCCAAAGTAAATTGAGCCGACTTAAAATTCTCTTGTTTGAAGTAAAGACTAAAATATGGGCGTCGGGCCGCCAAGCGGAGATCTGAAAAGCCGTGTACCCGCTGTTGGTCAGGGTACAAATCGCTTTAGCTTCAATTTCATTTGCCATAAGGGCTGCGTGATAACAAACCGATTTGGTTACATACCGATTGGTACGAACATGTGGCGGCTCTAGCGGAACTTGAATAAGATCTGATCCTTCCACATTGCGACAAATATTCGCCATGGTTTCAATCACTTCTACCGGATATTTTCCCACGGAGGTCTCTCCGGAAAGCATGACGGCATCGGCCCCATCCATAACACTATTCGCCACATCGTTCACCTCAGCTCGGGTGGGGGTTAAACTAGAGATCATGGTTTCCATCATTTGGGTGGCAATGATCACCGGAATTCGAGCTTTTTTGGCTTTCAACACCAATTGCTTTTGAATTAAAGGCACATCGGCAGCCGGCACTTCCACACCTAAATCACCACGCGCTACCATGAGTCCGTCGCAATACGCCACGATCTTATCAATATTTTCTACGGCTTCCGGTTTTTCTATTTTCGCAATAATGGGGATCTTGTATTCACTATGTGCTTCGATGAGCGCTTGTAGTTCTTTTAGGTCTTCCGCATGGCGCACAAAAGAAAGGGCAATCCAATCTACTTCCTGACCAATGGCAAAAACGGCGTCTTTTTTATCTTTTTCGGTTAGAGCCGGCAGTGAAATATTGGTATTAGGAAGATTGACCCCTTTTTTAGAGCGCAGGGGGCCGCCCTGTAACACTTTCGCAACTACTTCTTCTTTTTTATCGGTTTCCACCACTTTGAAGATCAATTTTCCATCGTCCAGCAAAATACGTTCTCCCGGATTTACATCACGTGGAAAATTATCGTAATTCATATACACGCGTTCTCGTGTTCCTTCAAACTCTTTTCCCGTACAAAACTTTATGACGTCTCCTTTTTTAACGATCACTTCTTCTTTCATGATCCCCACACGCAGTTTAGGCCCTTGTAGGTCTGCTAGAATTGCAGTACCAGATTCGAGTTCTTCGCTTAGGGAACGGATCATTTTGATGCGCTCTTTGACATCGTCGTAGCTGGCATGAGAAAAGTTGATTCGAAATACATCAACCCCTGCCTTGATCATTTTTTTTAGGGTGTTCTTATCGGAAGTAGCTGGTCCAAGCGTGGCTACGATTTTGGTTCTTTTTTGTGAGGGCATTAGTTGAATATTAAGTTGTTCTTAGATTTAATGTTTTCAGGTGCCAAGGAATACGCCGAAATAACGGGTTGAATTTCATTCATTTCCAGTAATAGCTTTCGAAGGGATGGCAATGTATTTTCAGACTGAATTTTTAAAAAGTAATCGACATTCTTATATTCCGGAATCAAATAATGCAGGTGTGTATTCTCTTCTTCTGAAGCCGCAAACAATCCTCCTCCGGAAACAGTTTTTGCTGCAGCCGACTTACACTTGTTGGCTACTAAATGGTAGTGAATGTATTGTTGTTTGTTTTCAAAAGAGAACCAAGGAAATGTAATGGAAAGTCCGTCTTTTGAAAAGTCTACATCTCGGCGTTGTCTGTGCAGGCGCAAGTGAGTATGTTGGTTGAGTAAATACGCCATCTTGTAAGCCGCTTCACTACAGTGAATGGCTACTAAAGAATATTCGTCTTCGCAAGCCTCTTCCAATACCAGTTTATAATGTGCCACAACTACAAATTTATCTAAAAATACACATTGTTTGTCGGATGGAAGCCATGCAATGGCAGCATTTTACAACGAAAACGTTTGCGAAAATATATCTACGCTTAAAATCCCAGGAAAGGGTCCTTTTTTAATAGATGTCTCTTGTGTTTTTCTGATTTCTTTTGTGATGGAAAAGAGATGCTAGCTATTACAACGCTAGATGAACAGAAACCCCATTCTTATTGAATTTCTCTGTCAATAGCCTCCTGAAGCTTATAATAAGCGCGTTTGGCAGCGCGCTCCTCAGCCTTTTTCTTAGAAGTAGCACGCGCTTTTGCCACGATCTCACCATCCAACTGAAGTTTTACCCCAAAGTGTTTGAGTGTATCCGCACCGGTGTCTTCATAGACGATAAAGCGAAAGGTTTTCTTTTTCTTTTGGCACCATTCAATGAATAAGCTTTTATAGCTAATAATCTTGCCTTCTAAACGCTCAATATCCACATAAGGATCGATCACACGTTTGTAAATAAATTTCTCGCAGTATTTGAATCCACGATCAAGATAGATGGCACCCACCAGGGCTTCAAAAACATTGCCATGTACATTACCGCCAAACTGTTCAAGAGGAATAGAAGTCTTTAAGTGTTTGATTAATTCTAGATCGCGCCCTAATTCATTCAAGTGCTCTCTGCTCACCACTTTGGCGCGCATTTTTGTAAGGTATCCTTCGTCTCCGGAAGGCACTTCCATAAATAAATGAGAAGCAATAACCGCACTGAGCATCGCATCACCAAGAAACTCTAAGCGTTCATAATTTTGGGCTGCTCCTTTGGTATTCGTTTCGTTCATAGACCGATGGGTAAAAGCCTCTACATAGATGCGAATATCCTTCGGCTTAAAGCCTAGAATTTTTTTGATGGTATAAAAAAAATCCCCGTCCTTTTCAGCACGAGGATTGAATATGTCTTTAATTGTGGCCATTTACATTAAGCGTCCCATTTTTTGAAAAGCACACAGGCATTATGCCCGCCAAACCCAAAGGTATTGCTCATAACCACATTGATTTCTCGTTCTTGTGCTTTATTCAGCGTAAGGTTGAACGATGGATCGATATTCTCATCTACCGTAGTGTGATTGATGGTTGGAGGTACGACTCCGTGTTGCATCGACAAGATCGAAGCGATCGCTTCAATAGCGCCGGCAGCACCCAATAAGTGTCCGGTCATCGACTTGGTAGAGTTGATATTGATGTTTTTAGCATGATCTCCAAATACTTTGGTGATCGCTTTTAATTCTGCCACGTCTCCTAGCGGAGTGGACGTTCCGTGGGTGTTAATAGCGTCTACTTCTTTCGGATCCATATCAGCATCGCGCAAGCAGTTCAGCATTACACGTTCTACCCCAATTCCATCAGGATGTGGAGCTGTCATGTGATAGGCATCACTTGACATTCCGCCTCCAACGACTTCCGCGTAGATCTTTGCTCCGCGTTTTTTAGCGTGCTCGTATTCTTCTAAGATCAAAGCGCCGGCTCCTTCCCCAAGCACGAACCCGTCGCGAGTAGCATCAAAAGGTCGCGATGCGGTTTCCGGACTTTCATTTCGAGTAGAAAGCGCATGCATGGCATTGAAACCACCCATACCGGCTTGTGTTACGGCTGCTTCACTACCACCGGTTACGATGATATCGCAATGCCCTAAGCGTATATAATTAAGGGCATCAATTAAAGCATTCGCAGAAGAAGCACATGCTGAGACCGTGGTATAGTTGGGACCCATAAACCCATGCTTGATCGAAATATTCCCGGGGGCAATATCTGCGATCATTTTTGGAATGAAGAAGGGGTTGAAACGCGGTGTTCCATCCCCTTCTGCAAAATTGATTACTTCATTTTGAAACGTTTCCAAACCACCAATTCCGGCACCCCAAATAACACCGACACGAAATTTATCAATCTCATCTACGTTAATTTGGGCATCTTCAATGGCTTCGGAAGAAGAAACAAGCGCGTACTGCGCAAAGCGGTCTAGCTTTCTTGCCTCTTTACGATCAAAATGATCTTGTGGGTCGTAATTTTTTATTTCACAAGCGAATTTCGTTTTAAACTTTTCCGTATCAAAATACGTAATAGGCGCACAACCACTCGTCCCATTTTTAAGTCCGTCCCAATATTCTGAGATAGAATTACCAATAGGAGTTAACGCGCCTAGACCCGTTACGACAACTCGCTTAAGTTCCATAAATATGTATTCTTATTTCGCGTCTTCGATGTAAGAAATAGCTTGACCTACGGTAGCGATATTTTCCGCTTGATCGTCTGGAATCTGAATATCGAATTCTTTTTCGAATTCCATGAT